>JBBPXY010000060.1:0-6108 GCA_038200435.1 Solirubrobacterales bacterium
CAAGCTCCCTCAAGCGTGCCCTTTGTCGCGCCGATGGATCTAGAGAAGGTGGGGACGGAGTTGCCTGGGTCCCCAACCAGCCCTCGTCCTCCGGTCCAGAAGCCCTCCTCGCACTCATGCTCGCCTTCTCGCCTCTTCGCCGCCTCGGCCTCACCTTCGCCACGGCGCTCGTCTTCTTCATGACCCTGGGCCTGGCCTCGGCCCAGGCCTCCGACACGTTCCGCCTCTCCTCGACCCGCTACTCCGTCAGCGAGGGCGCCGGCGCCGTAATCACCGTCACACGCTCGAGCGCGAGGTACGCCGGCATCGTGCGCTACATCGCAATCCATCAGACCGCCGACGCCTACGCCGACTACACCCCGGTCAAGGACGGCGTCGAGTTCGCGCAGGGCCAGTACAGCGCCACCTTCACCGTGCCGATCGTCGATGACAACGCTGTCGAGCAACCGGAGACGGTGCTGATCGGCCTCTTCGGCCCGGCCGACTACGGCCCGAGCCTCGCGACGCTGGCTCACGACCCCGAGCACGCCCTCCTGACGATCGTCGACAACGACGCGATTGCCACGAGCCGTGACAACACAAACCCGCTGCAGGTCAACCCGGTGAACGGCAATCCGCTGCCCGGAGCCCGCTTCTTCATCGACCGCGAATGGGGCCTGGCCGCGCGGTTCGTCCACCGGTACCCGTCGCTGCGCACCATCGCCGATCAGCCTGAGACCAAGCGCTTCGGTGGATGGGACCCGAACGGCGGCCTGGCCGTGAACCGCTTCCTCACCCGCGCCGAGGCCGCCGACCCGGGCGCCGTGCCGCTCCTCGCCGCCTACCGCCTCAAGCACGTGCGCTGTGGCAACCACAGCGATTCCCGCCGCGAGCAGGACTCCTACAAGCGCTGGATCGCGGGCTTTGCGCGCGGCATCGGCAACTATCGCGCCGTCCTCTTCCTCGAGCAAGATGCGCTCATCACCGCGGGCTGCCTGTCGAGCACCGGCCTGCGCGTACGCCTCGCCGAGCTGCGCTACGCGGTCGACAAGCTCTCGCGCCTCCCCCACCTCGTCACCTATCTCGACGCGGGGGCGTCCGACGCCGTGCCCCCTGCGCGCACCGCCCGCCTGCTGCGCCTCGCGGACGTGCGCAAGATCCAGGGGTTCTTCACGAACTCGACCCACTTCGCCCGGACCCGCAAGGAAATCTCCTACGGCAACCGCATCTCGCACGCCACGGGCGGCAAGCACTTCGTCGTGAGCACCGCGGTCAACGGGCGCGGCCCGCTCGTCCCGCACAACCGCGTGAAGTACGGCAACTCCGTGCTGTGCAACCCGTCGGGCCGCGGCCTCGGCCCCAAGCCGACGACATCGACTGGCTTCCCCCGGGTCGACGCGTTCATCTGGATCGGCAACCCTGGGCGCTCGGGCGGCCCCTGCCACGGCTCGCCCGCCACGGGTGTGTTCTGGCCGGAGTACGCGATGGGCCTCATCGGGCGCGCCGACTTCCGCGTCCGGTAGTTAGCCGGGTCCGCGCGCGAGCCGGCGGGTGGGGCGGCGGGCGGTAGCCTCGCCGCCATGGCCGACATCGAACCGCTGAACGCCCTTCGCTACGACCCCGAGGTCGCCGGACCACTCCAGACGCTGGTCTCGCCGCCCTACGACGTGATCGACGCCGAGCACCGCGCGCGGCTGCTCGCCTCCTCGCCGCACAACGTCGTCGAGATCGACCTCCCACAAGGGGACGACCCCTACGCCGAGGCCGCCAAGGTCCTCAAGGGCTGGATCGGAGAAGGGGCCGTGGTGCGCGAGGACGCCCCGACGCTGTGGGCGCTCAGCCAGGACTACACCGGGCCCGACGGGCGCTCGTTCACGCGCCGCGGCTTCCTCTGCCGCGTCCGGGTCGAGGATTACGGCGCGGGCCGCATCCGCCCCCACGAGCGCACCCACCCGGGGCCGAAGGAGGACCGGCTGCGCCTGACGCGGGCCACGAAAGCGAACCTCTCGCCGATCTTCTCGCTCTTCTCCGACCCCGAGGGTGCCGCATGGGGAGCCCTCGAGCCGCACACGACCGGGGAGCCCTGGGGCGAGGTGACCGACGACGACGGCACCGTTCACCGGCTGTGGCGGGTTGATGACCCCGAGGCGATCGATGCCGTGCGCGATGCCGCACGGCCCGCCGAGCTGCTGATCGCCGACGGCCACCATCGATACGAGACCGCGCGGGTCTACGCGCAGGAGATCGGAGCGGAGGAGGAGGGCGGGCACCGCTACGTCCTCATGTGCCTGGTCGCACTCGAGGATCCGGGCCTCACGGTCTTCCCCACCCACCGGCTCGTGAAGGGACTGAGCTCTGATCAGCAGGAGAAGTTGGCCGCCGCCATCCGTCGCGACTGGGAGGTCGAGCCCGTCGACGAGGACGACCTTGTGCCGGCGGCTTCCGAGGACGGGCGGGTGCGGATCGGCTACATGGACGCCCACTTCAAGAAGCCCTTCCGCCTCACCCTTCGCGACCAGGCCGTGGCCGACGCCGCCCTGCCCGGCCGCGCGACGCCCTACCGCCGGCTCGACACCGCCGTGACCGAGGCTCTCCTGCTCAAAGGCGCGCTCGGCCTCACCGACGACGACATCGATCACTTGAACAACTTCGGCTACGCCCGCGACACCGACCAAGCCCGCTGGCTGCTGCATGACGGGACGTTCGACGCCGCGTTCTTCATGGGCCCGACACCGGTGAAGCGCGTCCAGGACGTGGCGGAGGCGGGCGAGAGCATGCCTCCGAAGTCGACCTACTTCTTTCCCAAGGTCCTCACCGGCCTCGTGTTCAACCCGCGCGACTGACGGCAACTGCGCGCGGCTAGCATGGCCGTTTTCCCGGCCCGCGCCGACCAAGGACGAGGATGAAGGCGACCGCCCGACACACCGAGAACTTCCAGCACGACATCGAGGTGCGAGAGCATCACCTGACGGCCGACGAGCCGCAGGACGCGGGGGGTGACGACGCCGCGCCCAGCCCGCAGGAGCTGCTCGCCGCGAGTCTGGCGTCGTGCACGGCGATCACGATGGAGATGTACGCCAAGCGCAAGGGGTGGGACGTGGGATCGATCGAAGTGGAGGCCGAGTTCGCGCCCGCCGAGCGCGGCACGCCGACTCGCTTCAGCCTGGTCATGCGCCTGCCCGGCAACCTCTCCGATGAGCAGGTCGAGCGCCTCAAGGTGATCGCCACGAAGTGCCCCGTGCACCGCACGCTCGACGGCGAGGTCATGTTCGACGAGCGCGTCGAGCGGGTGAGCTGAGCTCCTCGGCTCACATTGCGGAGACGCTTGGGCCGCGCCTCATCGCGGCGGCCGAAGCGGCCAGCCTCGACGTGCACGGCCGCACCGACGCTGCCGTGCTCGTACCGCTCTACTTCGACGAGGCCGGCGACGTGTGCGCCGTCTTCACCAAGCGCCGGGACGACCTGCGGCGCCACCCGGGCGAGATCTCCTTCCCCGGCGGCCGCCAGGACTTTCCCGAGGAGGACCTGCGTCAGACGGCGCTACGCGAGGCCCACGAGGAGATCGGGCTCCCGCCGGATGCGGTCGAGATCGTCGGCGCCCTGCAGCCGACCCCCACGATTGCCACGAGCTACGCGGTCTACCCCTACGTCGGCGTGATCGAGCCCGGCCGCGTTTGGGAGCTCAGCCCCAGCGAAGTCGCCGAGGTGCTCGAGCTCTCACTCCGCGACCTGCAGGCCGGCTACGAGCGCAAGCGTCTCCTACGCCGCGGAGTGCCCATCCGCACCGACACCTACACGGTCGGGGAGAACATGATCTGGGGAGCTACGGCCCGAATGCTGGCCGACCTCCTGGAGAGAGCCGAACCCCTCCTCAAGAAGTGAAAAGGGCGGCCAACCAGCCGCCCTGTCCACTGTCGGCTGTCCACTCGAACCCGAGCGAGACGACGGCGCCCTACACGTCCTTCTCTATGGGCACGTTGACCAGGTTGCCCCACTCCGTCCACGAACCGTCGTAGTTCTTGACGTCGTCGCGTCCGAGCAGCTCGTGCAGCACGAACCACGTGTGCGCCGAGCGCTCACCGATGCGGCAGTAGGCGATGATCGGGTCGCCGGAGAGCACGCCCTTGCCGCCGTAGAGCTCCTCGAGCTCGTCGGCCGACTTGAACGTGCCGTCCTCCTTGACCGCTTGGGCCCACGGGATCGATGCGGCGCCCGGGATGTGGCCTGAGCGCTGTGCGCCCTCCTGCTCGTAGCCGGGCATCGCGATGAGCTCGCCCGAGAACTCCTGCGGCGAGCGCACGTCGACGAGCTTCTTGCCGTTGTCGAGGGCCTGGCTGACCTCTTCGCGCACGGCGCGGATGGCGTCGTTGCCGGCCTGCGCCTTGAACGTCGCGGCCGCGTGGCTCGGCGCGTCAGTCGTGGTGGGACGGTCCTCGGAGATCCAGCGCTCGCGCGGGCCGTTGAGCAGCTTGACGTTGTCGTGGCCGTAGTACTTGAGGTACCAGTAGGTGTAGGCCGCGAACCAGTTGTTGCGGTCGCCGTAGAGAACGACGGTGTGATCGTTCGAGATGCCGTTCTTCCCGAAGAGCTCACCGAAGGCGTCCGGGCCGAGGAAGTCGCGCTTGACCTGGTCCTGCAGGTCCTTCTTCCAGTCGAACCCGATCGCGCCGGGGATGTGCGCATCGGCGTAGAGGGCCGGGTTCTCGTCGACCTCGACGATGCGGATCGAATCGTCGTTCAGATGCTGCTCGAGCCACTCCGGCTCGACGAGCACGTCGTTCGCATAATCGGCCACGCCGGTCCTCCTAGGAAATCCAGTCGCCTTTTGGCTATTTACGAGCAGCGAGTCTAGCGAAAGGGCGGCGTGGGGGGCGAGATCCGGTCGCTCGCAGGCTTGTATGGGGTATGGACCGGCAAGAGCTGCGCGCAACGCGCGAGGAGGTCCTCGCGCTCGCCTCCAAGCAGCACGGCGTCGTGTCCCGCCCTCAGCTGCTTGCGCTCGGACTGCACCCTGACGCGGTTACTCATCGCATTGCGTCGGGCCGGCTCTACCCAGTCCATCGAGGCGTCTACGCGGTCGGTCGACCAGATCTGGGGAAGCGAGGAGTCTGGATGGCCGCGGTGCTCGCCTGCGGACCGCGCGCTGCGCTGAGCCATACAAGCGGCGCCAACCTCTGGCGAGTGGGTGAGTTCGCGGAGCCTGTCATTACGATCTCCGTCCCCAGCGACGTCTTTCGTCAAGCGCAACGTGGCCTTCGGATTTACCGGCGAGCCGACCTCGAGCGGCACACGGCCCAGGTTGACGGGCTTCCGGTTGTCGATGCTGTGTACAGCCTCATCGATCTGGCCGGAGTTCTGTCGCGGCCTGCTCTCGAACGCGCTGTCAACGAGGCGGACAAGCGCGACCTGATCAAGCCCGACGTACTTCGCGATGCTCTTGATCACGTACCCCGCCGGGCCGGGGTCGCAGCCCTGCGCCAGCTCCTCGACCGGCACACCTTCGTCCTGACCGACTCCGAGCTCGAAAGCCGCTTCCTGCCCCTTGCCCGCCGCGCCGGACTGGGCTTGCCGCAGACGGGCGCGTTCGTGAACGGCTTCCGCGTGGATTTCTTCTGGCCCGAGAGCGGCCTGGTCGTCGAGACGGACGGCCTGCGCTACCACCGCACGCCCGCGCAGCAGGCGCGTGACCGCCGCCGCGACCAGTCTCACCTCGCGGCCGGCCTCACCCCGTTGCGATTCACCTACGCCCAGGTTGCCTTCGAACCGGCGTACGTTGTCGAGACTCTTCGGGCGGTAGTGCAGCCTTTGCTGGGCTAGGGACCGGTGAACACTGCGACCTACGTCTCCAGCAGCCCGTCGACCGCGGCTCGCGCGGCGTTCAGCCACGCGCCGGGATCGCTCCCGTCCTCCTCGACTAGCGCGAACGGGATCTCGGAGGTCTCGTGCGCGAGCTCCACCGCCGCGACCCCGGCGGTGAGCACCTCGGCCCCGACCGTCCCGGCCGCTTCGTAGACGACGCCGCGCACCGTCGTGTCGATGGAGCGTTCGAGCAGCATCTGCAGGCGCGTGCCGTGGAGCGCGGTGAGCTCCTCGCGCGTGCCCTGAGCCGAACCGAGCAGCCAGCACAGG
>JBBPXY010000061.1:0-18610 GCA_038200435.1 Solirubrobacterales bacterium
AACGTCGGCGGCAACATGGACTTCTACAACATGCTCGAGCGCGAGCGCCTGGAGTCCAAGAAGATCTCCAAGACCAACGCGGTCACCTCGATCATGGACCACGAGCTGCCGGCCGACGACGTCTACATCGGCCCGAGCGACTACGTGCCGTGGCTGACCGATCGCAAGTGGGCCCACATCCGCGTTGAGGGCCAGGCCTTCGGCGACGTGCCGCTGAACCTCGAGATGAAGCTCGAGGTCTGGGACTCGCCCAACTCGGCCGGCATCGTCATCGACGCCGTGCGGTGCTGCAAGCTCGCGCTCAACCACGGCGTCGGCGGCCAACTCGACGGCCCCAGCTCATACCTCATGAAGTCCCCGCACAACCAGCGGCCCGACGACCAGGCCCGCGAGGACACCGAGAAGTTCATCGAGGAGTACAAGTCGCTCCCCGGCACGACGCCGAGCGGCGTGCCCGCTCCGAAGCGCACGTCGGCATAGCCGGCGCCTGGCCCGGTCTGTGGCAGCGTCTCGAGGGCGAGAAGGTCGTCCTCGAGCCGCTGTTGCCTGAGCACGAAGAGCCCATGGCCGCGGCCGCGCGCTTTCCGGAGGTCTGGAAGCTGGTGGACCATCCGGGTCACGAACCCGAGGGCTTTGCGGCGTGGTTCGCGCGTGCGCGCGAGGAGGCCGCCGCGGAGCGTGAGGCGCCCTTCGCGACCGTCGACGCCCAGAGCGGTGAGGTCATCGGCTCGACACGGTTCATGCGTCTGCACGCCGAGCATCGTGGGTTGGAGATCGGCTGGACCTGGCTCACTCCGGCGGCGTGGCGCACGGGCGCGAACGTCGAGGCAAAGCTGCTGATGCTCGAGCACGCCTTCGAGCGCCTCGGGTGTGCTCGCGTCCAGTTGAAGACCGACGCTCGCAACGAGCGCTCGCGCGGGGCCATGACCGCCCTGCCTGCGCAGTTCGAGGGCATCCACCGCAAGCACCGGCTGCTCACCGACGGGTCTTTCCGCGACTCCGCCTTCTTCAGCGTCGTCGACGACGAGTGGCCGGCGGTGCGGGCGAACCTCGAGGAGCGGTTGTCGAAGAAGCTGGGCTAGAGCCCGAGCACGAGTTCGAGGGCCTGATCGATGCCCCGCTGCTCGTCCGGCGTCACGCGGCCGACGTGCTTGTCAAGGCGCTGTAGATCGACTGCGCGAAGCTGCTCGACCAGCACACGAGTCGAAGAGCCCGCCACCTGAACCTCTGGCCGGAAGGTGGCGGCGGCCGCAATCTGGGACGTCGGCGCCACTAACGCGGTGGAGAGAGCCAGTAGCGCCTCGGCCTGCAGTATCACCGCGTAGCGCGGACCCTGCTGCTCGTGCTCGCGAGCCGACGGAAGCCGGACCCGATAGACGTCGCCGCGAGTCACTCCGGCCAGTCGGCTGACACCGCATCCATGTCGGCCATAACGGCTCGCATCTCGGCAACGTCGCCGGCGTTCTCTGACAAGAGCCGCGCCTCATCCGCGAGAGCCGCGTGACGCAAACGGCGGCGCCCAGCCTCGACGAGCGCCGTACGCACCGCCTCTGATTCATTGCGGCCTTCTCGCATGAGCGCCGCCAGGCCGTCGGTGGACGACTCATCGAGACGTGCGCGGACAACCCGGGAAGCCACTCGAGGGTTGTAGCACAATATGTGTTATGCGCTTTGCGCCAATCGTGCGGTCTTAGACTGGGTTTCGTGACCGACCGCGTCTCCCTCGTGCAGGTCACGCCGCACCCGTGGGAGGCGCGCCATGCCGTGAACCTGCAGATCGACGGGCTCTCGCGCGAGCTGGCGCGGCGCGGCCACGAGGTGCTCGTCCTCGCTCCGTCGCAGTCGACCGAGCTCGTCCGCGAATCCCGCCGTGACATTCGCGCCGCGCGTGAAGAGTCGGCGCCGCTCCATACCGAGGGTGAACCGCGCGTGCTCGGTGTCGGCGAGGTGCTCCCGCTGGCGTCGGGGCGGCGCAGCGCGGGCTTGCCGATCGACGTGGCGCGCACGATCGAAGAGGCGCTCGGCACGATCGTGCCCGACCTGCTCCACGTGTACGAGCCATTCGCGCCGAGCACCTCTAGCGCCGCTCTCCGCCACTCGCGCGCGCTGAACGTCGGCACCTTCCACGCCCCCACCGAGCGCATCCTCTCCACCCAGCTGGCCCGCCGCGTGGTGGCCCTGCTGCTCGGCCGGCTCGACGCTCGCACGGCGAGCTTCGAGGCCACGCGCGACCTCATGCAGCGCTTCTTTCCCGGCGACTACCGAGTCGTCATGCCTGCGATGGAGGAGCCCTCCGCCGTCACTGCGCGGGAGCCGGCCGCGGTGCGGTTCGTCTTCGCCGACGAGGAGGAACGCCCGGCGCTGCGCGTCTTCCTCCGAGCGCTGCGCCGCCTGCCGGACGGGCTCGACTGGAGTGCCAGCATCGTGACCGGCCGCGACGTGACGCTCCGCAGCACGCTGGAAGATCGAGTCGTGGTTGCCTGCCCGGGACGCGAGGAAGCGGCGCGCGCTCTGACCGAGGCCGACGTCGCCGTCAGCGCATCGACCGGCACTGCTCCCGCGCCCGATGCGGTCCTGCGGGCGCTGGCCGACGGCGTGGTGCCGGTGGCGACCCGCCTGCCGGTCTACGAGGGGCTACTCGACGAGGGCCGGGCCGGTCTGCTGTTCGAGCCTGGCGACGTCGACACGCTAGCCGCACAGCTCGCGCGGCTGGGCGGCGACGCGTCTTTGCGCCAGCGGATGCGCGACGCGGGCGCTCCCACACGGGATCGACTCACTTTCACCCGCCTTGCCGACGAGACAGAGGAGATCTACCGCAACTTGATCGCTCGCCGTCACGACGACCGAGAGGATCCCAAGGTCAGCGCGCGCCTGAAGCCGCGCCGGCTGATCGACGTCGACCTCCACATGCACACCGACCACTCCCCCGACTGCGCCACACCGGTCGAGGTTTTGCTGAGCGAGGCCAAGGCCAAGGGCCTCGGCGCAATCGCGGTGACCGACCACAACGAGGTCTCCGGAGCCCACGAGGCGCGTGCCAAGGCCGACGGCATTCAGGTGATCGTCGCGGAGGAGGTCAAGACCGCCGACCAGGGCGAGGTGATCGGGCTCTTCATCGAGGAGAAGATCCCGCGCGGGATGACCCTCGCCGAGACCATCGCCGCGATCAAGGCACAGGGAGGCCTCGTCTACGTGCCCCATCCGTTTGACCGGATGCACTCCGTGCCCGACTACGAGCACCTCCTGGCGGTCATCGACGACATAGACGCGATCGAGGTCTTCAACCCACGGGTCGCCATCAACGAGTTCAACGAGGAGGCCGTTCGGTTCGCCGCCAAGTACCGGATACCGGCTGGAGCGGGATCGGACGCCCACGTGGCCCAGGGCCTCGGCTCGGTGCGGATCCGGATGCGCCAGTTCGACGGCCCGGAGGAGTTCCTGCACTCGCTGCGCGAGGCCGACATCATCCGCCGCCCGGCCAGCCTGCTCTACGTGCAGGCCCTCAAGTTCCTCCAGACGAAGGCGACTCCTCCGCCCGCCCGACCCGCCGTCAGAGCCCGCCGGGTGCGCCGGGCGGGCCGCAAGTCCTGATGCACCGGCAGGGACAGCCCGGGAAGCCGTCAAACCTCCCCGCGATGCCCGCCACCGACGACGAGATCAGAGAGAAGTACCTGGAGCGCGCCATCCGCGAGATGGGCACCCTCAGCCGAGAGCTTCAGGACTGCGATCGTTGCCCGCGGGGCAACTTCACGCCTGTCCTCGGGTCGGGTCACCCGCAGGCCGACATCATGTTGCTGAAGTACGCGCCCCGCCCCTCGGAGGTCGAGGAGGGCGTCGCTTTCTACGGCCGCTCGGGCAACGCGATCATGAAGTCGCTGGCGCGGCTGAGCATCGATCCGCTGATCGTCTACGGCACGCTCTGCGTCAAGTGCCCCGTGGCCGATCCGGCCATGGCCGACCCCGAGTGCGTGGCGCGCATCGTCGAAGAGCTGGCGATCGTCCAGCCCAAGATGGTCGTCGTCATGGGTCCCGAAGCGCTCGACGTCCTGAACGACTCGGACGTTCCACTGGCCCGACACCTGGAGGAGCGCGCCGGTGAGGTGCAGCGCTTCACTCCCTCGATCGACGCGCTGTACGTGCCGAACGTCGACGAGGCGCTTGACGAAGAGCCGGCCAAGCGCGCGTTCTGGGCCGCGTTCCGGGTGCTCGGCGACTGGTACAGCGCGCTGCCGCCGTACTAGCGGCGAGCGGCTGGGTTTGTGTCTGTTGCAGGGTTTGGGGGTCCTGGGGCCACCAAATGCTGCGATCTAGCGACCGGCGCGACGGCTAGTTGGTCAGGACGATCTTGCCGACCTTGCCGCCGGCCGCGAAGCGCTCGTAGGCGGCGGCCACCTCGTCAAGGGGATGGGTCGCGGCGACCGGGACGCGTAGGGCTCCGGCCTGCACCGCCGGAAGGACCTCCCGCTCCACGGCGCGAGCGGTCTGCGCCTTCTCCTCGAGCGGGCGTGCGCGCAGAGTCGAGCCCCGGATCGTCGCCCGCTTGCCCATCAGCGCCCCCAGGTTGAGCTCGGCCTTGGCACCGGCACCTATGCCGATCACGACGATGCGCCCGTTGGTGGCCACCGCCTTCAGGTTCTCACCCACGTTGGGGGCACCCACGAGCTCGAGGATGACGTCGAAGGGCCCGTACTCGACGAACCCCTCGGATGGGATCACGTCGGCGCCGAAGGCTGCGACCTCGTCGCGCGCCTCCTCGCGCCGCACGGTCGCGGTCACCCGCGCGCCGGCCGCCCGGCCGAGCTGGATGGCCGCCGTGCCAACCCCGCCTGCGCCGCCGTGGACCAGCAGCCGCTCGCCCGGGCGCAACCCTGCCTGCGTGAAGAGCGCGTCGTGGGCGGTCGTGAAGACCTCGCAGAATCCGCCCGCCGCCGGCCAGTCGAGCTCGCCGGGAACGGCCATGAGCAGGCGCTCGTGAACTACGCAGAACTCAGCCTGGCCTCCGCCCGCCACGATCGACATCACGCGATCCCCCTCGCCGAAGCGCGCGGCGCCGGCGCCGAGGGCCGCGACCTCACCGGCCAGCTCCAGTCCCGGGATGTCCTGCGGCGCGCCGGGAGGCGCCGGATAGAGACCGCGGCGCTGCATCATGTCGGCGCCGTTCAGGCCGGCGGCGTGAACCCGCACGAGCACCTCGCCCGCCCCCGGCTGGGGATCCGGATGCTCCTCGACGAGCACCTCACCGTCGCGAATCGTGGCGGCGCGCATGTGATCCTGAGTCTACGGCTCGTCCGTATCGCGGGCATGTCTGAGAACTTGAAGAAGGGCGACCCCGTCGAGTGGAAGACCCCGCAGGGCAAGACGTCCGGCAAGGTCGAGAAGAAGCTGAGCTCCAAGACGAAGATCAAGGGCCACGAGGTCAAGGCCTCGAAGGACAACCCGGAATACCTGGTGAAGAGCGACAAATCTGGCGCAAAGGCGGCGCACAAGCCCGGGTCGCTGAAGAAGAAATGACCCACTGCGAGCGTTACTTGCCCTGTCGTCGCTGACTCACCGTCAGCAGAGTCCGTCACACTCCTCTCATGTCCATCACCCCCATGGCACTACGCGGACTGCCGCCCCTCTGGCGCGAGTCCCGCTTCCCCCGTGAACTGGCCGCTCTTCAGCGCGATCCCGTCTATCGCGGACGCGACGTGCCTCACGGCCACGGGCCGGCCCTGCTGATCCCCGGCTTCATGGCGGGAGACGCGTCGCTGCAGACCATGACGGGCTGGATGCGCCGCCTTGGCTACCGCACCAGCCGCGCGGGCATCCGCCTCAACGCCGACTGTGCCTCGGCCGCGCTGGACCGGCTCGAAGGTCGCCTCGAGGGGCTGACCGAGCGCTACGAGCAACCGGCGGTGATCGTCGGGCAGAGCCGCGGCGGCACGTTCGCCCGCGCCCTCGCGGCGCGGCGACCGGATCTCGTGAGCGGCATCGTCACCCTCGGCTCACCCTTGATCGACCAACTCGCCGTGCACCCGCTGGTGATGTTGAACGTGCGGATGATGAGCAAACTCGGCGCCGCCGGCCTGCCCGGCCTCTTCACTCCCGACTGCTTCGACGGTGATTGCTGCGCCGAGCTGCGCGACTCGCTCGAGGAGCCCTTCCCGAGCGAGGTCGGCTTCGTCTCGATCTACTCGCGCTCCGACGGCATCGTCGACTGGCGCTCCTGCCTCGACCCGGCCGCCGAGCACGTCGAGGTCGATTCGAGCCACTGCGGTATGAGCGTGAATGCCGACGTCTATCGCGTCATTGCGGGGGCGCTGGCGCAGTTCGCGTCCTCGAGCGAGCGCCGGCCACTCGCCCGGGCCGCTTAGCCGGTCCGGGTAGCCCACCTCTCCGCCCAGGCGTCGAGAGGCCGATATGCGGCGAGAAGCTTGCGCCCCTCGGGCGTGAGCCGGAATCCGCGCTCCGGGTCGCGTTCCACCGCGCCCGCCTCGCGTAGCTCTCCCAGGCGGTCGTTGAGCACTGAGGACGAGACACCGTCGCACGCACGTTGCAGCTCACGGAACGAGAGCGCCGCGTCGCGCAGTTCCCAGATGATCCGCAACGCCCAGCGGCGTCCGAGCAGATCCAGGAGAGCCATGATCGGCCGACCCGTGCGAGAGCGGGGCGTGGGGCGTCCGGGGCGGGGGGTCGTCATCGAGGAGAGGCGCGGGTGGTGCTTCGTAACCCGAAGCAGTACCGTACCTGCTTCGGATACCGAAGCTTACGAGGGAGAGTCAGATGACCACGCCACTTGTCGAAGCGCTCATATGCCAAGACCGCGCTTCTCTGGAGCGCGTGCTCGACACGCACGTCGCGTTTCACAGCCCGGTCAGGACCTACCGTGAACGAGACCAGGTGGTGCACCTGCTGATCCTGATCGGCGGTCTGCTCGACTCGACCAGCGTGTTGCGCGAGGTGTGGGCAGGCGACGAGACGGTGACGGTCCTCGCCGGGCGCGTCGGGGAGGAAGCAATCGAGGGCGCGCTCGACGAACGACGAGCGCCCGACGGGCGGGTCACCGAGGTCACGCTCATGCTCCGTCCGCTCAAGACCCTGCTGGTCGCGGTCGAGCGCATGAGCGCCGCTCTGGCTACGCCCTGAACTACACCCGGTCCAGCACCGCCACGCACTCGATGTGCGGCGTCTGGGGGAACATGTCGACGGGGCGCACCCGGCGCAGCGCGTAGCCGGCCTCCACGAGCTGCGCCGCGTTGGGCGCGAGCGTCGTCGGGTTGCACGAGATGTACACGATGCGCTTGGGAGCCGACTCGATCACCCGTCGCACGATCTTCTCCGAGAGTCCGGAGCGCGGCGGGTCGACGACGAGAACGTCGGGGCGCCCGGCCTCCTCCACCAGCTCGCGCAGCGCCAGCCGTACGTCGCCGGCGAAGAAGTGAGCGCGCTCGATCTCGTTGAGGCGCGCGTTGGCGATCGCGTCACCGACCGCCTCCTCGATGACCTCGAGCCCCCACAGCTCGCTCGCCCGGGGCGCCAGCGTCAGTCCCACCGTGCCGATGCCGCAGTAGAGGTCGTACAGACGCTCGAAGCCCTTGAGGCCGGCCATCTCGGCCGCGACGCCGTACAGCTTCTCCGCCATCTCCGTGTTGGTCTGGAAGAACGCCAGCGGCGAGATCCGCACCCGCAGGTCGCCGATCTCCTCCTCGAGGTAGTCCGACCCGGCGAGGAGGTTGGTCTCACCGGACGAGGTCGTCTCGCCGAGACGGTCGTGACGGGTCCACAGCAGTCCGTCGCACGGAACCGCGGCGACGAACGCGTCTGTGTCGAGCTGGCCGGACGAGGTGACCAGGCGCACCTGCACCTGCCCCGTGCGGCGGCCCTCGCGAACGACGAGGTTGCGTAGGAACCCTTCGCCCGAGCGGCGGTTGTAGGGCTCGAGGCCGTGTTCACGACAGAAGGCGACGACCTGCTCGCGCACCTCGTTGCCGCGTTCTGAGGCGAGCAGGCAATCGTCGACCGGGACGATCTCGTGCCAGCGCCCGGGCGCGTGGAAGCCGCAGACGAGATCGCCTTCCGGAGAGGATCCGAACGAGTACTCGAGCTTGTTCCGGTAGCGCCACTCCTGCACAGCGGGCACGATCGGCTCGAGCTCGTAGCCCTCGAGATGACCGATGCGCCGCAGCGCGTCGCCGACCTGCTCCTGCTTCACGGCCAGCTGACGCGCGTAGGGCAGCACCTGCCACGGGGCCCCCGGGTGGTTGGCCAGAGGCGCGACCCGGTCGGGGCCGGGCTCGAGGATCTCCTCGGTGCGCGCTTCGGCGTAGGCGCGCTTGGACTTGCTGACCCGCGCGCGCACGCGGTCGCCGGGCACCGCACCCTGCACGAAGACGACGAAGCCGTCGAGTCGAGCGACCCCGTTGCCCCCGAAGGCGAGGCTGTCGACGGTCAACTCGAGCTCGGCGCCCTTGGCGGGGCGCGAGCCGCTGGTCTTCGGGGGAGCGCTCACGCTCCCAGCATGGCAGGGCCAGGCGGGGGCGCTACTGGTCGAGCGCCCGCTCGATCCCCTGCAGTACCGACTTGCGATTCGCGTGCCGGCGCTCGTAGTCGCGCACCTTGCGCAGCTGCGCCGGGGTGAGGTCTGTGAACCGGTCGGTGATCTGCGCGGCGGTGAGGTCGTCGTACCCGAGTATCGGGAAGGCGGAGCCCACCCCGACCACGCGCCGGGCGCGGTCGACCTCACGCAGGGCGCGATCGGCCTGCGAGGAGCCGCGGGCGCGCTTGCCGGTGTCGGCGACGCGCTTGCGGGTCTCCGTGGCGGCGGCCTCGATCTGCTCGCGGCCGCGACCAACCAGCTGCTCGAGATCGGAGATGACATCCTCGCCCTGCTTGCGGCCGAGACGGGCCAGCGAAGAGACGAGATCCTCGGCGTCGGAGCGCGTCATGCGACCGCGCTCGACGGCGTCGTCCATCGCCTCTTGGATCAGCTCGCGCGTCGTGAGCACGAGGTGCAACGGCGCGAGGGCACGGCTGGCGAGCGTTTGGCGCAGGTCGTTGAGGCCTTGCGCAGCCTGGGTCTCGGCCGACTGGGCGGCAGCCGATGCCGTAGCCACCGGGGACGAGGCGGTGCGGCGCGCTGTCGAGCGCGCGGAGCTGCGCCGGCGGGCCGTGCCCGACGTGCGACCGCTGCGCGACGCGGGCTTGGCCGTGCTTCTTGAAGCGGGCTTCGCCGTACTGCGCGACGTCGACTTCGCGGTGCTGCGCGACGCCGGCTTGGCGGTGCTGCGCGACGCCGGCTTGGACGCGGAGGAGCGGCTGGCCGTGCCGCGCTTTGCGGTCGTCGAACGCTTGCCCGTCGAGGAGCTCTTGCTCGCCGCGGAGCTACGCGCGCCGCCGCCGGCCTTTCGCGTACTGCTCGCTTGCCTCTTCGGCGCGCTTCCACTTCGGCTCGACCCGGTCGTGCGCTTCGATGAGTTGGACTTCGGCTGCGGCATCTTGCTCGCTCCCCTCCAGTGCGACGAACGTCGCGAGGCTACCGGAAAGAGGATTCAGTGTGTTCGCGCGGTAATGACCGCCGAAGTGGCGAAGAACACGCACAGAGATGCCGAACGCGATGCGGCCAGCGCGGCGCTCGATCGTCTGCTCGAACACGTGATGACGACGGTGCAGGCCGACCGTTCGCTCCTGCTGCTCCGAGACGAACGCCGCCCGGGAACGACCGTCGCCGCCGCCGGGGCCGGCTACGACCCCTCGCCGATCGGGCGCCGGTTCGCGCTCGATCGCGGCATGGCGGGCGAGGTGCTCCGCACCGGCGAGCCGGTCATCGTCGCCGACTACGCAGAGCTCGACCGGCGCATCGACTTCGGCTGCTCACGCCGCCCGTACGCCGCGATGGCTGCGCCTGTCGTGACTGGCGGTGTGGTCGTCGGCATCGTCGCGGCTGTCGGCTGCACGGCCGGCTGGCAGCCGGGAGCGGAAGAATGCGAGGTGCTGAGCAACGGAGCCGAGTTGCTCGGGCGCGCACTGCCGGCCCTCGGCGCGCGCACGCCCGTCAGCCGCCGGGTGGCCGAGCTCCACGCGGAGCTCGCCGCCCACGACGACGACACCGGGACTCACTGCGAGGAGGTCGGCGACCTGGCGCGCGCGGTCGCGCCCGCCGTCGGTCTTGACCGAGCCGCGGTCGACGAGCTCGACCTCGCCGCCCAGCTGCACGACCTCGGCAAGACCGACGTGCCCATCTCGATCCTCCGCAAGCGCGGTCCGCTGACGCCGAAGGAGTGGGAGCTGGTGCACGAGCATCCGGGCCGCGGCGCGCAGATGCTGGCCGAGCTACCCGGGCTGGCGCCGGTCGGTTGGCTCGTGCGCCACCATCACGAGCGATGGGACGGGACGGGCTACCCCGACCGGATCGGCAGCGAGCAGATACCGCTCGGCAGCCGCATCATCGGCGCGTGCGACGCGTTCCTGGCGATGGTGCGCGACCGTCCCTACCGGGCCGCCATGGACCGGCGGAGCGCCGTGCAGGAGCTGCACCGCGGCGCGGGCGAGCAGTTCGACCCGCGTGTCGTCGACGCGCTCGTCGCCACGGTCGGCTAGGGCTTCTCCCGCACCAGCAGCTCGAGCAGCGCCTTCTGCGCGTGCCGGCGATTCTCCGCCTGGTCCCAGATGCGTTCCCGCGAGCCGTACAGAACCTCGGCGGTGATCTCCTCGCCCGTGTGCGCGGGCAGACAGTGCAGGGCGAACGCGCCCGGTGCGGCACGATCGAGCAGGGCGTCATCGATGCGGTAGGGCGCGAGGTCCGCGCGGCGCGTCTCCGCAGTGCCCTCGTCGCCCATGCTCACCCACACGTCGGTGTAGACGGCGTGAGCGCCGGCGACCGCCTCTCCGGGATCCTCGACGAGGGTGACCATGTCGCTCGCCAGCTCCGTCTCGAGCTGGTAGCCGGGCGGGCTGGCGACCGCGACCTCAACGCCGGCGAGGGGCCCCATCAGCGCGAGCGACCGCGCAACGTTGTTGCCATCGCCGACGTAGGCGAGCTTCAGGCCCGCGGTGTGGCCGTGGGCCTCTCGGAGGGTCATCAGGTCGGCGATGGCCTGGCACGGGTGGTGCCCGGCCGTGAGCATGTTCACGACGGGCACGCCCGAGTACTGCGCCATCTCGTCGATGAGCGCATGGGGCCCGGTGCGCAAGCCGATCGCGGCCACGTGGCGCGAGAACACGAGCGCCGTGTCACGGATGGTCTCACCGCGATCGAGCTGTAGCTGCTCGCGCCCGAGCACGATCGGCTGGCCTCCGAGCTCGAACACCCCGGCCTCGAAGGAGAGCCGCGTGCGCGTCGAGTGCTTCTCGAAGATCAGCGCGACGCTGTGCCCGTCCAGCGCGCGGCATGCGAGCGGATCGGCCTTGAGCTCGGTCGCGCGAACCAAGAGCGCGTCGAGCTCGTCGGAGGAGAGCTCCGTGCCGGTGAGGAAGTGGCGCGTCAAGCGCGGAAGTGTACGGTCGAATCCTTGGATGTCACGGTCCTCACCTGGAACCTCTTTCACGGCCGCGCGGCGCCCCCGGCCGGACGCGGGCTGCTGCGCGAGTTCGCCTCCGCGCTCGCCGGCTGGGAGTGGGATGTGGCGCTCCTGCAGGAGGTGCCGCCTTGGTGGCCCGAGCCGCTCGCCACGGCAAGCGCAGCGCAGGCGCGCAGCGTGCTCACGTCGCGCAACAGTCTTAGCGCCGCACGCACGGCCATCGCGCGCCGCCGGCCGGATCTGCTCAAGGCCAACAGCGGAGGAGCGAACACGATACTTGCGCGCGAGACGATCTCGGCCCACGCCCACAAGCGGGTGCGGCTGTGGCCAGAGCGCCGGCTGGCGCACGGGGTGGCGTTACGCGACGGGACGTTGTGGATTGCGAACGTGCACGCCAGCACGCATCCACCTGCGCGCGTGCAAGAGGACGTCGCTTCGACAGCCGGCGCGCTCGAGCGCTGGTCGGGGGGCCAGACGGCCGTACTCGGCGGCGACCTGAACCTACGCGAGCCGCACGTGACGGGGTTCGAAGTGGCCGCGAGCCACCACGTCGATCACCTGCTCGTACGCGGGCTCGCGGCAACCGGTGCAGGCGAGGTCCTGGATCGTGGCGCTCTCTCCGACCACGCGCCTCTGCGCGTGCGGCTCAGCGGCGTTCGGTGATGCTGTCGTCGTCGCCGCCCGCGCGCAGGCCGAAGCCGCGCAGCATCATCAGGGCCTTCTCTCCGAGCCCTCCGCGCGCCGGCATCAACCCGATCTGCCGGCCCGCGTCGTAGAGGTCGAAGAACGCGCGGACACGCAGAAGCTGGCCGCGGTCGACCTCGCAGTAGAAGACGCAGTGGACCACCACGAAGCGCCGGGTCGCGGGGAGCCCGGCGAGCGGTGCGCGATTGGTGCCGAGCACCTTGCACGGGGCGGCCAGGTAGCGCCCGTTCGAGAGCCGCTCGCCTGTCTTCTCGATGCGGGCGTCGGGGAAAGCCCGCCACAGCTCGCGAGCGTGGCTCCGCAGGGCGTCGACGCCCTCGAGCGGCTCGCCGGCCACCGGATCCTCGTACTGAAACCCGGGAGCGCACAACGGCTCGAACGCTCCCGGGTCGCGGCCCGACCAGGCGGCCTGCCAGGCGTCGACGAGCTCTTCGTGGGTCATCCCGCGCTGCCGGCCGGACCGAAGTCGGGCACGCCCACCTCCGGCGTGGAGGCCTCCGCGTAGAGCCGCCGCGGGATGCGCCCAGCGGCACGCGCCAGGCGGCCGGCCTCGACGGCGCGGCGAATCGCGCGGGCCATCGTCACCGGCTCGTCCGCGCGCGAGATCGCGCTCGCGCAGAGAACGGCGTCGCAACCGAGCTCCATCGCCAGCGCGGCGTCGGAGGCGGTGCCGACGCCCGCATCGAGCACCACGGGCACACCGGCGCGCTCGCGGATGATGCTGAGGTTGTACGGGTTCCGGATGCCCATGCCGCTGCCGATCGGCGAGCCGAGCGGCATCACCGCGGCGCAGCCCACGTCCTCGAGCCGGCGCGCGAGCACCGGGTCATCCGTCGTGTAGGGGAGAACGACAAAACCCTCGTCGACCAGCGTCTCCGCCGCCTCGAGCAGCTCGACCGCGTCGGGTAGCAGCGTGCGGTCGTCGCCGATCACCTCGAGCTTCACCCAGTCGGTCTCAAACGCCTCTCGCGCGAGCTGCGCGGTGAGCACGGCATCGCGCGCGGTGAAGCACCCCGCGGTGTTGGGCAGCACGTCGACGCCGGCATCGCTCAGTACATCGAGGATCGAACCGCGCTGAGTCGGGTCGATGCGCCGCAGCGCGACCGTCGCGAGCTCGGTACCGCTGGCGCGCAGCGCGGCGCCCATCTGCTCGAGATTGGAGAACCCGCCCGTGCCCAAGAGCAGGCGCGAGCCGAAGCGGCGGCCGGCGATCGTGAGCTCCGCGTCATCAGTCATCTGCTCATCCTCCCTGGATCGCGGACACGACCTCGACGCGTGCGCCGGCGCGGAGCCGAGTCGCCTCCCACCGGGCGCGGGGCACGACCTCCTCGTCGACGGCCACCGCGACACCACGGGTGGGGATGCCGGCCTCGAGCAGGGTGAGCAACTCGGCGACGGTGGCCTCGTCGCCCACCTCTCGGGCGGCGCCGTTCAACTGCACCATCACACGCCCACCGCCTCACGCGCCCGGGTGAAGCGCCCCGGCGAGAACGGCGCGGCTTCCGGAGGCAGCGGCTCCCCCCTCAGAGCAGCACTCAGCACCTCGCCTGTGATCGGCGCGAGCAGCACGCCCCCGCGGTAGTGACCGGTGGCCCAATACAGGCCTTCGAGCTCTCCGGGGCCGAGCAGCGGAGAGTTGTCGGGTGTGCCCGGGCGCAGGCCGGCCGAGATCTCCTCGACGATCCACTCGTCCACTCCCGGCAGCGCCTCGCGGGCCGCACGCAGCAGTTCGAAGACTCCCCCCGCGGTGGGCTTCAGATCCCACCCGCGCTCCTCCACGGTCGCGCCGAGCACGTAGCGCCCGTCGCCGCGCGGCACGAGGTAGCCGTCGGCCAGCCGCAGGACCCGGCTGATCAGGCCCGGTCCGGCAGGATCGCGGAGCCGGAGGATCTGCCCCTTCACCGGACGCACAGGCACACGCGCGTGCTCGGGCAATCCCGCAAGCTGCGCGGCCCACGCGCCCGCGGCAACGACGACGCGGTGCGCGCTGATCCGCTCGCCCGAAGCGAGCGTGACGCCGTTCACGCGTTCCGCGGAGCAGGCGAGTGAAGCCACGTCGGCGTTGCTCCGTAACTCACCGCCCGCCGCGCGCACGGCCGCGCCGAGCGCCGCCGTCAACGAGCGAGGGTCGATCGCATGGTCGTCAGGGATCTCGAGCGCGAGACGCAGCGCGGGCGCCAGCGCAGGCTCGAGGCGGCGGGCGTCGGTGGGCCGCAGCCGCCGCGCGGCCAGCCCGAGGCTCTCCCGGTAGGCAAGCTCGCGCTCGAGTGCCTCGGCCTCGTCGCGGTCGCGAGCGAGCATGAGCGAGCCACAACGGCGGAGCCCGGGATCGAGTCCGGAGGCCTGGGCGAGGTCCGCGCACCACTCTTCGTAACGGCGCGCCGAGGCGAGGCCGAGGGTGAGCAAGGCCTCCTCGCCGTGGGCAGCTTCAGAGGTCGGCGCGAGCATCCCGGCGGCGACATGGGTAGCGCTGGCCTCCGGCTCTCCCCGGTCGAGCACCAGCACGCGAAGGCCGCGGCGAAGCGCCGCCCACGCGACCGACAACCCGATGACGCCGCCGCCGATGACGGCTACGTCGTGGTCTGGGCGCTGGGCGGTAGGCAAGCTCATTCTCCCTTCGCCGGCATTACCCGGTTCAGGTGTTGACGGTCGGCGGACACCCCGCCCTCTCAGCCCGCGTGACGGGCTCCCGTGCCCGGTAGAGGCTACCGACTGGCTGATGCCAGACTGTGCGCTCATGAGCCTCCTCGAAACACGACGTGCGCGCCTGCGCGCGGCGCGGCTCTATCTCGTCTGTCCGGCCGGGTTCGGCCCGCACCTCGAGGCCGCGCTACGCGGCGGTGTCGACGTGGTGCAGCTCCGCGACAAGGACCTGGGCGACGACGAGCTGCTCGCCGCCGCGGCGTCGTTCGGTGCCGCGTGCCGCGCGCGCGACGCGCTCTTCATCATCAACGACCGCCCCGACCTGGCTCTCGCGGCGAAGGCCGATGGGGTCCACGTCGGCCAGGACGACGTACCCGTCCCGCAGGCGCGCGAAATTGCGGGCGAGGAGCGCCTGGTTGGGCTCTCCACCCACACGCCTGCGCAGGTCGATGCGGCTCGTGTGGCCGACTACATCGGCGTCGGCCCAGTGCACGCGACGCCGACGAAGCCGGGCCGGGCCGCGGTCGGCCTCGAGCTCGTGGTGCATGCCGCCGCCCACGCGCCCGTGCCGTTCTTCGCGATCGGAGGCGTAACGAACGCCAACCTCGCCGCCGTCACCGTCGCGGGCGCCACGCGGGTCGCGGTCGTCAGAGCGATCACCGAGGCTGAGGATCCGGAAACTGCCGCACAGGAGATGCGAGCGCGGCTCGAGCAGCGAGTGCCGGCCGGGACGGGGGGCCGCGATGGGGCAACGTAGTCGCAAGCGCTCTCGCGGACCGGTCACGCCCGCACCCGCGATCAAGCCGAAGAAGGCAGCGCCCGAGCCTTCACCCGGGTCCGAACCCAAGCCCCCGAGCCGCTCCGAGCTTCGCAACGCTGAGGCGCGGGCCGCCCTCCGCCCTCTGAACGCCGGCGAGCGCCCCGCCGCCGTCACGGTCGCGGCCGTGGTGGCCGCCGGGCTGGCCGTCGCCAACATCGTTCTCTACGCGGCGGGCGTGACGATCCGCGGGCGCCATACGGCACTCGGCGGCGCGATCATCTTCTGCGTACTCATGCTCGTCACCGCGGCCGGCATGTGGCGTGCCCGCTATTGGGCCGTGCTGGGCTTCGAAGCCCTGCTTGGCGTCTCGCTCGTCTTCGCCGCGCTGTCGCTGACCGTCGCCAACTCCGTCAAGGGGCTGATCATCTCCCTCGCGATCCTCGGCCCCGGCGGCTTCCTCTTCTGGAAGCTCATCCGCTCGATGGCGCGCATTCAGATGCCCGAGCGTCCGTCGCGAACGCCTCGATGAGCAAGGTCGACTTCGAGGCCGAGGGCCTGCTGAAGGGCGTGAGCACCGAGGAGGGGCGGCGCTCGCGCGTGCAGCTGCTCGAACGACTCCAGGAGGATGGGGTTCCGCTCGAGGACCTCCGGCAGGCGGTCGAGGAAGAGCGTCTCGCGCTGCTGCCCGTCGAGCGTGTGCTCATGGGCGACGGCCCGCGCTACACGCCGCGCGAGGTCGCCGAGAAGGCCGGCGTGCCGCTCCCGTTCCTCCTCCAGATGCGGCAGGCGCTCGGGCTCGGCGTCCCGGACGAGGAGGAGAAGCTCTTCACCGACGAGGACGTGCGCGCCGCGGAGTCGACAAAGGTCTTCGCCGAGGCGGGGCTTCCCGAGGAAGGCCGCCTCGAAGTCGCGCGCGTGGTCGGGCGCGCGATGGCCGACGTCGCGGCGGCGACCCGCGAGCTCACCGCGCAGACGATCCTCAAGCCCGGCGACACTGAGCTCGAAGCGGCGATGCGCCTCGCGCACAGCACGCGGCTGACGCTCCCGCAGATCGCCCCGGTCATGCAGAGCGTCCTGAGTGCCCACTTGCGCGAGCAGGTGCGCCAGGAGGTCATCGCACAATCGGATCTCGAGGAGCGCGGCCTGCCGGGCGGGCGCACCGTCGCGGTGTGCTTCGCCGACCTCGTCGACTTCACACGGCTCGGGGAGTCGGTCGAGGCCGAGCGGCTGGGCGCGGTCGCGCAGCGGCTGGTCGAGCTGACCGGCGAGGCCGTCGCGCCCCCCGTGCGCGTGGTGAAGATGATCGGTGACGCGGCGATGCTGATCTCCACCGAGCCCCGGGCCCTTCTCGACACCGCCCTCGATCTGGTCGACCGGGCCTGTGCCGAGGGAGAAGGGTTCCCTGAGCTCCGCGCCGGAGTCGCCGTTGGCGAGGCCGTCACGCGTGGAGGCGACTGGTACGGGCGGCCGGTCAACCTGGCGAGCCGGCTCTCCGACATCGCCCGGCCGAGCAGTGTGCTGACCAGCGAAGGCGTCAAGGAAGCACTCGAGGAGAACTACTCCTGGTCGTTCGCCGGGAAGCGGCGGATCAAAGGTCTCGACGGCGACGCGGCCACCTTCCGGGCGCGCCGTCTCGAGGCAGGTGACGAGAGCTAGCGGGTAGGCTGCCGCCGCATGGCTGAATCCTCTTACGACTGCGTCGTCATCGGCTCGGGCCCGGGTGGATATGTGGCCGCCATCCGCGCGGCCCAGCTCGGGATGAAGACCGCCGTGATCGAGAAGGACAAGACCGGCGGGCGCTGCCTGAACTACGCCTGCATCCCCGCCAAGGCGGTGCTTCGCGTCGCTGATGTCCTGACCGAAGTCGGCGAGGCGGGCGACTACGGCATCAAGGTCGATGGCTACTCGGTCGACTTCGCGCAGGTCGTCGAGCGCCGCCGCAAGGTGGTCACCACGCTCACCGGCGGGGTCGCGGGGCTCTTCAAGAAGAACAAGATCGAGCTGATCGAGGGCCACGGATCGGTGACCGACGACAGCAACGTCAAGGTCGGTGGCAACTTCGACGGCACCGAGATCGGAGCCGGCACGGTCATCCTGGCCACCGGATCCGTGAAGAAGCCCATCCCGGGCACGCAGTTCGGCGGTCGCATCATCGGCACCGAAGAGGCCTGGGGCCTCGAGGAGCTTCCCAAGACACTGGCCGTCGTCGGTGCGGGCGCCTCGGGTGCGGAGATCGCGTCCGCCTACGCGCGACTCGGCGTCGAGGTGCTGCTGTTCGAGGCGCTCGACCGCGTGCTGCCAACCGAGGACGCCGACATCTCCAAGGTCGCCGGCCGAGGCCTGGGCAAGCAGGGCATGAAGGTCCACACCAAGACCCTGGTCGAGAACGTCGAGAGCAGCGACTCGTCCGTGACGTTCACCTACGGGGGCGAGTCCGGCGAAGCCGACTACCTCGTGATCGCCGCGGGCCGCGGGCCAGACGTCGAGGCGCTCGGGCTCGAGGAGGCGGGCGTCAAGCTCGGCGAGCACGGGCTGATCGAGGTCGACGGCGCACTGAAGACCTCCCTCAAGGGCGTCTACGCGATCGGCGACCTCGTCCCCGGTCCCGCGCTGGCCCACAAGGCCTCCGACGAGGGAGTCATCGCCGTCGAGGACGCCGCGGGCATGACGACCCACCCGATCTCCTACGTGGACATCCCGCGCGCCACTTTCTGCGCTCCGAACGTCGCCTCGTTCGGGCTCACCGAGGAACAGGCCCGCGAGGCCGGGCACGACGTGGTGATCGGCAAGCTTCAGTTCGGAGCCGTCGGGGCCGGCACCGTTTACGGCGACCGCTCGGGCATGGTCAAGATCATCGGTGAGGCCAAGTACGGCGAGCTCCTCGGCGGCCACATCGTCGGGTCGAAGGCGACAGAGCTGATCCAGGAGCTCGTCAACGTGCGTGCGCTTGAAGGCGGCTACGCCGAGGTCGCGCGCATGGTGCACGGGCACCCGACGCTGTCGG
>JBBPXY010000062.1:0-6914 GCA_038200435.1 Solirubrobacterales bacterium
GGTGCCCCGGGCGCTGAAGCGCGCGCGCCACTCCTCGTCGGGGTGGCCCTGAATCTGGCGCTGGAGCTTGAGGATCCCGTGCAGCAGCGCCTCGGGTCGCGGCGGGCAGCCGGGCACGTGCACGTCGACGGGCATGAACTTGTCGGCGGCGACGATCGCGTAGTTGTTGAAGACACCGGTCGACGAGGAGCACGCGCCCATCGCGATCGTCCACTTGGGCTCGAGCATCTGGTCGTAGATGCGCCGCACGACGGGCGCCATCTTGATCGAGACGCGGCCGGAGAGGATGAGCAGATCGGCCTGGCGGGGAGAGGCGCGGAAGGCCTCGAAGCCGAAGCGCGCGACGTCGACGCGCGAGGCGACGATCGACATCATCTCGATAGCGCAGCAGGCCAGGCCGAACGTGGCGGGGAACATGGCGTTCGAGCGCGCCCAGTTGAGCGCGGTGTCGAGCTTGGTGGTGAGCACGCGCTCCTCGACGTACTTGTCGAGATCCGGCCCCTCGAGGTCGCCCTTGAGCATGTCGCGGGCGCGCAGGCCGCGCGCGCGGAACTCCCGACCACCGGCTTCGCCGGCGGTGCCCGGACCCAACTTCTCGCGGATCACTTCCATTCGAGCGCTCCCCTTCTCCACACGTAGACGAACGCGACGCCGAGCAGCGCGACGAAGACGATCGTCTCGAACAACGCGAACGAGCCGAACGCCTTGAGCTGTACCGCGATCGGGTAGAGGAAGATCACCTCGACATCGAAGAGGATGAAGAGCATCGCGATGAGGTAGAAGGAGATGCCGAAGCGGAAGTTCTGCTGCACCTCCGACGGCAGGCCGCACTCGTACGGCGAGTGCTTGGTGTACGAGCGCGCGGGCCGACGCGGGCCGAGCACCGTGTTGAGCACCGCGAACGCCAATCCCACGACGCCACCCAAGGCGAGGAAGACGATCGCGGGCAGGTAACTGCGCAGCACGGGGCGGCTGTTATACCACCGGGGAGACATCGCTTGTAACACGGTGTTACTTAGTGCCGAAAGCCGCGAAGTAAAGGGCGTTTCGACGTGACAGCAGTACATGCCGTAGTTGGCTTCTCCGTCCTCGCGCTGACCCTCGCGGCCGCGCTCCTCGGCGCGTGGCGATGGTCGCGCGCGGAGACCAGCGACGGCTTCTGGAAGCTGCTGCGCGCCAGCCAGGCCGCGCTGCTCGTGCAGGTGACGCTCGGGGTCGTTCTGCTGGTGCTCGGACACCATCCGGCGAAGCTCCATCTCCTCTACGGGCTCGTCCCGGTCGTGGTCTGGTTCGCCGCCGAGCAGCTTCGCGTCGGTGCGGCCCAGGCCGTGCTCGACTCGCGCGACCTCGAGTCGGCGGAAGCGGTCGGCAAGCTGCCCGAAGCCGAGCAGCGCTCGATCGTTCTCACGATCGTCCGCCGAGAGATGGGCGTGATGATCCTCGCCGCTCTCGTGGTGCTGGTGCTCGCGGTGCGGGCCGCGAGCGTGGCCGGCGGCCTCTAGACCGTCGGGGGAGCGACCGAGCCGGCGGATGGCCGCGGCCGGTGCCGGCGCGAGCGGTGCTGTGGGCGGCGTCGCCACTCTCCGCTGCTTCTACAGGCGCAGCTGCCACCAGCCCACGTCGCGCCAGGCGCCGAGCTTGTGGCCGACCTCGGCGAAGGTACCGACGAGGGTGAACCCGAGCGCCTCGTGCAGGGCGACCGAGGGCTCGTTGGGCAGCGCAATCCCGGCCACGACCATGTGGAAGCGGTCGGCCGCCTCCCGGAGCGTGGCCCCGTAGAGCGGGCGGCCGAGGCCCTGGCCCGTGACCGATGGATCGAGGTAGATCGTCGCCTCCGCCGTCGTGTCGTAGGCGGGCTTCGGCCGGTGGCGCGACGTCGTCGCGTAGCCCACCACCGCGCCATCCACCTCCGCTACGAGCCAGGGGTGGCCCGAGCGCTGCGCCGCCTCCCAGCGCGCGTGCCAGGTCTCCGTTGACGGCGGCTCGAGGTCAAAGGTCGCGTAGGTCTCGTGCACGTAGTGGGCGTAGGTACGCGCGATGGCCGGGAGGTCGGCCTCGGTCGCGGCTCGATTCAGCGCAGAGGTCAACGCTTCAGGCGGGCATACCCCCCGCGGTAGTAGACGAGAGGCTCGCCCTCTCCGTAGCCGAGGGCGGTGACCGCCCCGATCGCGATGGAGTGGTCACCGCCGGGCCGGATGTCCTCGAGGTCGCAGGCCGCCCAGGCGAGTGCGTCCTCGAGCACCGGCACCCCTTGTTCGAAGTGGTGCGCCACGCCGTCGAGCTTCTCGTGCTCGGGCACCTTCGAGGCGAAGTGCGCCGCGACCCCCTCCTGCCCGACGCGCAGGATGTTGATCGCAAACCGGCCCGCTTCCTTGACGAGCGGCAGGGTGCGCGCCGACTCGGCGAAGCAGACGAGCACGAGCAGCGGGTCGAGCGAGAGCGAGCAGAGCGCGTTGGCGGTCATGCCACCGGTGCCGCGCTCGGCGGCGCTGGTGATGACGGCCACGCCGGTGGCGAAGCGGCCGAACGCATCGCGGAAATCCTCGCGCTGGGGAGTCGCGGGCATGGACAATGTCTACTCCTCGCCACGGCGTGAGGCCCGGCCCCGTTGGCCGGGGCGACGTTTCGTATAGTGGCGGGCGTCATGGGTCGCCCGCCCTTCCGCCTCGCCCTGCGCGGGCTCGCTATTCCCCTGGCCCTCGGCCTGGTCGCTTGCGGACCCCAGAAGGTCGACACCCCGGGAGCACCCGCGAACGTCAATCGCGGGGCTGTGCTCTTCTCCCAGCGCTGCTCGGGCTGCCACACGCTCAAGGCGGCCGGCGCCCACGGCTCGGCTTCGAACATCCGCGTGCGCGAGCGCAACGACGGGCCTAACTTCACCGTGCGCAAGGAGAACGCCCAGCGGGTGCTCTACGCGATCGAGAACGGCGGCTTCTCCGGCGCGATCATGCCCCAGAACATCGTGGTCGGGCCCGACGCGCAGGCGGTCGCCGAGTTCGTCGCGCGCTACTCAGGAGTCGGCTCGCGCCAGGCTTCCCCCCAGGGCCCGCCGGCCGGCGCCTCGGGCGCCGGCACCCCGTAGTCCCGGCGCTCGCGCGGCTTGCTCGACCTAAAAGTCATCCGCCGCGATCCCGAGCGGGTGCGCTCGGCGCTCGCGCGGCGAGGCGAGGCGTCGACCCTCGACCACGTACTCGAGATCGACGAGCGCTGGCGCAGCCTCACTCAGGCGCTCGAAGAGCTCAAGGCTGAGCAGAACACTGCCAGCCGGGCCCTGCGTGGCGCGCCGTCGCCCGAAGAGCGCGAGCGCCTCGGCGAGCTCGCCGCCCGCGGGCGTGAGCTGAGCGACGAAGAGAGCCGCGCGCGCGCCGAGCTCGACGGTGCGCTGACGCTGCTGTCGAACCTGCCGGCCGAGGACGCCGCCCCGGAGGACACCGTACTGCGAGAGGTGGGGGAAGCCGGCCGGGAGGGCAAGGACCACCTCGCGTTGGCCGGCGCGCTGATCGACATGGAGCGCGGGGCACGCCTCTCGGGGTCGCGCTTTGCCTATCTGAAGGGCGACCTCGTGCTGCTCGAGCTCGCGCTCGTGCGCTACGTGCTCGAGAAGCTCCGGCCCCAGGGGTTCGAGCCCGTCATACCGCCCGTGCTCGTGCGCGAGCAGGCCCTGTACGGCACGGGTTTTCTGCCCGACACCGAGCAGCAGATCTACCGCTTGGCCGACGATCCGCTCTACCTCGTCGGCACCTCCGAGGTGGCTCTGGCCTCGCTGCACGCGGGCGAGATCCTCGACGCCGGTCAGCTGCCCGTGCGCTACGCCGGGTTCTCGCCGTGCTTCCGCCGCGAGGCGGGCGCAGCCGGGCGCGACACGCGCGGGATCTTCCGCGTGCACCAGTTCGACAAGGTCGAGATGTTCTGCTTCGTCGAGCCGGAGGAGTCGACGGCTGAGCACGAGCGCCTGCTCGCGATCGAGGAGGGGATCCTGACCGAGCTCGAGATCCCCTACCGCGTGGTGAACATCGCGGTAGGCGACCTCGGCGCCTCAGCGGCCAAGAAGTACGACTGCGAGGCCTGGCTCCCGGGGCAGGGGCGCTACCGCGAGCTCACCTCTTGCTCCAACACCACCGACTTCCAGGCCCGCCGCCTCGACGTGCGCTACCGGCCCGAAGGCGGCAAGCCCGCGCCCGTGCACACACTCAACGGTACGGCCGTCGCGGTCGGCCGCACCATCATCGCCCTGCTCGAGAATGGCCAGCGCGACGACGGCGAGGTGGTCCTGCCCGAGGCGCTTGTGCGTTGCGGGGCGCCGGCGCGGATCGCGGCGCCTGCGGAGTAGGGAAGGGGAGCGGTCTTCTTCCCGAGGCCGGTTTTGCAGGATTGTCCCCCCAATAGGGGGTGAAAGGCTGCAACAGCGCAAGTGACAGCCAGCCACGCCCGAGAGACCAGGCAGCCTTTCGGACGGGACCGGCCCGAGCTCGAGAGCCCGGGCCTTCCCGTCTACTTGCTGAGCGCGGCTAGGCCGTGCCGGGGACCATGGCCAGCACCATGAGCGCAGAGAGCGCCGCCGAGGCCAGCTGGGTCATGCGGTTCTTGATCACCAGGGCAACCTCCGTGTCGCTCGACCCGCGGGCCAAACGCTTGGATGGGAGCTGGCGGCCGAGCTATCTCCGGGAGGGAGACCTCTAGCTTTGCGTCCCCGCCTCGCGGCGGGTTTGCCTTGAACTTCAGCCTCCGGTGTATCGGCCGTTGTAGCTGCGCTCTTGAGCGCCGGAGCGGAGCGGGAGGGATTCGAACCCCCGGGCCCTTGCGGACCGGCTGCTTTCAAGGCAGCTGCATTCAGCCGGACTCTGCCACCGCTCCTGGGGCTCGTGCCTCATCTACACTAGCCCGCAACTCAGGGAGAGGTGGCCGAGTGGCTGAAGGCACTCGCCTGCTAAGCGAGTATGGGCTTTATCGCCCATCGCGGGTTCGAATCCCGCCCTCTCCGTAAGTACGTCTAGGGGCGGACGAATGTGTCCGGATCCGGCCCGATCCGGTCCCCCGAGTCGAGCGCGTCGATCGCCGCCATCTCCTCGTCGGTGAGATGGAAGTCGAACACGTCGATGTTCTGCTCGATCCGCTCCGGCGTGACCGACTTCGGGATGACGACGTTGCCCAGCTGGAGATGCCAACGGATGACGACCTGGCCGGGCGACTTGCCCTTCGTCTCGGCGATCTGCGTGATCACGGGGTCCTCGAGGACCTTGCCCTGAGCCAGCGGGCTCCATGATTCGGTGACTACGCCCAGGTCGTCGTGCTCGCGGCGTAGGCCGACCTGCTGAAAGAGCGGGTGGAGCTCGATCTGGTTCACCGCCGGGGTCACGCCGGTCTCCTCGATCAGCCGCTTCAGATGGTTCGGCTGGAAGTTCGAGACGCCGATCGCCCGCACGAGCCCCTCCTCCTGGAGCTCGATGAACGCCTTCCAAGTCTCGACGTACTTGTCGTGCGCCGGTACGGGCCAATGGATCAGGTAGAGGTCGATGTGCTCGAGCTCGAGACGGTCGAGGCTGGCCCGGCACGCGCGCTTGGCCTGCTCGTGACCATGATCGTCGTTGAAGCACTTGGTGGTGATGAAGATCTCGCTGCGCTCGACGCCGGAGGCGTGCACCGCCTGTCCGACGCCCGCTTCGTTGCGATAGGCGGCGGCCGTGTCGATGTGGCGGTAGCCGGCCAGCAGCGCACGGGTCGCGACCTCGGCGGTGTCCTTGGGCGGCACCTGGAAGACGCCGAAGCCGAGCTGGGGAATCTCGTTGCCACCGCGAAGGGGGATCTGATGGATGTCGTCGTCGGAGAAGCTCATCTACTGGCCATGCCCGGTTGGGGAGGGGGCGAACCTCCTTCTCTGCGTACCTAGAGTTGCCATGGCTGCATCAGATACGCAGACTTCGGCCGGATCGGTCTGGAGGCTTGCCGCGCGCCAGCACGGCGTGGCCACGCGCGACCAGCTGCTGGCACTCGGGTTCAACCTTGCCGGCATTCGGCATCGCATCGCCACGGGCCGGTTGCACCCGCTCTGGGAAGGGGTGTTCGCCGTGGGGCGGCCTGACGTGGGCCGTCGCGGGTATCTCCTGGCGGCTGTCCTCACCTGCGGGGAGACGGCGGCGCTTTCCCATCAAAGCTCGGCCGAGCTCTGGGGTATGCGCAACCGAACCGCAGGGCCCATCGACGTCTCCGTGCGCACGTCAACGGATTCGCGTCGCGCCGAGATACGCGTGCATCGCCGGACGACGCTTACGGCGAAGGATGTCGTGCTACTCGACGGCATCCCCGTCACCACGCCCGCCTGCACACTGGTCGACCTGGCGACCCGTCTGCCCCTTGATGCGGTCGAGCGGGCAGTGAACGAGGCCGACAGGCTCGATCTCATCGATCCGGATTCGCTTCGTCGTGCGGTCGAGCGAATGCGCCGGCGACCCGGAGCACCGGCGTTGTCGAAGCTCCTCGACCGCCGCACGTTCAGCCTCACCGACTCCGAGCTCGAACGCCGCTTCCTGCCACTGGCGCGGCGCGCCGGCTTGCCGAAGCCGGCGACGGCCGCCCGGGTCGACGGCTTCAAGGTCGACTTCTACTGGGCCGACCTCGGCCTCGTCGTCGAGACCGACGGGCTCCGCTACCACCGGACGCCCGCGCAGCAGGCGCGCGACCAAACGCGTGATCAGACCCACGCGGCCGCCGGTCTGACCCCGTTGCGCTTCACCCGTGCACAGGTGAGGTTCGAGCCGGATCGGGTGGAGAGAACGCTGCGGGCTGTCGCGACCCGCCTCGCAGCGACGCACGGCCGGTTAGAATCGCCCGTCGCACTGCGCCCGTAGCTCAGCTGGATAGAGCGTCGGTCTACGGAACCGAAGGTCAGAGGTTCGAATCCTCTCGGGCGCGTCGGA
>JBBPXY010000063.1:0-10832 GCA_038200435.1 Solirubrobacterales bacterium
GGCCGTGGACGCGCTCATCGGCCTGAGCTTCGGCGGCTCGCTGATCTCGATCTTCGCCCGCCTGGGGGGCGGCATCTTCACCAAGGCCGCCGACGTCGGCGCCGACCTCGTCGGCAAGGTCGAGGCCGGCATTCCCGAGGACGACCCCCGCAACCCGGCGACGATCGCCGACAACGTGGGCGACAACGTCGGCGACTGCGCCGGCATGGCCGCCGACCTGTTCGAGACCTACGCGGTCACCGCGGTGGCGGTCATGCTGCTCGGCGTGCTGACCTTCACCGGTGGCGACGCGACCGCGGCGGCCCTGTACCCGCTGGTCCTCGGCGCCGTGGCGATCGTCGCCTCGATCATCGGCACGTTCTTCGTGAGAACCTCGACCGACAACGTCGAGGGTGCGCTCTACAAGGGCCTCATCGCCTCGGGCGTGATCGCGGCGATCCTGTTCTACCCCGTCACCAAGTGGCTGATGGACAACGTCGCGTACCGCGGCGGCCTGAACACGCCGGGCGTCGGCAAGCTCTACCTGTGCGCCCTGATCGGCATCGGCGTCACCGCGCTGCTGTTCGTGATCACCGACTACTACACGTCGACGCGCTTCGGCCCGGTCAAGAAGACCGCCGCGGCCTCGCAGACGGGGCACGCGACGAACATCATCCAGGGCCTCTCGTCCGGCCTTCAGGCCACGGCGCTCCCCGCCCTGGTCCTCTCGCTGGGCATCCTCGGCGCCTGGAAGCTCGCGGGCGGCGGCACGGTCGGCATCTACGGCATCGGCGTCGCGGTCATGGGCCAGCTGTCGCTGACCGGCCTGATCGTCGCGCTGGACGCGTTCGGCCCGATCACCGACAACGCCGGTGGCATCGCCGAGATGTCCGACCTCCCCGAGGAGGTCCGCGACATCACCGACAAGCTCGACGCGGTCGGCAACACCACCAAGGCCGTCACCAAGGGCTACGCGATCGGCTCCGCCGTTCTCGCGGCGGTCGTGCTCTTCGCCGGCTTCCGGTTCGAGCTCGCCGACGCGGGGGTCAGCGCCCGCACATTGAACTTCGACATCGGCAACCCGGCCGTGCTGATCGGCCTGCTGCTCGGCGGCCTGATGGTCTGCCTGTTCGCCGCCATGTCGATGGAGGCCGTCGGCCGGGCCGGCGGCGAGGTCGTCGAGGAGGTGCGCCGCCAGTTCCGGGAGAAGCCCGGCATCATGGAGGGCACCGAGCGCCCCGACTACGAGCGGGCGGTGTCGCTCGTCACGGCGGCCGCGCAGCGAGAGATGATCATCCCGTCGCTCATCCCGATCGTGCTGACGCTGGTCGTCGGCCTGATCGACAAGCAGGCCCTGGGCGGTCTGCTGATCGGCGTGATCGTCGTCGGCTTCTTCTTCGCCGTTCTCATGACCGCCGGCGGTGGCGCGTGGGACAACGCGAAGAAGCTGATCGAAGACGGCGCGTTCGGCGGCAAGGGCTCCGAGGCTCACGCGGCTTCGGTGACCGGCGACACGGTCGGCGATCCCTTCAAGGACACCGCCGGCCCGGCGATCAACCCGATGATCAAGGTCGCCAACATCGTCGCGATCCTCATCATCCCGATCATCACCTAGACGCTCTTGGCTGAGGGTCCCGGTGGCTGTCGGCCGCCGGGGCTCGCATCCGCCTCCGGGGGGCAAGCCCTGTTGTGGTGCCGGCTCCCGCCGGACTTGCTCTCCTTCCTAGCCCCCCGGATGCGGATCGGCCCCGCCGGCTGCGTCCGCACGGGGCTCAGCGCGGAGAACCGCAGCGTGAGATCTCCGCGCAGGAAAGCTCCTCCAGCTAACGGCGCCTCAGTCCTTCCAGAAGTCCTGGTTGAGCTCTCCGTCCTTCTCGTGGTGGGGGCCGAAGACGAGGAAGTCCATGCCGTCGGGACCGGCTTCGAATGAGCGGGTGACCTCGGGGGAGAGGCGTAGGGCGTCCATCGTCGTAAGTTCGACGATCTCGTCGTCGAGGCGCACCCGGCCACCACCCCCGATCACCACGTGGACCTCCTCTGCGTTCTCGTGCTTGTGGCCGAACCCCTGGCGCTTGCCGGGGTTCAGCCGGTGATACGCGAGGCCGGTGCTCTCGGCTTCGAGCGCTCCGCCCGCGAAGCGCGCCTCGCCGATATCGGACAACCCGCGCCCGGCGGCCGCATCCTCAACGTCGCGCAGGTTCTTCTTCGTGTAGCTCACAGGAGACCCCTCGGTTGTAGTAGCTCGTCAGTCGACCGGGCGGAGCCCGACCTCGGCGCAGCCGGCTTCGAGGGCGCGCAATCCGAATCCGTCGACCGGGCCGAGGGCGCCCGTGCCCTCGAGGCCGTGCTCGGCGGCGCGGCGGGCGCCCCAGGCGAGGATGTCGCCCGTGAAGGTGTAGCCGTTGGTGCCCCGGAGCTCGACCTCGGCGAGCACGCGTCCGCTCGCGTCGCGCGCCTCCGCGAAGATCAGCGATCCCGTCTTGCTGCGCGCATCGGCGTCCGGTCCGCCCGTCGAGCCTTTGATGAAGCGCTCGGCCAGCTTGCCGTAACCCTCCCGGGCGCCCGGCACCTTGCTCACCAATTCGCCACCTGCTGAGAACACCTGCACGCCACGGGAGGCGGGGCCGAACCAGCCCAGGTAGACGTCGACCTCCCGCAGTCCGGGCTGCTCACGCGGTAGGGCGAAGTGCTCGGAGGCGCCGATCGAAACGCCAGACAGCTTCTTCCCGCCAGAGGTAAAGGAACGCACGCGGGCGGCGGCACGCTCGCTCTGCACCCGGCCGTCACGAAACACGGGCTGGGGCTCGAGCATGATTCCCGCCAGTGAGGCCAGCGTGCCGCCGCTGGCCGCGCCTCGGATGCCTCCGGATCCGGAGAAGAAGTAGCCGACGTGCACCGAGGTGGCGTTTGCCCCGGCGCGCTCGAGAGCGAGCGCGCCCGCCAGGTTGCCGGGGACGAAGTCGTATCCGAACGCCGTGAGCAGGCCGCATCCCGCTGACTGCGCGGCGCCTCCCCAGCGCTCGAAGACCTCGCGGATGAACGGCGGCTCGCCGGTCGAGTCGAGGTAGTGGGCGCCAGAGGCAACCGCGGCTTGGACCGCCGCCGCGCCCCAGCGCGTAAACGGGCCGACGGTGCTGACGAGCACGTCGCCTCTCGAGACGAGCCCCCGCACCGTGTCGGGCTGCGCCACGTCGGCCACGGCCATCTCGAGGCCGCCGAGCTCGGTCGCGAGCGCGTCGAGCCGCTTGGCATTGCGCGCGGCCAGCACGGGCCTCGCGCCCTCGCGCACGAGCGCTTCGGACACCAGCCGCCCGGTGTAGCCCGTGGCCCCGAATACGACGATCCGCGCGCTCATCAGCAAGACCCTAACTAAAGCCGCGCTCTGCGGTCCTTATCGCCACCTAGACTGCGCCCTCGATGGCCGAGCGCCGCGCCCACGGACTTGAACGCGTGCTCGGGGTCAACGCCCTGTTCGCTACGGCCTACGGCAACGTCGGCTCGTCGATCTACTACGCCCTCGGGCTCGTCGCCTCGTTCGCGCTCGGCCTCACCCCGGTCGTCTTCGTCATCACGGGGGTCATCTTCTACCTGACGGCTGCCACCTACTCCGAGGCGACGGCGATGTACCCCGAGGCCGGTGGCTCCTCGAGCTTCGCCCGCCATGCCTTCAACGAGTTCTGGTCGTTCTTCGCGGCGTGGGGCCAGATGCTCAACTACGTGATCACGATCGCCATCTCGGCGTTCTTCGTGCCGCACTACATCGGGGGACTGTTCTGGGACGCGCTGCGCCACGCCCCGGGCGACATCGTTTGCGGCATCGTGATCATCGCGCTGCTGAGCGCGATCAACGTGGTGGGCGTGAAGGAGGCGGCTGGCCTGAACATCGCCCTGGCGGTCACCGACCTCGCCACCCAGCTGCTGCTGGTGCTCGTGGGAGCCTTTCTGGTGCTCTCGCCGGAGACGCTGGTGAACAACGTCCACCTCGGTACCGCACCGCGCTGGAAGGACTTCCTGGTGGCGATTCCGGTCGGCATGATCGCGTACACGGGGATCGAGACGATCTCGAACATGGCCGAAGAGGCCAAGGACGAGACGAAGACCATCCCCAAGGCGATCAACCGCGTCGTCATCGCGGTGTTCGCGATCTACGCGGCGCTGCCCGCGGTCGCGCTCTCCGCGCTGCCCGTCACCTGCGACGCCGCGGGCAAGTGCTCGACGCTTCTCGGGGTGAGCGAGGACAAGGGCGGATTCGCCGGCGATCCCATCCTGGGCGTCGTCAAGCAGCTGCACCTGGGCGCCTTTCAGCAGGCCGGGGAGATCTACGTCGGGCTGCTCGCCGCGACGATCCTCTTCATCGCCACCAACGCGGGGATCATCGGGGTCTCCCGGCTGGTCTACTCGATGGGACTGCACCGGCAGCTGCCGGACCGGATGCGCCAGCTCCATCCGCGCTTTCGCACGCCCTGGATCGGGATCATGGTGTTCGGGGCGATCGCCTGCGTGACCCTTATCCCGGGAAAGGCCACGTTCCTCGGCAACCTCTACGCCTTCGGGGCGATGCTCTCCTTCACGATCGCGCACGCGGCGGTGATCCGCCTGCGCCTGCGCGACCCCGACCGCGAGCGTCCCTTCCGCGGCCCGGGCACACTGCGGATCGCGGGGCGGCCGCTGCCGCTCTTCGCGCTCCTGGGCGGGCTCGGCACGCTGCTCGCGTTCGTCACGGTCACGGCGCTCCACCTGGACGTGGCGGCGACGGGCGTCGGCTGGCTCCTCACCGGCATCCTCGTCTTCATCGTCTACCGCCGCCGGCAGGGCCTCGATCTCGTCACGACCAAGAAGGTGGCGATCCCGCATCGCGTGCTCGAGTCCGAGGCGGAGTACGAGTCCGTGCTCGTGGCCTTCGACGAGCGCGATGACGTGCGCGACCTCATGGGCACCGCCCAGCGCCTCGCGGCTCGGCGCCGCCGTGGGATACACGTGCTGGTGCTGATCACCGTCCCGGCGACGAGCCCGATCGACGCCGATCTGCCCGATCACGAGCAGGCCGCGGCGGCGCGCATCGAGGAGGCGCGCGAGATCGGAGGGCGCCGCGTCTCGGGGCACTGGGAGAAGGTCCGGCCGGGCCAGTCCGGGCGGCGCATCGTCGACGAGGCGCTCGAACTGCGCGCCCGGGCCGTGGTGATGCCGCTCCCGGCGCGCACCGGCGGGTCGATCTTCGGCCGCACACTCGAGACGGTGCTCAAGGAGCGCCCCTGCCGAGTGATCATCGAGTCGGCGGGCGCGGGCGGAAACGGCGAGCGCCCCACGCCTGTGGCTGCTCCCGTCTAGTGCACAAGCGGCGCTACGACGCGACGCGCGTTCTGTCCATGGCAATGGTGGTCATCGGGCTCGCCATGATCATTCAGACCATGGTCCGCGGCGACTTCGCGTTCCTGCGCCTCCTGCTCGGCGCGTTGTTCATCGCCGCCGGCGTCGGGCGCCTCTACCTCCAGCGCCGGGGATGAACGAACGCGTCTCCAGCCGGGCGCTGTTCGCGATCGTCTACACGACGTCGATCAGCTCGCTCTACTTCGCCCTCGGCGTGGTGGCGCACCGCGCGCTGGGCCTGACCCCGGTGGTGTTCCTCGTCGCCGGTCTCTTCTTCGCGCTGGCCGCGCTCACGTACGCGGAGGGCGCATCACTGCACCAGGAACGCGGGGGCTCGACCGTGTTCGCGCGCTATGCGTTCAACGAGCTCGTCTCATTCGTCTCGGGCTGGGCGATCATCCTCGACTACGCGATCCTCGTCGCGGTCACGGCGCTGGCGGCGACCAACTACCTCGCGGCCTTCTGGCACCCGCTCGGGCACGGTGCGGTGGAGATCGCCCTCGCGCTGGCGGTGGTCGGCGCGGTGGCCTGGATGAACATCGCCGGCATGAGCCCGCGGCGCCTGCAGCGCCGGATCGTGATCGCGCTGGGAGACCTCGGGCTGCAGGTCGTCTTCATAGTGCTCGGAGCCGTCCTGCTCATCCATCCCGGGAGTCTGGTCAACTCGGTCCACCTCGGAAGCGCTCCGACATGGTCGGATCTCGTCTTCGCCCTGACGGTGGCCACGGTCGCCTTCACCGGTCTCGAGGCCGCCTCGAGCTTGTCGGGAGAGATCGCGGCCTCACCTCGCAGCCTGCGTCGCCTGCTCTCACGCGGCACGGCGATCATCGTCGTCATCTACGTGGGCATCTCCTTCGTGGCGCTGAACGCGCTGCCCGTCATAGGAGGCAAGACGGCACTCGGCAAGGGCGGGGACGCGCCACTGCTCGATGTGACCCGGGCCTTCCACCCGCACTGGCTGGCGGAGATCCTCACCTACGTCGTGGCCGCGGCCGCGGTGGTGACGCTCATCGCCGCCGCGAACTCCTCCATGCTCGGCCTCTCAGGCGTCGGCTATTCGCTGGCGACGAATCGCCAGATCCCCGGCTTCCTCGCCCGCCTGCATCCGCAGCGTGGCACTCCGGTCGTGATCATCTGCCTGGCCGCGACGATCTCGGCGGCGCTCGTGCTCCCCTCCGACGTGGAGCTGCTGGTCGGCATCTACGCCTTCGGAGCGATGCTCGCGTTCACGATCGCCCACGCGTCGATCATCGCCCTGCGGTTCCGCGAGCGCGAGCGGCCCCCGGGCCTCTACGAGGTGCCGCTGCCGGTGCGCATCCGGGGGGTGAAGGTCCCGCTGCCCGCGCTGGTCGGCGCGGTCGTCTCCGCCTTGGGATGGGCGGCCGTCGTCGTGCTGCACGGAGGTGCCCGGTACGTGGGCACGGGATGGATGCTCGGAGGCCTTGTGCTCTACGTCGCCTACCGCAAGGGCGCCGGCACACCGTTGCTCACGCGCGTGACGGTGCCCGAGCGAGCCCTGCGCGAGGAGGCGGTGCGGCGCGAGTTCGGATCGGTTCTCGTGCCGATCTTCGGCCGCGCGCTCGACGACGACATCGTGCAGACCGCCGGGCGCCTGGCCGGAGAGGAACGGGACGATCTCGAACAGCAGGGGGCGATGATCGAGGCCCTGTGGGTCTTTGAGGTCCCGGTCGCGCTGCCGCTCGACGCGCGCCTGCCCGACGCGCAGCTTCAGCGGGCGCGACGCGCCCTCGCGCGGGCCAAGGAGGTGGGGGAGGAGTACGAGGGCGTCGAGGTGGCCACCGCGACTGTGCGCGCGCGGCGGGCGGGCCAAGCGATCGTCGACGAAGCGCGCCGCCGCGGCGTCGAGGTGATCGTGCTCGGGGCCGAGGAGGCCACGCGCGTGCGCAGCGGCGCCCTGCTCGGCGGCTCCGGCGGCCCCCTGGACAACTTCGTCGGGGAGATCACCAAGTACGTCATCCGCAAGGCGCCGTGCCGGGTCATCCTCACGGCCCCGGCGGCCGACGCGGACGGGAACGGCGACGCGCAGCGGCCCGACACCCCGAACGCCTAGAGTCCCGGCGGTGTTCATCCTGATCGTCGGCGCCGGGCGTGTGGGCTCGGCCGTGGCCAAGAAGGCGCTGGCCGCGGGCCACACCGTGTCCGTGCTCGACGAGGATCCCCTTTCGCACGAGCGGCTCGACCAGGGCCCCGGTGATACGTGGGAGGACCGCGGCGGCCTCTTCACCGTCGGCACGGCCCTCGAGATCGAGGCGCTCGAGCAGGCAGGCATCGCCCAGGCGGACTCTTTCATCGCCTCCACCAACGGCGACAACACCAACCTGGTGATCGCTCAGATCGCCCAGAAGCGCTTCGAGGTCGGACGCGTCGTCGCGCGAGTCCTCGACCCGGGGCGGGCTCAGTGGTACGCCGAGCAGGGCATGGAGACGGTGTGCCCCACCCAGCAGGCGATCGTCATGCTCGAGCAGGCGGCTTTCGGCTGATGTACGTGATCATCGCCGGAGCCGGCAAGGTGGGCTGGAACCTCGCGCGCGAGCTCATGGCCAAGCATCACGAGGTGACCCTGATCGAGGGTTACCGGCGCCGCTACCTGAACGTGGAACAGGAGCTCGAGCACGCCGTGCAGTACGGCGACGCCACCGAGCTCTGGGTGCTCGAGCGGGCAGGCATTCAGCGCGCCGATCTCGTCATCGCCGTTACGGGCGACGACGAGGACAACATGCTCATCTGCCAGATGGCCAAGGAGAAGTACCTCTGCGAGCGGATCGTCGCCCGGGTCAACAACCCGCGCAACCTGCCGCACTTCAAGCTGCTCGGCATACAGCCGGCGGTCTCGGCCACCGACCTGATCCTGCGCCTGATCGAGCACGAGGTGCCGCAGTACGGCCTCGTACAGCTGCTGGCGCTCGAGGAGGAGCGGCTCGAGATCATCGAGGTCGAAGTGGGCGAAGGCTCGCTGGCGGCGGGCGCTCGCGTCTGCGACGTCTCACTACCCGAGGGCAGCCTGATCATCTCGGTCCTGCGCGCGGGGGGAGGCTTCGTTCCTAAGTCCGACACGGTGATCGAGAGCGGTGACGAGGTGCTGCTGATCCTCGATCCGGGGCTCGAGTCCGACATCACCCGCCAGTTCGCGCGTAACGGCGCGGCACCCAGTTAGCCGGACGCCAGGCGCCGCAACTGGCCGTCGAGGTAGGGGCGCGCCCAGCGGTGCCCGCGCCGCCGGTCGCAGGCCCGGCAGGCACAGACCTCGTTCTCCGGCCAGGCGGGACCGCCCTTGAGGCGGGGCACGACGTGCTCGAGGGACGCGTCACGATGACCGGGGCCGAGCTCGCGACGGCACCACACGCAGTCGGCGCCATCGCGGGTCATGATTCGGCGCAGCCGCTCAGCGCGCGGGAGCTCCGCCGGTATAACGCCGACGCTCACTCCTCGATGGAAACGTCTCCCCCGAACGCGACGTGGTCCTTGATCTCGGCGGCCTTCTCCTTGGGCTCGGGGTAGAACCAGGCGGCGTCCGGCGCCGCCTGGCCGTCCGCGCGGGCGCTGAGGTAGCTGGCCTGGCCCTTCCAGGGGCACACCGAGGTCGTCTCGCTGGGCTCGAGGAGGTCGCGATTGACGCTCTCGGGCGGGAAGTAGTGGTTGCCCTCGACGACGACGGTGTCATCGCTCTCGGCAAGGGTCTGTCCGTTCCATGTGGCGCGGGGCATGTTGGCTCCTGATCGGAAAGGTGTGTGTTCTCTCGTCTTTCCCTACGGGCGCGTGTTACGAACGGGTCGGGCTGATAGAACCGGCCGTGTGAACGAGCCGCTGCCGGGTCCGGAGACGGGCGCCTACGTCGCGACGCTACGAGCGTTCCTCGTAGGAGCCGGCGCGCTGCGCGCCGTGGCGCTCGTCGACCGGGGTGAAGCGGCGCCGCTGGTGGTCGACGTGTCCGCCGACGGGGTGGTGGAGCTCGTCGACGGCGAGCGGACGATCGTGCTCGCCGAGGACGCGTACTCCGATGACGCTCCGATACCGGGCCTGCCGCCGCTGCGTGAGCACCCGCCGATGGAGATCGATGCCGACGAGGGCACGGTGAGCGGGCCGCTCGGCGCGCTCGACCACATGGCCCGGGGCGTGCGCGACGCCGCCACGCTCTTCCCCGGGCGCACGGTGCTCACCGTCGGCTTCGAGACCTCGGACCCCGGGACGCCGATGTTCCTGGCCGCCCGGGAAGGCGAGCCGATGGTGGTCGCCTTGGGCGAGCGGCAGTTCGAGCTCGAGGTGAGCGGCTGAGGCAGGCTCTATGAGCGGCGTTATCCTTCGCGCCGCCTTGCGGGGTCGTCTAATGGCAAGACGCGTGCCTCTGGAGCACGTTATCGGGGTTCGAATCCCTGCCCCGCAGTGAGGAGCAGTCTCGGCCGTGTTTCGGCGTGGTTGGTCGACTTGGTCTTAAGAAGGAGGCACTGATCTACCAGCGCCGCGGGGATCCCGTCCGCCAGCCCGGGATCGCCGCGGGGATCCCGTCCGCCAGCCCGGGATCAGGCGAGTGGCGAGTTGCCCTCGCTATTCGGCCTCAATTCACCACTCGGCACCGCCCGACTACTCCGCTAAGCAAGGCCACGTCTCGGGGTGAGGCGAGACGGATGATCGGGCGGGTGGCAGCGGTCCTACTGCCGATTCTCGCGCCAGCGAGAACGGGTCAGGGACCACTGACAGGACCCGCCCGCAGCACCAAACGTCCCTCACCGTCCCTCCCCGAACACGTTCAAGCCGCAGCCTGCTCGGCCCAATCCCGATAAAGCTTCCAGTAACGGCCCTCGAGCTCCAGCAGCTCGTCATGAGTCCCCTGCTCGACGATCTTCCCGTGCTCGAGCACGAGGATGCGCCCGGCGTAGCGGATGGTCGAAAGGCGGTGGGCGATGACGAAGGCGGTGCGGCCCGCGAGCAGCCGGCGCAGGCCCTGCTCGATCCGCGTCTCCGTGTGGATGTCCACGTTGGACGTGGCCTCGTCGAGCACGAGGATCCGGGGGTCGGCGATCAGCGCGCGGGCGAAGGCGATGAGCTGTCGCTGCCCGGCCGAGAGCTGGGCGCCGCGCTCGCCGACCTCCGTGTCAAATCCGTTCTCGAGATCGGTGATGAACTCCTCCGCGCCGACCGCGCGGGCCGCGTCGGCGATCTCCTCGTCGCTGGCCTCTGGGCACCCGAAGGCGATGTTGTCGCGCACCGTGCCGCTGAACAGGAACGCCTCCTGGGGGACGATCCCCATCTGCGCGCGCAGCGAGCGCGCGGCGACGTCGCGCAGGTCGTGGCCGTCAACCCGCACGAGGCCCTCGGTCGGGTCGTAGAAGCGCGCGACGAGCTTGGCGAAGGTCGACTTGCCGGCGCCCGTGGCGCCGACCAGCGCCACGGTCTGGCCGGGCGGCACGGCGAGGTCGACGTCGCGCAGAGCCCAGGCGGCCTCTTCTCCATCGCCGTACTGGAAGGAA
>JBBPXY010000064.1:0-39767 GCA_038200435.1 Solirubrobacterales bacterium
CGAAGCTGCTCGACCGCACGGTCGTCCCGGTGCGCCAGGCCCTCGACGACGCCAAGGACAAGGGTGCGGCGAAGATCGACCACGTCGTGATGGTCGGCGGCATGACCCGCATGCCCGCGGTGCAGGAGAAGGTCAAGGAGCTCACGGGGCAGGACCCCCATCGCGGAGTCAACCCCGACGAGGTCGTGGCCGTCGGCGCCGCCATCCAGGCCGGCGTGCTAGCGGGTGACGTCAAGGACGTGCTGCTGCTCGACGTGACCCCGCTGACCCTCGGCATCGAGACCAAGGGCGGTGTCATGACGAAGCTCATCGAGCGCAACACGACGATCCCCACGCGCAAGTCTGAGGTGTTCTCCACTGCGGAGGACAACCAGCCGAGCGTCGAGATCCATGTGCTGCAGGGCGAGCGCGAGATGGCGACCTACAACAAGTCGCTGGGCAAGTTCCAGCTCACCGGCATCCCGCCGGCGCCGCGCGGCATCCCGCAGGTCGAGGTCGCGTTCGACATCGATGCCAACGGCATCCTCGCCGTCTCCGCGAAGGATCTGGGGACGGGCAAGGAGCAGACGATCGAGATCAAGTCAGGGTCCGGCCTCTCCGACGAGGAGATCAAGCGGATGGTCGGCGACGCCGAGACGCACGCCGAAGACGACAAGCGCCTGCGCGAGCTGGCCGAAGCCCGCAACGCGGGAGAGAACGCCGCCTACCAGGCCGAGAAGCAGTTGAGCGACCTGGGCGAGAGCGTCGACGCGTCGGCGAAGGAGCAGATCGAGGCGGCGATCAAGGACGTGCGCGAGTCGCTCACCTCGGAGGATTCGGCCGCGATCACGGCCAAGACCGAGGCGCTGCAGAGTGCGTTCCACCAGGTCTCCGAGGCCATGTACCAGCGCGCCCAGGAGCAGGCTCAGGCCGAGGGCGACCCGGACGGCGCGGCCGGCGGTGCCAACGGCGCGGCCGGGGGAGCGGCAGCCGAGGAGGACGTCGTCGACGCCGAGGTCGTGGAAGAGGGCAAGTAGGTCATGACCCGCGACGACGAAACGACCACGGTCGAAGACGAGCCGGAGGTCGGCGCCGAGTCCTCGAAACCCGCTGAAGAAGCGGCGCTGGAGGAACAGGCGCCTGCTCCCGCCGAGGACGAGGGAGACCCGGTCGCGCTCGAGCGCGACCGGTACCTCGCTCTCGCCCAGCGCACCCAGGCCGACTTCGAGAACTTCCGCAAGCGCTCCGCACGCGACGTGGGGGCCGCCGACGCTCGCGGAGTGACCCGGCTCGCGAAGGAGCTGCTGCCCGCGCTCGACAACCTCGGCCGCGCGCTCGCGGCGACGGCATCGGGAGCGGCCAGCGAGCATGACCTCGCGCTCGGGGTCCAGCTCGTGCACTCAGAGCTGGTCGGTGCCCTGGGCCGCGTCGGGATCGAGGCCTTCTCCCCGGTGGGCGAGCGCTTCGATCCCCAGCACCACGAAGCCGTGAGCCAGCAGCCGGTCGAGGGCGCCGAGCCCGGCACCATCGCCGAGGTCTACCAGCCGGGATACCGGCTGGGCGAGACCGTCCTGCGGCCCGCGCGTGTCGTAGTGGCCGCTTAGGGAGCCGGACCCATGGCCGGCCGACCCGATCTCTACCAGGCGCTCGGCGTCTCCAAGCAGGCCACTGCGGAGGAGATCAAGAAGGCCTACCGCAAGCTCGCGCGCCAGTATCACCCCGATCGCAACCCGGGCGACGACGCGGCCGAGAGCCGCTTCAAGGAAGTCCAGGCGGCGTACGACATCCTCGGCGACGCCGAGAAGCGCAAGCAGTACGACCGCGGGACGGGGCCGTTCGCCGCCGGGCCGGGCGGCGGGGTTGATCCGAGTGCGGTCGGTGGAGCGTTCGGCGACATCCTCTCGAACATCTTCGGGGGAGCGGGAGGGGCCGGCCCGGGCACGCGTCCGGGTGGGGGCGGCGGAGGTCGAGCTCGTCCGCAGGCGATGCGCGGCCGCGACCTCGAGACCGACGTGCAGGTCACCTTTGACCAGGCGGTGGAAGGCGCGCAGGTCTCGATCGCCGTGCCGAGCGCCACGCCCTGCGTCACCTGCCACGGCACGGGAGCCAAGCCGGGCACGAGCCCGCGCGTGTGTCCCGTCTGCCAGGGCCGCGGCGTCGAGGCTCAGGGTCAGGGCCTCTTCTCCATCTCCTCACCCTGTTCCCGGTGCGCGGGCAATGGCGTGGTCATCGACGACCCGTGCCCGACCTGCCGCGGGACGGGTGCGACGCAGACGGTCAAGCGCTACCGGGTGAACATCCCGGCCGGCGTTCGCGAGGGGAGCCGTGTGCGGCTCTCGGGCAAGGGCGAAGCGGGGGCCAACGGCGGTCCGCCCGGTGACTTGTACGTCGTCACCCACGTCGGCGACTCCGCGGTCTTCAAGCGCGTCGGTGATCACGTCGAGGTCGACGTTCCCCTGACGATCCCGGAGGCCATCCGCGGCGCGACCGTCGAGGTGCCGACGTTGATGGGCCGCAAGAAGCTGCGTGTTCCGGGCGGCACGAAGCACGGCACGGTGCAGCGCCTGCGCGGCGAAGGCCCCCCGCGCCTGAACGGTTCCGGCCGGGGCGACATCCACTATCGCTTCGTGATCGACGTGCCGGCGACGCTGTCTCCCCAGCAGGAGGCCGCGGTCGACGAGCTCTCGAAGGTGATGAACGGCGACCCGCGCGCCAAGCTCTTCCCGGTCGAGGCCTCGAGCTGATGGGCGCCCGCCACGTCCGCACCACGACGCGCATCGAGGTCTCCGACGACCGTGGGGTCTTCATGATCTCCGTCGCCGCCGAGCTCGCCGAGATGCACCCCCAGACTCTGAGGATGTACGAGCAGCGCGGCCTGATCGAGCCCAAGCGCTCGCCCAAGGGCACGCGCCTCTACTCCCACAAGGACGTCGAGCGCCTGCGCCGCATCCAGGAGCTCACCGCCGAGACCGGTCTCAACCTGGCCGGCGTCGAGCGCGTGTTCGAGCTCGAGCAGCAACTCGAGCGAGCAACGCGCCGGGTGCGGGCGCTGGAAAGCCGCGCCGCGACCCTGACCGCCGAGGTCGAACGCCTCGAACGTGTCCGGCGCGACCTTCGCGCGGAGATCGTCCCGTACGTGCGAGGCGGCGCCCTCGTGCGCGCAGTTCCGCCGCAGATCTGACGCGTTCCGTCACAGTTCTGTGACGGAATGAACGGCACGATGACGACGTGCTCCCACAAACGACCGCTGGACGGTCGGATTCAGGAAAGATTGCTCCGGACGCGACAATCGCCAAGCTGGCGGCGGAACAACACGGCCTCATCACCGCCCGTGAGCTGCACGCGGTTGGAGTGGGACCCAGAGTCATCCGGCGCCGAGTTCTGGCCGGGCGACTCCACGAGGTCTATCCCGGAGTCTTCGCCGTTGGTCATCCGCGGCTCACCGCTTCCGGGCGGGTCCTTGCCGCGACGCTGAGCTACGGCTACGCGGGAACGGTCGGCTTTCGCTCCGCCACCCAGCACTGGGGGCTACTTCGAGAAGCCGGGCGGAACGGTCCGGTCGACGTCATCGCCGCGACGGGGAACGCTCGTCGCGGCACGAAGCTGCACCGCCTCACACTGGACCCCGCCGACAGGGTCCTCCGCGACGGCGTCCCGGTAACCACCGTCGGCCGCACCCTCGCCGACCTCGCCACGGTTGTCCCGAAGCCGCTGCTCGCCAAAGCAGTCAACGAAGCCCAAGTGCGACGGCTGCTCACTCCTGCCCAGATCCAAAGAGCAGAAGACGCCAGCATCAAACGCCCCGGCGGCGCCGCCCTTCGCGCGCTCCTCTCGCAGGTCGATCCCCAGCAACGCATCCGCAGCGAGCTCGAACGCCTCTTCCTCGCACTCCTCGGGAACACCGGCCTTCCGAAGCCAAAGGTCAACGCCCTCATCGAGATCGAGCAAGTCCTCCACCAGGTCGACTTCTCGTGGTCCGACCGCCGGCTCGCCGTCGAGGTCGACGGCGGCGAAGTCCATGGCACACCCCAGGCGCACGAAGCTGACCTCGAACGCGACGCGCGCTTCACCCGAGCCGGCTGGCGCGTCCAGCGGTTCAGCCACGCCCAGGTCACCGAGGACCCTGCTTCGGTGATCAAGACGCTCGAGGCGCTGCTCCGCTAGGAGAGAATTGCCCCGTCCGAAACCACGAGCTGCCCATCTCCGTCGTTGACCAAGTCCACCACGCCCCTGGCGACCACCTCGGCGCCAAAACCCACATCCCCCCGCACCACCAGCCGCTCGCACTCGACGAGCGAAGGCGGACCAGACGCAAACCGCGCATCGAAATCCGGAAGCAACTTGAAGAACGAAGAATCCAGGTCGACGAACGGCACATCGCCCTTCGACCGGCGCCCCGACACCACGACGTGCGCGTCATCCGTCAGCTCATACACATCCGAGCGCAGCACCAGCAGATCATTCGTCGTCTTCACTGGGGCAAAGCGCTCCCTGCCCACGCGCACCGCCCGGGCGCCGTCAAAAACCGAGATCGCCGCGCCCATGGCGGTCTCCAGCTGAATCACCCCCGGTGAACCGGAGTCACTCGGATCGACCGTCTTGGCGTTGCGGATCATCGGCAGTCCCAGGACGCCTCCGCGCTCGTCCATCACCGAACGCAGCGTCTCGAGGTCGACCCACAGGTTGTTCGTGTTGAAGTAGCGATGGAGGGCGACGTCCTGGAAGGCGTCCTGGTCCTCGTCGCGCGTCTGGGCCGATTCGCGCAACAGTAACCGTCCGCTCGCGCGCTCGCGACAGATGTGGCCACCCTTGCGGTCCGCCTCGGTGCGGTCGGCCACCTCCATCAGGAACGGCATCTCCTCCCGCGCGAACCAGCCGAGGATCCGCGGGTCGAGCACAGCGCCGAGGTTGTCGGCGTTGGCGATGAAGGCGTAGCGGTAGCCGCGCTCGAGCAGCGCGTCGAGCATGCCCGAGCTCACGAGCGCGGCGTAGACGTCGCCGTGTCCGGGCGGGCACCACTCGAGGCGAGGGTCGTCCGGCCATTGCACCGGCGTCAGGTCATCCGCACGCAGCTTTGGCTCCTGGTTCTGGCCGAAGTCGGCCGGCACGTCGGAGGCGAGGTTCGGGTGAGCCTCCAGCGCTGCGAGGGAGTCCTCCCGCGTGGAGAAGGAGTTCATGAGTACCAGAGGCAACCGCGCGCCGTGGTGCTCCCGCAGCGCGAGCACCTGACGCACGGTGACGTCGAGGAACGAGAGGCCGTCCTTCACCGGCAGCAGCGACTTCGCGCGGGTCATCCCCATGCTCGTCCCCAGGCCGCCGTTCAACTTGATCACGACGGCCTTCCCCAAAGCTTCCGCCTCGCTCGCCTCGTCGGAGTCGAGCGACGCCGCGCTAGGCACATCGTCCGCGGGCCCGATGTCGTCCTCCGACACGACCCCCGACTCCCCCGCCACGACCTGCTCGTAGTAGAAGCGGAAGTTCTCCCGAGCGATCTCGGGCACGCCCGCGGCGCGCATCTTGTCGAGGCTGGCTTCGAGTCCGGAGGGAGTCACGAGCGGCATCGTACTCGTTCCTCTTGCCCCGCAAATCTTAGTCGGCTACACTGAGATCTGTCATGAACCCCGACCGCTTTACGATCAAGTCTCAAGAGGCGCTCCAAGCTGCCCAGCAGCTGGCCGACGGCCGCCGCAATCCGCAGGTGACTCCCGAGCACCTGCTCGCCGTGCTGCTCGAACAGGACGGCGGCGTGGTGGCGCCCGTGCTGCAGAAGCTCGGAGCCGCACCCGTCTCGGTCCGCGCGGAGCTGAACACCGCCCTGGACACCCTTCCCACGCTCAGCGGCGCCTCCACCGAGCCCGCCGGCCCGGCCGACGCCTTCAGCCAGGTCCTGCGCGAGGCCGAGCGGGAGGCGCGCGAGCTGAAGGACGACTACGTCTCGGCCGAGCACCTCCTGCTCGCGATCGCCGCCCATGACGGCCCGGCAGCCGATGCTCTGCGCCGCGAGGGCGCCACCCGCGAACGGCTGCTCGAAGCGGTCGGAGAGGTGCGCGGCCCCCACCGCGTCACCGACCAGAACCCGGAGGACAAGTTCCAAGCGCTCGAGAAGTTCGGCCGCGACCTCACGAAGGACGCGCGCGCGGAGAAGCTCGACCCGGTCATCGGTCGCGACGACGAGATCCGCCGCGTCATCCAGGTCCTGTCCCGGCGCACGAAGAACAACCCGGTGCTGATCGGCGAGCCCGGCGTGGGCAAGACGGCGATCGCCGAAGGCCTCGCCCAGCGCATCGTCTCGGGTGACGTCCCCGAGGGCCTGCGCGACAAGCGGGTGGTCTCTCTCGACATCGGCGCGCTGATCGCCGGCCCCAAGTACCGCGGCGAGTTCGAGGCCCGTCTGAAGGCCGTCCTCAAGGAGGTCGCCGACGCAAACGGCGAGGTCGTCCTCTTCATCGACGAGCTGCACACCATCGTCGGGGCCGGCGGCGCCGAGGGCGCGGTGGACGCGGCCAACCTCCTCAAGCCGATGCTCGCCCGCGGCGAGCTGCGGGCAGTCGGCGCGACGACTCTCGACGAGTACCGCAAGCACATCGAGAAGGACCCGGCGCTCGAGCGCCGGTTCCAGCCCGTCGTTGTCGGCGAGCCCAGCGTCGAGGACGCGATCGCGATCCTGCGCGGGCTGAAGGGCACCTACGAGGCGCACCATCGCGTCCAGATCCAGGACGCGGCGATCATCGCCGCCGCCACCCTTTCCCAGCGCTACATCGCCGATCGCTTCCTGCCCGACAAGGCAATCGACCTCCTCGACGAGGCCGCCTCGCGGCTGCGCATCGAGATCGACTCCAAGCCGACCGAGATCGACGAGGTCGACCGCCGCATCATGCAGCTCGAGATCGAGCACGCCTCGCTCGAGGGCGACGAGGACGCGGGCACCGCGACCCGGCGCGAGGCGATCGAGCGCGAGCTCGCCGAGGAGCGCGAGCGCTCGGCCGCGATGACTGCCGAGTGGCAGCGCGAGAAGGAGCTGCTCGAAGGCTCCGGCGTCGTGGCCGAACGCCTCGAGCAGGCGCGGCGCGACCTCGACCGGGCCACGCGCGAGGGCGACCTGCAGCGCGCCGGTGAGCTTCGCTTCGGCGAGATCCCCGAGTTCGAGAAGAAGCTGGCGGAGGCGGAGTCCACCGATCACGGGCCGGCGCGCTTTCTCAAGGAGGAGGTCGACGCCGATGACATCGCCGAGGTCGTCGCGAGCTGGACGCGCATCCCGGTCTCCCGTCTGCTCGAGGGCGAGATCGAGAAGCTCGTGCTCATGGAGGAGCGCCTGCACCAGCGGGTGATCGGCCAGGACGAAGCGGTCGAGGCGGTGTCCAGCGCGCTGCGCCGCTCGCGGGCGGGCCTCCAGGATCCCGATCGTCCCATTGGCACCTTTCTCTTCCTCGGCCCCACGGGCGTCGGCAAGACCGAGCTCGCTCGCGCGCGTGCCGAGTTCATGTTCGACTCGCAGGAGGCGATGGTCCGCATCGACATGTCGGAGTACATGGAGAAGCACTCCGTGTCGCGCCTCATTGGCGCCCCTCCCGGCTACGTCGGCTACGACGAGGGCGGACAGCTCACCGAGGCCGTGCGCCGCCGGCCGTACTCGGTCGTGCTGCTCGACGAGGTCGAGAAGGCTCACCCCGACGTGTTCAACGCGCTGCTCCAGGTGATGGACGACGGACGCCTCACCGATGGCCAGGGCCGCACGGTCGACTTCAAGAACGTCGTGCTCATCATGACCTCGAACATCCCGGGCGGACGCGCAGGCGTCGAGGCGCACTTCCGACCCGAGTTCGTCAACCGGCTCGACGACATCGTCGAGTTCGACCCGCTCACCCGCGACCAACTGGGCGACATCGTCGGCATTCAGGTGGAGCGGCTCGTCGGCCGCGTACGCGAGCGCGACATCGAGATCGAGCTGACCGACGAGGCGAAGGTGCTCCTGGGCAACCTCGGCTACGACCCCACCTATGGGGCGCGGCCGCTGAAGCGGGTGATCCAGAAGCAGCTCGTCGACCGCCTGGCACTGTCGATCCTGCAGGGCGAGTTCAAGGCGGGCGACACCGTGCTGGTCGACGCCGCCGACGGCGAGCTGCGCTTCGAGCGGGCCGCCGAAGGCGCCGGCGCCGCAGCCGCCTGACCGGCCCGGCGCGGATCGGGTAGAACGTCGAGGACGACCGCGACGAGGGAGGGCCCGCCATGCCGACCTACATCATGCTCTCGACCCTGACGCCCGAGGGCGTTCAGACCATCAGGAACAACCCGCAGCGCATCCGTGAGGTCAACAAGGAGATCGAGCAGCTCGGGGCGGAGGTGAAGGCGCAGTGGTGCACGCTCGGCCACTTCGACTTCATCAACGTCGTCGAGGCGCCCGACGAGAAGACGATCGCCCGGGTGTCGCTCGAGCTCGGCTCGCGCGGAACCGCGAGGTACGAGACGCTGACGGCGATCCCGATCGACGACTTCATTTCCGCGCTCTGAGGGCGTCGGGGTGAGAGTCCTCGTCGTCGGCTCCGGCGGGCGCGAGCATGCGCTCGTCAAGAGCCTCCTTCGCTCGCCGCAGCGACCGGAGGTGCTGTGCGCTCCCGGTAACGCGGGCATCGCGGCCGACGCCGAGTTGATCGACGTCGCTGTCGATGACGCGCCCGCGCTCGCGCGCGTCTCTCGCGAGCGCGGAGTCGACCTCGTGGTCGTCGGGCCGGAGGTGGCGCTGGTCGCGGGAGTGAGCGATGCGCTCGCCGAGGCCGGGATCGCGTGCTTCGGGCCGAGCGCGGCCGCCGCGCACCTCGAGGGCTCCAAGGCGTTCGCCAAGGAGGTCATGGAGGCTGCCGGCGTGCCGACCGCTCGCTTCACGGTGGTCGAGGATCCCGATACGGGCATGCAGGCGATCGACTCCTACCCCGTCGTCATCAAGGCCGACGGGCTCGCGGCCGGCAAGGGAGTGGTGATCGCGGCCGACGAGCGGGAGGCGCGCGCCGCCCTGCACGCGTTCCTCGTCGAACGCCGTCACGGCGACGAGCCCGTGGTGGTGGAGGAGCACCTCGAAGGCCAAGAGGTCTCGCTGCTCGCCCTGTGCGACGGCGAGCGCGCGGTGCCGCTCGCGGCCGCCCGCGACTTCAAGCGCATCGGCGACGGCGACCGGGGCCCGAACACAGGAGGGATGGGGGCGTTCTCCCCGATCCCCGAGGTCGACGCGGCGTTGGTCGAGGAGATCAGGGACACGGTGCACCAACCCGTTCTCGAGGAGCTCGCGCGCCGCGGCCTCGCGTTTCACGGGGTGCTCTACGCCGGGATCATGCTCACTGCGGAGGGTTCGAAGGTGCTCGAGTTCAACGTGCGCTTCGGCGATCCCGAGACCCAGGCCGTGCTGCCCCGGTTGCGTTCAGATCTAGTCGACCTGCTCAAGCGCGCGACACGGCCGGGTGGGCTTGCGGGCGTGGAGCTCGACTGGGCTCGCGAGCCGGCGGTCACCGTCGTCCTGGCCAGCGCGGGGTATCCCGCCTCCTCGTCGCACGGCGACGTCATCTCCGGGGTCGGGGGCGTCGGCGATGGGGTCGAGGTGACCCACGCGGGCACGGCGCGCGAGGGAGAGCATCTGGTCACCGCTGGGGGCCGCGTGCTCGCGGTGACTGCGCTCGCCTCCGATCTGGCCGCCGCCCGGGAGGCCGCGTATGCTGCCGCCGACATGATCTCCTTCGACGGCAAGCAGGCCCGGCGCGACATCGCGGCTCGCGCCGCGCGTGTGCCGGCATGACCGAGCAACCCGCTGTGGAGCTGACCCCCCTGGCGGACGCCGAGGTGGAGGAAGAGCTCGACTCGCTCGAGGTCGATGCCCCGCGCGTGGGGATCGTCATGGGCTCCAAGAGCGATATGGAGGTCATGCAGAAGGCGGCCGACGAGCTCGAGGAGCGCGGGATCCTGCACGAGATGCGCGTGATGTCCGCGCACCGCGATCCCGACATGGTGGCCGACTACTCCAAGAACGCGCACATGCGCGGGCTGCGAGTGATCATCGCGGGCGCGGGACTGGCGGCCGCTCTGCCAGGCGTCGTCGCCGCGCACACCGACCTGCCGGTGATCGGCGTGCCGCTGACCAGCAAGACCTCGGTCGCCGGCGGCCTTGACGCGCTGCTCGCCATCGCGCAGATGCCGCCCGGCGTACCCGTCGCGTGCGTGGGCGTCGACAACGCACGCAACGCCGCTGTGCTGGCCGCGCGCATCCTCGGCTCGTAGGGCTACCGACGCGCCCGCGGGCGGCGCCGGGTACGGTGGGACCATGCCCCGGTTCCTGCGTGTTTCGCTCCTCTTTCTGGTCCTCTTTCTTGCCGCGCCGGCGGGCGCTCAAGCGGCAAACGTCGGGACTATCGACTGCAGCGGCACCCTTCTCACGTGCGATGCGCTGACCGTCGCTGGAACGCCTGGATCCGCGAACACGACCGCCGTCGTCAGTCTCTCGAAAGCGACCGGAACACCGTCCGCGGCCGGCTCGTATTTCGTAACCGACCAGCAGGGCAGCCTCGGCAACAACGAGTCGCCGCGATGCACGGCCGCAACTGTCATGAACGTCGACGGCTTTATCTGCGTGGGCGTCACGAGCATCACGGAGAATCTCGGTGACCAAGACGACACTGGCGTAGTGAGCGACAGCGCCGGCTCCACCGTCCCCTCGACGATCAACGGCGGAGACGGCAACGACACCCTCGTCGGCGGGGAGGAGACAGACACCTTCAACGGCGGGTCCGGTGAGGACAGGGTCGCCTACATTAACTCGAGCGCTGCCGGTATCGCCCGCACGACCGGCGTCACCGCCACCTTGGTCGATACCGGGGTCAGCTCCGGCAACGGGACCACCCCGGGAACCGCGGAGAACGACAAGATCAACGCCGACGTCGAGGATCTGATCGGGACGAACTTCTCCGACACGCTGAACGGCAACAGCTCGCCGAACACGCTCGTCGGCACCGTGCCTCCGAACACGCCCGGTGCTGACGCCCCGACCTTCGACGGCGTGGACACGATCGACGGAAAAGACGGGGCGGACACCCTTCTCGCCGTCGGCGGCGGCACGCTCAACGGTGGCGCGGGCGCGGACACCCTCGTTGGCGGCCTCTCCGCGACCGCGGCCCCGGTGATGCTCAACGGCGAGGCCGACGACGACACCCTCGTCTCGGGGCTGGCGAACGACGACCTCAACGGCGGCCCCGGCGCCAACACGCTGGCGTACGCGTCCGTGAAGCAGGGGGATCTGACGATCATCGATCGCGGGACCAGCGGCGTGACGGCGACACTTCCCGACACGGGCACCGCTACCGGTGGGAGGACGGGCGGTACGGAGGCCGACACGATCCACGCCGACATCCAGACGCTGATCGGCTCGAACGGCAACGACACGCTGACCGGCAGCAACCGACCGGACACGATCGTCGGCGCCGCGCCGATCGGGACGCCGGGCGGCGTCAAGACATCGCCCGCCGGCAATGACACCATCAATGGCAAGGACGGAGCCGACACGCTCGTCGCCGGTGACAGCGGGTCGGTCACGGGCGGTCCGGGCAACGACAACATCGTCGGCGGCAGAAGTACCGCCACCGGCGTCAAGACCGTCATCCAGGGCAATGACGGCAACGACACCATCGTCAGTGGCCCCGGTAACGACGACATCTTCGGCGACGCCGGCGCGAACACGCTCGCCTACGCGTCGGTGCAGCAGGGCGGCCTCACGATCGTCGATCGCGGTACGAGCGGAGTGACCGCGAGCCTTCCCGAGGCCGGCGCGATGGCGACCGGCGGCAAGACCGGCGGCCCCGAGCAGGACACCATCCACGGAGACATCCAGACGCTCGTCGGCAGCAACGGCAACGACATACTCACCGGGAGCTCTCGCTCCGACACGCTCGTCGGCGTCGCTCCGGCGGGGACGGCGGGAGTGAAGCCGGGCCCGGCGGGCAACGACACGCTGATCGGCAAAGGCGGGGTCGACGTGCTCTTCGGGGCCGAGGGCAACGACACTCTCGACGGCGGTTCGGGGGCGGACGTGTTCCTGCCCGGAGCCGGTAACGACACCATCCGTGCTCGCGATCTCACCGCCGAAAGCTTCAGCTGCGGCCCAGGAACCGACACGGTCACCGCCGACCCCACCGACAAGCCGGCGGCCGACTGCGAGACGGTCGACACGGGCGTAAAGCCGCCGCCTCCGCCGCCTCCGCCGCCCGCCGACACCACGGCACCGAAGCTCAGCGAGACCCCGGGCACGCTGGTGCTGCGCAGCGGGCGCAAAGTGGCTTTCTACCTCAGGTGCGCCAACGAGCCCAAGGGCTGCCATGGCGTGCTCGTGCTTCGCACCGCGAAGCGGGTGCGTGCGGCCGGCACCAGGACCGCGCGCTTCTACACCCTCGCGCGCGTGAACTTCACGATCCCGAACGGCAACCGCAAGCGGTTCGTCGTCCAGCTCGCGCGCGTCGCTCCGAAGCTCGTGGCTCACGGGCACAACCTCGCCCTGCGAGGCTCGCTCCGCGCTCGTGACACCGCGGGCAACCGCGCCGAGAAGGTCCTCCAGCTCCGGCTGCACCGCCCGTAGGGTTGGCATAGTCCCGGGGCGATGATCCCCCGCTACACCCGACCCGAGCTGGGCGCACTCTGGTCCGACGAGGCCCGGATGGAGGCGTGGCGGCAGGTCGAGGTCGCCGCGTGTGAGGAGATGGAGGGCCCGACCACCAACGAGCTCGAGGCCATCCGCGCGGCCACGTTCGCCGTCGACGCGGTGAACGAGCGGGAGAAGACCACCGACCACGACGTCGCCGCGTTCGTCGACGTGCTCTCGGCTTCGGCCGGTGACGCCGGACGCTGGATCCACTTCGGTCTGACTTCGAGCGACGTGCTGGACACCGCGCTGGCGCTGCAGCTCAAACGAGCAGGCGAGATCGTCGTATCGGGCGCCAGAGCCCTGACGCAGGCTCGTGTCGTGCGCGCGAGGGAGCACGCCCACGCCGTCTGCACCGGCCGCACGCACGGCGTGCACGCCGAGCCGACGACGTTCGGCATCAAGCTTGCGGGCTTCGCGTTCGAGGCTCATCGCAACGCAGAGCGGCTGGAGCGCGCCTTTGCCCAGGCCGCTGTCGGCGCTGTGTCAGGCGCGGTCGGCACCTACTCGCAGACCTCCCCGGACTTCGAACAGCGGGTCATGCGCCGGTTAGGCCTCGAAGCCGAAGCGGTCTCCACGCAGGTCGTCCCGCGCGACCGCCACGCCGAGCTGCTTCAGGCGATCGCGCTGGCCGGCGCCGGGCTCGAACGGTTCGCCATCGAGATCCGGCATCTCCAGCGCACCGAGGTGCGCGAGGTGCAGGAGCCGTTCCGCGCCGGGCAGAAGGGCTCGAGCGCGATGCCGCACAAGCGCAACCCGATCAAGAGCGAGCAGATCAGCGGCCTCGCTCGTGTGTTGCGCGGCAACGCGCTCGTCGGTCTCGAGAACGTCGCCCTGTGGCACGAGCGCGACATCTCGCACTCCTCTGCCGAGCGCGTCGTGCTGCCCGACTCGACGGTCCTCCTCGACTACCTCCAGCACCGCGCGATCGCTCTCGTTGAAGGAATGACGGTCGACGCCGAACGCATGCGGGGCAACCTTGACCTCACCCATGGCGCACTCTTCTCGCAACGGGTGTTGCTCGCGCTCGTCGAAGCGGGGCGCACCCGCGACGAGGCCTACCGCATCGCCCAGCGCACGGCGCAACAGGCTTGGGACGAGGAGACGCCGCTGCGCGGGTTGCTGGAGGCGGAGGGCCTCGGCCTCGACCTCGACGCGGTGTTCGACTTCGAGCCCTACCTGCGCCACGCCGACGAGATCGTCGGCCGGCTCGACTTGATCGCCTGACTGGAATACGGGATCCCGGGTAAACGGGAGCGCGTTACTCACGTTCCCAAAGCGGCGCTGCCGCACGGAGGTCTCCCCACATGGGCATCATCGGATGGATACTGCTCGGCCTCATCGCCGGAGCGATCGCAAAGCTCATCCTTCCGGGCGACGATCCGGGCGGAATCATCGTCACGATCATCATCGGCATCGTCGGCGCGATCGTCGGCGGCTACATCGCGAAGGCGCTCAAGTTCGGCTCCGACAAGCACTTCTTCGACATCAAGACGTGGGTCATCGCCATCGCCGGCTCGCTACTGCTGCTCCTGATCTACCGAGTCGTCGCCGGTGGCCGCGGCCGGGGGACCGCCGCGCGCCGCTGAGCGTGGCTTACGCCGGAAGACATCGTCGACGAGCGAGTCGACGCGGTCGAGGAAAAGAAGGCCGTCGAGGTGGTCGAGCTCGTGCTGAAGGCAGCGCGCCTCGAACCCCTCGGTGGCAATCACGACCGGTCGCCCGCGCGTGTCGAGAGCTTGTACCTCGATCGCGCGGGCCCGGCGTACGTTCGCGGTGAGGTCGGGGAGGCTGAGACAACCCTCTCGCGCCACCTCGGTGCTGTCCCCGAGGGCGATCGTCGGATTCACGAGCACAAGCTCGCCGTGCTCCGTTGTTGTCTTTCGGTGCCCCGTGACGTCCACGACCACCATCCGGACCTCCTCTCCGATCTGCGGAGCGGCGATCCCGACGCAGCCGGGGCTCGCGCGCATCGTCGCGAGCAGATCCGCCGCCACTCGCCGGGCGAACGTCAGCTCGCTCGCCGGATCCAGCGCTCGGGCCACGCGCTTGAGCGCGGGATGCGGATAGAGGAGGACCTCGCGCGTGCTCAGAGCGCGTCCCGCTCGAGCGGGCGCACCGTCAGCTCGACGCCCTGGTCGCGCGCGAGTTCGCGCAGGCGATTCTCGTCGGGCGGCCCCGCCACTTCGATGAGGAGGACATACAGCGGAGTGTCGGGCGCTCCGGACAGCTGCGTGCGGAGGTCGACGATCGAAGTGCCCTCGTCCGCGAGCGCTGCCGCGACCGCATGAACGATGCCCGGGTGGTCCACGCCGTAGACGCTCACGACGTGTGTCGCCTCGGGTGAGGTGGCTTGTTCTTCGTCCAGCTCGCCGAGGTTAAGCGAAGTAAGCCCGATCTCTGTCGCGGCCGTTCCAAGTTCCCCGCGCAGCGCGTCGGGATCGACGTCCTCGGGAGCCGCGAGCACGAGCATCATCGAGAATTGGCCGCCGAGAACCGCCATCTGCGAATCCTCGATGTTGACTCTGTGCACGAGCAGCGCGCGGGTCACCGCGGCCACGATGCCGGGTCGGTCGCGACCGATGGCGGAGAGGGCGAAGCGGCGCACACAAGGGAACATAACCGCGCCCGGACCCGCTGGTAGCATCGCCGAAATGACATCGGTCGTCGACCTGCCCCTCCTTTCCTCGGGCAAGGTCCGCGAGATGTACGACTTGGGCGACCGGGTCCTGATGGTCGCCTCCGACCGCATCTCCACCTACGACGTGGTCCATCCCACGCCAGTCCCCGACAAGGGGAACGTGCTCTCGGCGCTCTCGGCGTTCTGGTTCGAGCGCACGCGCGAGATCGTTCCCAACCACTTCATCTCGGCGACCGCGAGCGTGCCCGACGAGCTGCGGGGCCGCGCGCTGCTCGTCGAGAAGCTCGAGATGCTCCCCGTCGAGTGCGTCGTACGCGGCTACATCACCGGGTCGGGATGGAAGGACTACCAGCGCACCGGCACGGTGAGCGGGATCCCGCTGCCCGACGGCCTGCGCGAGTCCGAGCAGCTGCCCGAGCCGATCTTCACCCCCTCGACCAAGGCAGAGGAGGGCCACGACGAGACGGTCTCCCTGGAGCAAGCGGGCGAGATCCTGGGCTCGCCCGAGCGCGCCGAGGAGCTGCGCGAGGTCTCGATCGCCCTCTACTCCCACGCCGCCGAGCACGCGCGCACCCGCGGGATCATCCTGGCCGACACCAAGTTCGAGTTCGGCTTGGGCGCGGGCGGTGTGCTCACGCTTGGGGACGAGGCGCTGACGCCCGATTCGTCGCGCTTCTGGCCGGTCGAGGGGTACGAGCCGGGCAAGGGGCAGCCGAGCTTCGACAAGCAGTACGTGCGCGACTGGGCTTCGGAGAGCGGCTGGGACAAGTCGCCCCCGGCGCCGGCCATCCCCGACGACATCGTCGCGCGCACGCGCGAGAAGTACGTCCAGGCCTATGAGCTCGTCAGCGGCTCGTCGTTCGACTCGTGGCTCGGCGCCGTAAAGCCCTGATGCGCGCGCGTGTGCTGATCAGGCCCAAGGAGGGCATCCTCGATCCGCAGGGCCAGGTGGTCGAGCGCGCGCTGCCGGCTCTGGGCTTTGCCGGTGTCAGCGAGGTGCACGTCGGCCGGCTCGTCGAGCTCGACGTGGAAGATCCCGGCCGCCTGCCCGAGATGTGTGAGCGCCTGCTCACCAACCCGCTGATCGAGGACTACGAGATCGAGACGGTCAGTTCGTGAGGATCGGCGTCGTCACGTTCCCCGGGTCCTGCGACGACCGGGACGCGCTGCTCGCTGCCGAGCGCGTCGGCGAGGCCGTACCGCTCTGGCACGCCGATGGCGACCTGCTCGGCGTCGATGCGGTCATCGTGCCCGGCGGGTTCTCCTACGGTGACTACCTGCGCCCAGGCGCGATCGCCCGCTTCTCGCCCGTCATGGAGTCTGTGGCCGAGTTCGCCGCCTCGGGCCGCCCGGTGCTCGGCATCTGCAACGGCTTCCAGGTGCTCTGCGAGGCGGGCCTGCTGCCCGGCGCGCTGCTCCCCAACCCGTCGCTGCGCTTCGTCTGCCGCCAGGTCGACCTTGAGGTCGAGCGCGCCGACACGCCCTTCACCCGCGCGTGCACCCCCGGCGAGCGGCTGTCGATCCCGGTGAAGCACACCTCCGGACGCTTTTACGCGCCAGACGAGGTACTCGAGAGTCTGGAGGCACATGGCCAGATCATCCTCCGCTACGCCGCCGGGCACAACCCGAACGGTTCTTCGCGCGACATCGCAGGCGTGACGAACGAGGCCGGCAACGTGCTCGGCCTGATGCCCCACCCCGAGCACGCGGTCGACCGGCTGACCGGCTCGGCCGACGGACTCTGCCTCTTCGCCTCGATGCGCGAGCACGTTGCCGAGCTCCAGCCTGTCTAGCCCGCTCGCACCGCACCGTGAGCTCGGACTCACCGACGCGGAGTACGACCTCATCGTCGAGCGCATCGGTCGCGAGCCGAACGGCGTCGAGCTCGCGATGTTCTCGCTCATGTGGTCGGAGCACTGCTCCTACAAGCACTCCAAGAAGCTCCTGCGGCGGTTGCCGACGGAGGGGTCGCGAGTCGTCATGGGGCCGGGAGAGAACGCCGGTGCCGTCGACGTGGGCGGCGGGTTGACGGTCGCCTTCAAGGTCGAGTCGCACAACCACCCGAGCGCGGTCGAGCCCTTCCAGGGAGCGGCCACGGGCGTCGGCGGGATCCTGCGCGACGTCTTCGCGGTGGGTGCGCGCCCGATCGCGGTGCTCGACTCGCTGCGGTTCGGCGAACCTAGTTCGGACCGGTCGCGCTACCTGTTGGAGCGGGCGGTGGCCGGCATCGGCCACTACGGCAACTCGATCGGAGTACCGACGGTCGGCGGCGAGATCTACTTCGAAGAGGCCTACGAGCAGAACTGCCTGATCAACGCGATGGCGCTGGGGCTCGCGCCGCGCGAGAAGCTCATACGCTCGGCCGCCAACGGCCCGGGCAACCTGCTGGTGCTCTTCGGTGCGCTCACGGGCCGTGACGGCATCGGCGGCGCTTCGGTGCTGGCCAGTGCCGAGCTCGGGGAGGCAGACGCGTCGAAGCGCCCGACGGTGCAGATCGGCGATCCCTTCGCGGAGAAGAAGCTCCTCGAGTGCTCGCTCGAGCTGCTCGAGCACGAGCTGCTCGTCTCCTTGCAAGACCTCGGCGCGGCCGGACTCACCTCGTCGGCCTCCGAGATGGCCAGCAAGGGGGAGCTCGGACTCGACCTCGATGTCAGCCGCGTGCCACTGCGCGAGGCCGACATGGAGCCGTTCGAGATCATGGTCTCCGAGTCGCAGGAACGCATGCTGTGCGTCGTCGAGGAGCCGCGCGTGGGCGAGGTGCTCGCCGTGTGCTCGAGGTGGGAGACCGGCGCTTCGGTCATCGGCGAGATCACCTCGACCGGTCGCCTGCGGGTGCTCGACGGTGACGAGGTCGTGGGCGACCTGCCGGTGACCTCGCTCGTCGACGACTGCCCGCTCTACGACCTCGAGCCGTCGCCGCCGGCCGCGCCGCTCTACCTGGCGCCCGTGCGCACGCTCGAGACCGATGACCCCGGCGAGATCCTTCTGGCCCTCCTGCGCTCCCCCAACCTGGCCAGCCGCCGTCCCGTCTTCGAGCAGTACGACTGCCTCGTGCAGTCGCGCACCGTGCGCCGCCCCGACGAGGCCGACGCGGCGGTGCTCGTACTGCCGGGCGGTGGAGCGTTGGCGGTTTCGATCGACGGCAACGGCCGCCGGGTCGCGTGCGATCCGCGACGGGGCGCCGCTGAGGCCGTGTATGAGTGCGCGGCGAACCTGGCGTGCGTCGGGGCCGAGCCGCTCGGGCTGACCAACTGCCTCAACTTCGCCAACCCCGAGAAGCCGCACGTCGCGTGGCAGCTTGAGGAGTCGGTCGAGGGCCTGGCCGAGGCGTGTGAGGGGCTCGGCGTGCCGGTGGTGGGCGGGAATGTCTCGCTCTACAACGAGGGTCCCGAGGGGCCGATCCTGCCCACGCCGGTCGTCGGCATGGTCGGCCGGATGGACGACGCTGCTCGCGCCGGCCGGATCGGGTTCGAGCAAGAAGGCGATGTGGTGGCGCTGATCGGCGGGTTCCGTCCTTCGCTCGTCGGATCCGAGCTGGCCAAGCTGCGCGGCGAGGCCCCGCGGGGCTCTTTGCCGGAGGTCGATCTCAATGCGGTGAGGACGACTCTGGCGGCTGTGCGGACAGCGGTCGCGAGCGGCGAGATCCGCACCGCCCACGACGTCTCCGAGGGCGGCCTCGCCGTCGCACTGGCGGAGTGCTGTGCGGCCGGCGGCATCGGCGCTCGCATAGATGAGTCTCCTCTGACAGGCGACGAGCTCTTCGCCGAGGCGCCCGGCCGGGCGTTCGTCATAGCGGGCGACCGTGCGGCGGTCGAGTCCGTCGAGGGCGCTCGCGTGATCGGCGTGGTAGGCGGTGGCGCGCTCGAGATCAGCGGCGCGGACGGCCTCTCGTTGCCCGTCGCCGCGCTGGCCGAAGCGCGCGACGGCGGGCTCGCGCACCTCTTCTAGCGACGGGTGCCACTGCTACCCTCGAAGCGAGTTCGGACGGCGCAGATCAGTTGGTTGCCGTCCTCGCCGGAGATCATCGTCTCCCCCTCATGAGCAACGCCTCAGACCACCGCGATGGACCGCGCGACGAGTGCGGAGTCTTCGGCATCTACGGGCCGGAGCACGACGTCTCGCGCCTGACGTACTTCGGCCTGTTCGCGCTCCAGCACCGCGGTCAGGAATCGGCCGGCATCGCCACGGCCGAGCGCGGCGGCAACATCATGACCCTGCGCGATCTCGGACTCGTCTCGCAGGTCTTCGATGAGCAGAAGCTGCGCTCGCTCTTCGGCGACATGGCCCTCGGCCACGTGCGCTACTCCACGACGGGATCGTCGGCGTGGGAGAACGCTCAGCCCGTCTACCGTGCCGACAAGCGCGAGGTGGCGCTCGCCCACAACGGCAATCTGATCAACGCGGTCGAGCTCTACACCGAGCTGCGCGAGCAGGGCGTCACGTTCCGCTCGACCTCCGATTCCGAGATCATCGCCGCCCTCCTCTCCACCCACGAGGCGGATCGCATCGAAGATGCCGTCGCTGACGTGATGCCGCGCCTGCAGGGCGCGTTCTCCACGGTGGTGATGACGCGCGATTCGATCGTCGCCTTCCGCGACCCCGCGGGGCTTCGGCCACTCACGCTCGGCGCGCTCGGCGACCGCTTCTGCGTGGCGAGCGAGACCTGCGCGCTCGACATCATCGGTGCGCGCCATCTGCGCGACGTCCAGCCCGGCGAGGTCGTGACCCTCGACGAGCGCGGCCTGGGGTCGCGCATCGCCGTCGAGAGCGATCGCAAGGCTTTCTGCGTCTTCGAGCACATCTACTTCGCGCGGCCGGACTCGCGCATGGAGGGGCAGGTGCTCCAGGTCTCACGCGGGCGCATGGGCGAGGAGCTCTGGCATGAGGCGCCGGTCGAGGCCGACCTGGTCATCGCCATCCCCGACTCGGGCAACGCGGCCGCGCGTGGTCTGGCCCGGGCCAGCGGCCTTCCGCAGGACGACGGGTTCGTCAAGAACCGCTACGTCGCGCGCACGTTCATCCAGCCGGGGCAGGAGCTGCGCAAGCATGGCCTGAGGATGAAGTTCAACCCGCTGCCCGAGGTGGTGGGTGGCCAGCGCCTGGTGGTCGTCGACGACTCGATCGTGCGCGGCAACACCACCCGGCAGATCGTGAAGATGCTGCGCGACGCGGGTGCGGCCGAGGTGCACCTGCGCATCTCCGCACCGCCGATCAAGCACCCGTGCCACTACGGCGTCGACATGTCCACGCGCGAGGAGATGATCGCGCACGGCCGCACGGTCGAGCAGGTCGCCGCCGAGCTCGGGTGCGACTCGCTCCACTACCTCTCACTGGGCGGGGTCTACCGGGCGATCGGCGGCACGCGCGAGACGCACTGCGACGCCTGCTTCAGCGGCGAGTACCCGCTCGAGCGCACGGACGACGCGAACGGCAAGTTCGCGTTCGAGCACGAGCTGCCGCTCGTGCGGGCCTGACGTACAGAGGCCTTTAACGCTCTTTCCGCGCTGGGTAGTGCCGACTCTGCACAGGGCCGCCCGTACCGGCCGGAACCGCCGCTAACGTCAGCTCGCCTATGGAAGCGCGCGCGGCACTACGTGATCACTTCGGCCACCCGGACTTCCGGCGCGGGCAGGCCGAAGCGGTCGATGCCGCCCTCGAGGGCCGCGACGCGCTCGTCGTGATGCCCACCGGTTCGGGCAAGTCGCTCTGCTACCAGCTGCCCGCGCTCATGCGCAGCGACCTCACGCTGGTCGTCTCGCCGCTCGTCTCCCTCATGCAGGATCAGGTCGAGTCGCTCGAGGCGATCGCGCCGGGCCAGGTCGCGCTCGTCAACGCGCAGCGCTCGGCGGTGGAGAACCGCGACGTGCTCGCCCGCGCCGTCTCCGGCAATCTGCGCCTGCTCTACGTGGCGCCCGAGCGCTTCGCCTCGCCCGGGTTCGTCAGCGAGCTCGCACGGGCGAGCATAGGACTGTTCGTGGTCGACGAGGCCCACTGCGTATCCCAGTGGGGTCACGACTTCCGGCCCGACTACTTCCGGCTGGCCGATGCCGCGCGCTACCTGGAGTCCCGGGCGATCATGGCGCTCACCGCGACCGCGACACCGCAGGTCGCCGACGACGTCGTCAAGCGCCTGCGGCTGGCCCAGCCGGTAAGGGTGGCGACCGGGTTCGATCGGCCCAACCTCTCCTTCGCGGTCGTCCCGTGCACCGGCAAGACCGACAAGCACCGCCGGATCGCGAGCGCGCTGAAGCCGGCGGAGGCGCGCCCGGCCATCGTCTACGCGGGTACCCGCGCGGGGTGCGAGACGCTCGCGCGCGACCTCGAGTCAGAGCTCGGTGAGCCGGTCGAGGCCTACCACGCAGGGCTCGCTCGCGACTCGCGCGCCGAGGCGCAGCGCCGGTTCATGACCGGCGAGACATCGGTGGTCGTCGCGACGAACGCCTTTGGCATGGGCGTCGACAAGGCCGACGTGCGCACGGTCTGCCACGAGACGGTTCCGGCCTCGGTCGAAGCCTTCTACCAGGAGGCGGGACGCGCAGGCCGCGACGGCGCCCCGGCCAAGTGCCTGCTCTTTGCCGAGCAGCGCGACAAGGGTCTGCACGTGTTCTTCATCCAGCGCTCGGCCATCGACGAGGCGGGATTCGCGAAGGTCGCCCAGCGGCTGATGGGTCGCGCCGAAGACGGGCGCTACGACCTGAGCCTCGCCGAGCTCGGGCCTGCCGCGGGTGGCGGCGAGGAGAACGCGCGGGCGATCGTCGGGCATCTCGCGCGGGCTGGGGTGGTGCGTCCGGCTCCCTCGGCTCCCGATCGTGCTGTCGGGCGTGTCGTCGGCGAGTGGAACGCGCAGGCGCTCGCGGCCTGCCGCGCCTCGGCGGGAGAGGGCGAGCGCATCCGCTGGAGGCAATACCGGGCGGTTTGGTCGTTCGTGGAGGGCCGGACCTGCCGCCGGCGCTCGATCCTCAAGCACTTCGGCGACCCAGCCGAGCCCTCGCCGTTGCCGGGTGTCCCCTGCTGCGACGTGTGTGATCCGTCGCTCGTGCCGGCGGCGCCCGTCGTGTCCGGCGCCGAGCGCGGACGTCCTCGCGCGGCGGGCCCCCCAGGCGCGGTGGGCGATCTCGACGAGGCCATACGTGAGGTGGTGGAGGCGGCGTCGCCATCGGTCGGACGCACGCGAGCGGTTGAGATCCTGCGTGGCGGGCGCTCCAAGGTCGTCAAAGAGCACTCCTATGACGGCCTTCGCCCTTATGGCACGTTCGCTCATCTCTCCGGCAACGAGGTGCTCGCGCGCGTCGACGCGCTGATCGACTCGGGGACGCTGCGCTCTACCGGCGGCCGGTTCCCGAAGCTCCAGGCGGCGTAGCCGTGGCCTACCGCGTCGCCGTGCTCGCCTCGGGCGCGGGCACCAACCTGCAGGCGCTGCTGGACACTGTGCACGGGCGCGACGGGGTGGAGATCGTCGCCGTCGCGTCGACCCGCGAAGACGCGAAGGCCCTCGACCGCGCGCGCGCGGCGGACGTTGAGGCTGCAGTCTTCCCGGCCGATGCGCATGCCGATCGGCCCGCGCGTGACGCCGGGATAGCCGCATGGCTGACTGCGCGGCAGGTCGACCTCGTAGTGCTGGCGGGCTATATGGAGCTGCTCGATCCCGCTTTCCTGCAGGCCTTCGAGCAGCGCGTGATCAACGTGCACCCGGCGCTGCTCCCCGCCTTCCCCGGGCTCGCGGCCGTTGAGCAGGCGCTGGCCTACGGGGTCAAGGTCTTCGGGGTGACGGTGCACTTCGTCGACGCCGGAATCGATACGGGAGCGATCATCCTCCAGGGGACCCTCGAGCTGCCGCAGGCCCGCACGCCGGACGAAGTGCTCCCACGTCTCCAAGCCCTTGAGCACGAGCTGCTGCCGCGCGCGGTCCGGCTGCTGGCCGCCGGGCGCGTGCACCCCGATTCCGAGCACCCGCGCCGGGTGCTCGTCGACGAATGACCCACGCCGCGCAGTCGCCTATCCTCGCGGGCGTGGGAGACGCCAAGCTCACCGGTCCGGGCGAGGTGCAGGTGCGACGCGCACTGCTCTCGGTATCCGACAAGACCGGCATCGAGGACTTCGCGCGCGGGCTCGTCGAGCTCGGGGTCGAGATCGTCTCCACGGGCGGCACAGCCCGGGCGCTCGAATCGGCGGGTGTTCCTCTGCGCGCGATCCAAGACTTCACGGGCTCCCCCGAGATCCTCGACGGGCGGGTCAAGACACTCCACCCGAAGATCTACGCTGCGCTCCTCGCCGTGCGCGACGACCCCGATCACGTCGAGGTGATCGAGCAGCAGGGCATCGAGTGGGTCGACCTCGTGTGCGTGAACCTCTACCCGTTCGAGAGGACGGCCGGCCGCCGCGGGGCGTCGGAAGAGGAGATCATCGAGAACATCGACATCGGCGGGCCGACGATGATCCGCGCAGCGGCCAAGAACAACCCGTTCGCCGTTCCGGTGGTCGGCCCCGAGAGCTACGACGCGATTCTCGCCGAACTGCGCGAGTCCGACGGGCGGTTGTCGCTGGGGACCCGCGAGAGCCTTGCTGCCGAGGCCTTTGCCTACACGGCCCGCTACGACACCGCCATCGCGCGGTGGTTCGCCGAGCGCCAGGACGACTTCCCCCCGATCTTACTGCGCGCCTTCGAGAAGGTGGTCGATCTCTCCTACGGCGAGAACCCGCACCAGCGCGCGGCCTACTACGCGCAGATCGGCGCGCGCATGCACGTGCTCTCGATGGTGCGCCAGGTGCAGGGCAAGCAGCTGTCGTTCAACAACCTCCTCGACCTCGACTCGGCGCGCCTGATGGTCCGCGAGTTCCGTGTGCCGGCCTGCATCATCATCAAGCACAACAACCCGTGCGGAAGCGCCGTGGGCGAGAGCGCCCTCGAGGCCTACCGACGCGCCTTCGCGGGGGATCCGCAGAGCGCCTTCGGGGGCGTCATCTGCGTGAATCGCTCGGTCGACGAGGACCTGGCGCGGGCGCTGCTCGACCAGTTCGCCGAGGTGATCTTCGCGCCCTCCTACACCGAGGAGGCGCTGGCGGCACTCGAGTCCAAGCCCAACCTGCGGGTGCTCGAGGACAACGAGCGCCGCACGATGAACCTCGCCGAGCGCGAGTTGAAGCAGGTCGTCGGCGGGCTGCTCGTGCAGGATCGCGACATCGACCTCGAGGACCGCGGGGAGATGCAGGTGGTCACCGAGCGCCGCCCGACCGACGCGGAGTGGAGCGAGATGCTCTTCGCCTGGAAAGTGTGCAAGCACGTGCGGTCCAACGCGATCGTGATCGCGAAGGATCTCGCGACGGTCGGGATCGGGGCCGGCCAGATGAGCCGCGTCGACTCGGTGCGGCTGGCGATCGACAAGGCCGGCGACCAGGATCGCCTTCAGGGTGCGGCCCTTGCGTCCGACGCGTTCTTCCCCTTTGCCGACGGGCCCCAGGTGGCGATCGACGCGGGCGTCACCGCGATCATCCAGCCGGGCGGATCGGTGCGCGACCCCGACGTGGTCGAGGCGGCCGACCAGGCGGGCATCGCGATGGTCTTTACGAGCCGCCGCCACTTCCGCCACTGAGCCTCGCGGGCTTGATCCAGCGCCGGTCCTCCGGCGGTCCGTTCGAGGAGCGGATCGGCTACAGCCGGGTGGTCCGGGCCGGGGAGCTCGTCTTCGTGTCGGGCTGCTCGGCGATCGCTGAGGAGGGCTACGTGATCGGAGGCGCGTCGGCCTACGACCAGGCGATGGAGGCTCTGCGTCGCGTCGGCGAAGCGCTGGAGACGGTCGGCGCGACGACGGCGGATGTAGTCCAGACGCGGCTCTACCTCAGTGACGTGTCGCGCTGGGAAGAGGTCGGTCGTGCGCACCGCGAGGTGTTCGGCGAGATACGGCCGGCGGCGACGCTCGTCGAGGTCTCGGCCCTGATCGACCCACGCATGCTTGTGGAGATCGAGGCGGTCGCCGTGTCAGCTCAGGCCGCGGAGCCCGCGGGCTCCGCCTGAAGCGCCGAGTCCCCGGCGGCTTCGGCTGCGCGTGGCCGCCGGAACGGCAGGCGGGGCCGTGGCAGCTGCCCCTCGACGATCAGCGCAGCCACGCCGGTGGGCAGTAGGCCCAGCCGGCCTTCATAGACCAGGTAGCGCGGTTCCCAGCGCGGGAAGAACTTCGCGTTGAACTTGTAGAGGCTCTCGATCTGGAAGTACGGATTGAGCGGCTTGCACGCGCGACCGAGCAGCTGCTCGCGCCGGTTGCGCGGGTCGTGCATCCAGCGGCCGAACGCCGCGAAGTTCAGCGACAGCTCCCTCACGCCCTGCTCGCGCAGCAGCTCGACGGCACGGACGACGAGGAACTCGGTGAGGCCGTTCGGCGTGTCGTGCTCGCGGCGCATCGCGCTCAGCGACATCGCCGGGCGCCCGTAGGCGGGAACGAGGTGCAGGAAGCCGCGAACCGTGCCGTGCTCGTCGCGCGCGATCACCACTTGCGTGTCGGGATGGTGCTTGCCGCACACCGAGTCCATGGCCATCGAGAAGCCGCGCTCGTGATCTTTGCCCATCCAGCGCTGCGAGACCCCTTCGAGCTCGAGCTTGGTCTCGGGCAGAAGGTGTCCGACGGCCGCGAGGTCGCCGGTATAGCCGGCTTTCGTCAGACGGGTCACCGACTGGCGCACCTTGCGAATGGCCCGGCCCTCGAGCGTGAAGGCGTCGAGGTCGAGCAGGGCTTCGTCGCCGAAGTAGAACGAGCGCAGGCCGGCCGCCTCCGTCAGCTCGCGCGTGCGCTCCCCGGCGTTGATGACGCCCACCTTCAACCCACGGACCTCTGCCCAGGCGAAGATCTGGCGGAAGAGCTCGGGCAACGCGTCGTCCGGGCCCACTGGATCGGCCGAGATCAGCAGCATCCGGCCCTCCACCTGGTAGCCGACGAAGGCCCGCTCGTCGGAGGAGAACAGGTAGTGCTTGTCCTGGCGCAGCTTGAAGTAGCTCAGGGTGTCGGCACCGTGCGTCTCGACCAGGTCGCGGGCCAGAGCGCGTGCGCGCGTTCCAGGGAGTTCGCGCGGCCCCGACAGCGGACGGAGGATGAAGTAGAAGGCGGCCAGGACCGTCGCGAGGGCGAGCAGGTGCACGCCGAACGGCACCCACGAGAAGGCGCGGTGGAACTGGAACTCGCTGCTCTTGAGGGTAAGCAGGTGGCGCGCCTCGTGCCAGGCGGCGTGGGTGCCGATGTGCGGGCTCAGCGCGCGTGACCCCGCCCAGACCGCAAGGGTCGCGATGCCGACCGAGGCGGCGACGGCGAGCGGAACTCGCCACATGGCCGAGCGGAGCGCGATGCGATCGTGGCGGACGAAGAAGGCCTTGCGTTGCGTGGCGAGCGCAGCCGCGAGGGCCAGGCCGACCAGGCCCTCCCCAATGTCGAGTCCTTTGACGAGGTCGATCACGACCGCGGCGAGCAGGATGAGGATGGTCAGCGCCCACGCGCCCCGGCGCCGGCGGCGCAGGTAGAAGGCGAGAGCAAGGAGGCTGGCGCCGGCGGTCATCGCGATGGCGTGCGCCACGGGGACGAGGTTGAGCGCCTTCAGGTCGAGTACCGACTGCAGTCGCGCGGGCAGGTGCGCGGAGAGCGCCACTCCAACGTTGACCAGGCCGACGAGCGCGACGAGCGCCGCAACGACGGGCGGTAGCCAGGGAGCGGGCCGAGCCGCGCGCAGCGGAAGCGACGCCGACGCCTGACGCGAGTCGAGGAGGCCGACGCTCAAGACTTCCTCCGCGCGCGCGTGTGCGTGCGGGCAAGAACCGTCACAGGGAGGCAGTATGCCGGGGCGGGCGCCAGGGCGGGGGGAAAGTTGCGGCTGGACGCCTTGGACGCTAGTTGAGCCAACGCGGCTCGTCGAAGCCCGCGTACTCCTGGATAGCCCCGTAGATGTGCTGCAGCAGCGCGGTATCGCCGAGCGAAAGAGTGGCTACTCCGTAGGGGAGCTTGTTGCGCTTGCGTCCGCTGCTGGACGTTGGAGGGCGATTGACTGCGTGCTTGCGAACGCAGGAGGTAGGCAGATCGAGTCCCTCGAGCCAGTGCCGTTCGATCTCCTCGATATCGAGTCCGTTGTTCGTGTAGACGTTGATGCTCAGCGCAAAGCGCTCTTTCGGCACGTCCAAGGTCTCGGTGAGAAAGCGCAAGAAGTATCGGATCATGTGCACGTCGGAGTTGGTGACCTTGATGTTGTTCCGGCTCTTGGCGCCCTCTGCCCAATAGAGCATGCATCCGGCCTGGTGCAGAAGGTCGCCGCCGAGCCGAGCGCGACGACGGCCATCCTGTTGGGCCATGCGACGGCGCTCGCGGTTCTGCTCCGACCAGGCCTGGGTCCGGACGGCCACGAGCTCCGCGCCGCCCAGATGTTCGAGGTTCTTGCGCTTCTGCTTCGGCGTGAGCTCGATGTCCTTCGTCCACTGGTATGCGCTCGCGGGCGAGACGCGGAGCCGGGAGGCAATGTGCTTGTATGGCACGCCCTGAGCACGGAGACCTCGGGCCAGTCGTCGTTCGGTAGGCTTGGCGGCAGACATGGGAACGTACGTTCGTAATAGTACGCTCACCGCCGGACGTCGCGGCCCCGTGGTGTAACGGTTAGCACGGCAGGTTTTCAACCTGTAAGCAGGAGTTCAACTCTCCTCGGGGCTACTTCTGAGTGGGTCGCCCGGGGCTCGAACCCGGAACCTAGGGATTAACCTGCCGCACCGGCTTTCACCGGCCGCCCCGCGAGCGGGGTTTGCGGTCTGGACCATCTCTTCACCCTCGGCCTGTCCCGGTCGGGTGGGCGGCGTATGGCCTCTGAGGCGCCCCGTGAAGGTTGCCTGCTGATTGCCCAATCCCGGAGATTGTCACCGGCCGAAACCGGTACTCAGGGCTCTAAGGGGATCCCAGCATATAGCCGCCGACTAACCAGAGGTTTCCCTACTGGCGCTCCTTTTTGTGTTGAAGTCCCTTGCTCTACCAATTGAGCTAACGACCCGCCCGTCGATCCTACCGGGCCGGGCGCCAGCCTTGGGAACGTTGCTCTGGAGGTACTGTCGCCGCCGTGCGCCTGTCTCGCGATCCCGCCGCGCGCCGGCGACTACTGGCGCTCGCCGCCTTGGCTGCTTTGGCTGCCCTCGTCGGGTTGATCGTGGGCGCGAGCAGCGGAAGCGATCCCGGCCGCCGATCCACCGCATCGGCGCCCGCGACCGCGCGTGAGACGAACCGTGTTGCCGCCGCGCCACGATCGCTCGACGCCGATCTCGGAGAGCTGATCATGCTGCGGTTCGCGGGAACGAGCCCGCCCGCCTACGTGACGCGCGCGCTGAGAGAGCACCGCACGCCCGGAGTCATCCTCTTCCGCGACAACATCGCTTCGCCCGTGCAGCTCCGCGACCTCACGCGGGCGCTCCAGTCCTCAGCCGGTGGCCGCGCTCTCGTCGCAACCGATCAGGAGGGCGGCCCGGTGCGCAACGTCGCGAGTGCGGGCCCGGCGGCGAGCGCAACGGCGGCCGGTGAGCCAGCCGCGCTACAGACGGCAACGCGCGACGCCGGCCGCCAGCTGCGGGCGCTCGGCGTCAACGTCGACCTCGCTCCGGTCGCCGACGTGCCGTCCGTCGCGGGCGCGGCACTCGCCGGCCGCGCCTACGCGCGTGATCCCGCGCAGGTATCCGCCTTCGTCGAGGCCGCGGTGCGCGGCTACACGCAGGGCGGCGTCGCGGCCACGGCCAAGCACGTCCCCGGTCTAGGAGGCGCGACGACGAACACCGACCAGGCGCCGGTCGACGTCAGCACCAGCCTCGCTGACCTCCGAGACCGCGACCTGCTGCCCTTCGCTGCGGCCGTGCGCGCCGGGGTGCCGCTGGTCATGGTGGGCCACGCCCGCTATCCGGCCGTCGACCCGGCTCACATCGCCTCCCAGTCGCCGCGCGTCTACGAGCTCCTGCGGGGAGAAGTCGGGTTCCGCGGCGTCGCAGTCACGGACTCGCTCGAGGCGCGCGCGGTCATCGCCCGCTCCACTGTCGACGACGCCGGCTTGGCTTCGATCCGCGCCGGCGCCGATCTTCTGCTCACGACGGGCCGGGGCTCGTTCATCCGCATCTACCGCCGCCTGCGCGCCGAGGCGCGGCACTCGGCGACCCTGCGCACCCGGATCGGCGAGGCCGCGGACCGGGTGCGCGCTCTACAGGACCGGCTTCAGGCACCGCCGCCCGGCGGCTAGCATCGACCGGCGGGCGGTTAGCTCAGCTGGTCAGAGCGCCTGCCTTACAAGCAGGAGGTCCCCGGTTCGAGCCCGGGACCGCCCACTGCGCCGCAGCGGTCGCTCGAACGTGCTTGACCGGCCGCGCTGGGCCTGAGACCGTGAGGGTGTGCCGACGAGGGTGGTGATCGACGAGCGCTTCTGCGGTCCTGCCGACAGCGCGAACGGTGGATACGCGTGCGCGATGACGGCCGGATCGTTGGAGGGAGCGGCCGAGGTGACGCTTCGCGTGCCGCCGCCGCTCGGGCGGGAGCTCTCGGTCGAGCGCGAAGACGGGCGCGTCTCCCTGCTCGACGGCGACGTGGTCATCGCCGAGGGTCGCACCGCGACCGTGGACATCGACATACCGGAGGCGGTCTCACTGGCCGACGCGCAGCGTGCGTCGGCGAGCTACCCGTGGCGCGAAGCGCACCCCTACCCGACTTGCTTCGTCTGCGGTCCGGAGAGGGAAATGGGGGATGCGCTGTGCATCTTTCCCGGTCCGGTCGATGGACGTTCGCTCTACGCCGCCCCGTGGACCCCCGACTCCTCACTGACAAACGCCGAGGGTGAGGTGCGCAACGAGTTCGTGTGGGCCGCTTTGGACTGTCCCAGCGGCATCGTCACTGACCTGTTTGGCGACGTCGGCCGAATACTGCTGGGCCGTTTGGCGGCCGATCTGAGACGGCCGGTACGTGTCGGTGCCGCGCATGTGGTCCAGGCGTGGCCCATCTCGCGCGAGGGTCGCAAGCTCCACACGGCCAGTGCCCTCTTCTCGGAGGCGGGCGAGCTGTGTGCCGTGGCTCGCGCTGTCTGGATCGACGTGACGCCTAAAGACGCAGCAGCGTAAGCGGCTGCGCCCACGCGTCCAGCGAGGTCGGCGCTAGCACCTTGTAGCCCAGGTCCACGTCGAATCCGAGGTCGCCGGTCGCCCACTTGGCGAAGGTCTCGGCGAAGCGCTCGGCAGGCGCGGTGCAGGCGCCGTCGGCGACGCCCGGATCGCAGGCGTAGCCCGCGGGGATGCCCGCGTCGAGCTTGGCCTTCAGCGCGTCGGGAACGAGAACGAAATCGACGACGTGCCCGAGCTCGTGGAGCACAAGGCGGTTGATACCGCGGTCGCCCGACTGATGCCACACGCGGCCGAGATCGAGCACGACCTCGAAGCGGTTCCCGAGACCGTGCGTCAATCCGACGGCGCTGGAAGTGACCCCGGCCACCCGGATGGTGACTAGCCCGTCGACGGCGTCGACGAGGCGACGGGCTTCGGGCCGGGCCCGCGCGATGGCGGCCAGCATGAGCTGCCGGTCGCCGGGTGCGACCTCAGGTGCGAACGTCAGACCAGCGGTGCGCGTCTCCGGGGTCAGGAGGGCAGCGGGAGAAGTGACAACGCGTGTGGGCCTCGCGCGGCTGCCGGCCCAGGGGACCACGACGAACGCGCACAGCGCGAGCAGCGCGACGAGGCCTCGCCGGAGGTCGTACATCGGCCTTGTATCGGCAGCTCACGGGTAAAGCAACACGCGCGTCCAGCCCTCGCCGCCGTCCGCGCGCGTGAACAGCTCGCGCTCGATCAGCCGCCGCTCGTCCTCCTGCCAGAACTCGACGGCTTCGGGCACGAGCCGGTAAACGCCCCAGTCGGATGGGCAGGGGATCTCCTCGCCGTGCTCGGCCTCGGCCTGCTCGTAGGCGAACTCGAGGTCGCGCCGGTCGCCGAGGACCTCGCCCTGCCGCGAAACGATCGCGGCAAGCCGGTTGGCCCGGCCGCGCTCCGACCAGACCTCTTCGGCCTCTTCGCGGCTTGCTTCCTCCATCCGCCCCTCCGCCCGCACCTGCCGACCAGCCGGCTCCCACCAGAAGGTCAATGCGCCGCGTGGGTTCACCGAGAGCTCCGCTGCCTTGCGGCTGCGTAGCGAGCTGCCAAAGGCGAGGCCCCGCTCGTCGATCCGCTTGACGCTCACAGCTCGCGCGCTCGGCACGCCAGCGGCCGACGCCGTCGACAGGGTTGCCGCCTCGGGCATGCGCACGCCTGCTTCGCGCGCTTCGGTGAGCCAGACACGGAGGAGGTCGGCCGGGTGCGCGCTCATGCGGCAGACCCTAAACGCCCGGTCCTGGAACAATCGCGCCAACCACCCACGACGAGGAGACTCGAGACCATGGCCCAGACCAAGGCAAGTAGGCAGGAAGCGGCCAAGAAGGCGGCCGCAACGCGCAAGAAGAACGCCGCGAAGAAGGACTCCGACCAGGCCAAGCGCTCGGCGAGCACGGCGGCCAAGACAGCGGGAACCGCCGCGAAGGCAGCCGGGAGCGCGGCCAAGGGCGCCCTCAAGTCCGCGCGGACACGGGCGGGTACGGGCAAGAAGAAGTAACCGCCGGTCGCGCGCACCCGCGGCCGCAAGAAAACTTGCAGGATGCAGGGAAGTCACTGGTAGCTTCGACGCCGTCGTAAGGCCTGATCGGCGCGTCGTCGAACGCGCCGGCTCGGGGGCCTGAAGGCAACCGAGGTCAGGTCGCAAACAGCGCGATCTCCGATCGGGTCACCCCGTAGGCGAAGCCCACCAGACGAAAGGCCACGAGCCTTGATGGACGCTGCGCGCGCCGGGATTCCCGACGCAACATTCCCTCGCCCCGAGCCGTCCCGTGATCTGGGCCTCGCCCACCACTGCGAGCAGTCGCTGCGCCACTCCCGTGCGCGCCGCGAGGCCGCTGCCCACTCCTGGGAGTTGGGATGGGCCTCGAAGCGAGGCGTATCGCTGGCCGCCGTGTTCCTCGCCACTGCCGTCCCGGGTAGCGCGGTGCTCGCCGGGGCTGGCGTCGTGGCATCGAAAGCCTCGGCTCAGTCTTCGCATCCCGTCATCAAGGAGGGCGACCGCGGCGACGCGGTGCGCCGCCTTCAGCGCGCCCTGCACGTGCACGCCGACGGCATCTTCGGCCCGGGCACTGCGCACGCGGTGCGCTCCTTCCAGCATCGTCACGGCCTGCACTCCGACGGCATCGTCGGCCCGGCTACCTGGCACGCCCTGGGAGGGGCTTCGCGCTCACCTGCCGTGCACGGCAACCCGGTCGCGGCGGTCCAGCGCGCTCTCGGCCTGCCGGCCGACGGCGTCTTCGGTCCGCAGACAGCGCGAGGCGTGCGCGGCTTCCAGCGCTCCCATCACCTCGCCGTCGACGGCGTGGTCGGGCCTGCGACCTGGCGCGCGCTCGGCCTGGGCACGTTCCGCGGAAGCGCGCTACGCGAGCGCTCTCGTCATCATGCGAGCTCGGGGGTCGGCCACACCCTGGCGCTGATGATCGCCGCGGGCAACCGCATCGCCCGCTACCCCTACCGCTACGGCGGAGGCCACGGGTCGTTCTCGGACAGTGGTTACGACTGCTCCGGCTCGGTGTCCTACGTGCTCCACGGCGCGCACCTCCTGAGTTCGCCGCTCACCTCGGGCGGCTTCGAGAGCTACGGGAGCCCGGGCCGCGGACGGCACGTCTCGATCTACGCAAATTCCGGCCATGTCTTCATGACGATCGACGGCCGCCGCTACGACACGTCGGGTCAATCCGCCGACGGCTCCCGCTGGCATCGGAGTATGCATCCGACGAGCGGTTACGTTGTAAGGCACCCGGCCGGCCTCTAGGGACGGAGCAAGAGGGGGCGTAAAGAACCGAGCGCCCCTGCCGATCAACCGGGTCGCGCCCCTGAGCGCGCGTGCGACCCATGTCCCGTTCCCGTCTCCTCCTCATCCTCTTGACCCTCGCGGTTGCCCTGCCGGCACCGTCGGCGCTGGCAAGCACGCGCGGCAATCCCTTTCGCGGGGCGCGGTTCTTCATCGACAACGATTCCGCCGCCGCTCGCCAAGTGCGGGCCTGGCGGCTGACGCGACCGCTCGACGCGCTCGCCGTGAGCAAGATCTCTAGCACGCCATCGGCGGAGTGGCTCGGCGGTTGGATCAACCCCGTCGGACCGCACCTTCGCTGGACGATCAGCACCCGCCTGCGCCCCCAGCACGCCAACGGGTTCTTCGTGCTCTACAACCTCCCTTACCGAGACTGCGGCGGCTACTCGTCGGGAGGCATGCGCTCCGCCGCGCAGTACAAGCGGTGGGTCGACCAAGTCCGCAGCGGCATCGGCTCCTACCCGTCGGTGGTCATCGTCGAGCCCGACGGCCTGCCGATCGTCAGGTGCCTGAGCGCGGCGCGCCAGCGCGAGCGCTTCGCCCTCGAGCGCTACGCGGTGCGCCGGCTCGGCTCGCTCCCGCACACCAGCGTCTACCTCGACGCCGGCGGCGTCTCGTGGCCCCAGCCCCACGTGATGATGCAGCGCCTGAAGGCCGCCGGCGTGCGCTACGCGCGTGGCTTCGCTCTCAACACGACCGGGTATGACCGCACGGGTGACGAGGTGCGCTACGGCCGCCAGATCGCCGCGGGCGTGGGTCGCAAGCACTTCATCGTCAACACCTCGCGCAACGGCCGCGGCCCGCTTCCGCGCTCGCTCGCGCACTCCTCCGAGGACCTCTGGTGCAACCCGTGGGGCCGCGGGCTCGGGGTTCGGCCGACCACCAACACCGGTGATTCACTTGTCGACTCCTTCGAGTGGTCGTCGAACCCCGGCTACTCCGACGGACCGTGCAACGGTGGCCCGCGGTCGGGTGAGTGGTGGCCGGACCTCGCGCTCGGCTTCGCCCGCAACGCCGCGTTCTAGCCCGCAGATCGCGTTTGTCACACTGGTCGGCGCCCACCCCCGGGCGGTCCACCAGGAGCTTTCTAGATGGCAGACAACGGCATCGAGGTCGAGGGCCTCGTCCGCGAGTTCAAGAAGGGCCCGCGCGCAGTCGACGGGATCGATCTGACGGTCGCACCCGGCGAGATATACGGTTTTCTCGGCCCCAACGGAGCCGGCAAGTCGACGACGGTGCTCATGCTCGTCACCCTGCTTCCGCCGACGTCGGGAACGGCGCGGGTGGCCGGCTACGACATCGTCAAGCAGGGCCCGCAGGTGCGCGGAGCCATCGGGGCCGCCCTGCAGGAAGCCGCGCTCGATCCGTTCCTAACGGGCCGCGAGCACATGAAGCTGCAGACCGCGCTTCACGGCCTGGCCAAGGCCGAGCGCAAGGAGCGTGGCGATTCGTTGCTCGAGCGAGTCGGCCTCATCGAGGCGGCCGATCGCAAGGTGGGTGGCTACTCGGGCGGCATGCGCCGTAGGCTCGACCTGGCGCTCGCCCTCGTGCACGGGCCCCGCATCCTCTTCCTCGACGAGCCCACCACGGGCCTCGACCCTCAGAGCCGCAGCGCGCTCTGGGAGGAGGTCGGACGCCTCGCGAAGGACGATGGAGTCACGGTCTTCCTCACCACGCAGTACCTCGAGGAGGCCGACGTCCTGGCCGACCGCGTGGGGATCATCGACCACGGGGCCATCGTCGCCGAAGGCACACCCGCGCAGCTCAAGGCGGAGATCGGCCTGCCGAGCGTAGAGGTGGTTCCCCAGGATCTGAGCCAGCGCGAGTCGGTCGCTGAGGTGCTCGTGCGCTTCGGCGAGCCCGCCGAAGCCGCGCGCGACGCGGTTGCCGTGCGCCTGCGCGCCGGTGCCTCGGGCCTGGCCGACGTGATCCGGGCGCTCGACGCCGACGGGCTACAGGTCTCTCACCTCCAGCTCCACGAGCCTTCGCTCGACGACGTGTTCCTGGCCAAGACCGGCCGCTCGCTCGAGGGCTCGGGGGGCGCGGAGGACGATAAGCAGGCTGAAGAATCGATGGGAGGGTGAGCGCCGAAGGGCCCCCGCTCGGCCTCCAGGTCGCGACCCTCGCCCGGCGCTCGGTGCTGAAGACGCTGCGCCAGCCCGCGCAGGTGATCCCGTCGCTCATCTTCCCGACCGTCCTTCTCGCGGTGAACGCGAGCGGCCTGAGCCGCGCGACGAACATTCCGGGCTTCCCAACCCACTCCTACCTCACGTTCGCGCTGGCCATCACGTTCATGCAGGGGGCGATGTTCGCGATGCTGAACGCCGGCACCAACCTGGCCAACGACATCGAGACGGGCTTCCTCAACCGGCTGGCCCTCACCCCGATGCGCCGCGCCGCGCTTCTCGTCGGGCAGCTCGCGGGTGTGGGCGTGCTGGGCTTCATCCAGTCGGTGCTCTACATTGCCGTCGGCCTCACCGCCGGGGCGCACATCAAGGCTGGGGTGGGCGGCGCGCTGGTGCTCATCGTCCTCGGCGTGTTCATCGCGCTGGCCTTCGGCGCGCTGGGCACGGCGGCAGCCCTGCGAACGGGGAGCGGTGAAGCCGTGCAGGGGCTCTTCCCCCTCATGTTCGTGTTCCTCTTCCTCTCCTCTTCCAACCTGCCGCGTGATCTGCTCGGCCACGGCTGGTTCAAGGCGATCGCGACCGCCAACCCCGTCTCCTACCTGCTCGAGGGGCTCCGCAGCCTGCTGATCACGGGATGGGACGGCGAGGCCCTGGCGCTCGCCTTCGGGATCGGGCTGGTGGTGCTCGTGGTGGGTCTGACCGCGGCGTCGGCGGCGATGAAGCAGCGGCTGGTGCGCACATGAGGGGCACCGTCTCGGTCGCGCGTGCCGTCGCCTGGCGCACGCTGCACAACTTCTTCTACAACCCGGCGCTCATCGTGCCGTCGCTGGCCTTCCCGCTGCTGTTCTTCACCGCGTTCGCCGGGGGCCTGTCGACCATCTCCAAGGTGCCGAACTTCAACTACGCCCCGGGCTACACGGCGTTTCAGTTCGCCTTCGTCCTCGTGCAGTCAGCGGCATTCGGCGGGGTCTTCACGGGGTTCTCCATCGCGCGCGACTTCGAGACGGGGTTTGCCCGGCGCCTGCTGCTCGCCGCGCCTCAGCGCCTGGGCATCATCGGCGGCTACGCGATCGCGGCTGCGGTACGCACCGCCTTCACCATCACGCTGGTCTTCGGCGTCGCGCTGGCGACGGGGATGAACGTCAACGGCGGCGGGCTCGACCTCGTCGGGCTGGTCGGCTTGGCCCTGCTCGTCAACCTGGCCTCGACCTTGTGGGCGGCAGGCGTGGCGCTGCGCATCCGCTCGATCCAGGGTGGCCCCGCCATCCAGATGCCGGTCTTCATTCTCCTGTTCCTCGCGCCCGTCTACGTGCCGCTGCCGCTGCTCGAGGGCTGGATCCACTCCGTCGCGAAGTACAACCCGGCCACGGCGTTCCTCGAGGCCGGCCGCTCGCTCATCGCGGGCGACACCGCCCACGTCCTGATCGCCTTTGGCGCGGGCGCTGCGCTCGTCGCGGTGTTTGGCGTCTGGGCGGTTAGGGGCCTGCGCAAGGCGGAGGCTGCCGGCTAGCGCCCTCGTACGACCATCGGCAGCCCGCCCCGGGGCCCGAGCGTTGGTGTGGTCTGCACCCTCATCGTCCGGCCGGGTAGCTGCTCAAAGCGGTAACGCTGAAGCAGCCGCGAGGCGATGGCCTTGATCTCGAGCTGCCCGAAACGCATTCCGATGCACATGCGCGAACCGCCTCCGAAGGGCACGTAGGCGCCCTTGGGCAGCCGGGCCTTGGCCTCCGGGGTGAAGCGGTCGGGCAGGAACGCCTCGGGATCGGGGAACACCTCGGGGAGGCGGTGGCTCGCCCAGGACGAGTAGTTCACCATCGCTCCCGCCGGCACGCGAACATCCGCGAACTCGTAGGTCTCGACGGCTGCGCGCGGGCCGACCCAGGCCGCGGGGTAGAGGCGCAGCGTCTCGTCGAGCGCAGCGTCGAGCTGGGGAAGGCCGGAGAAGAGCTGCTCCGGCGTCGCGGGCGCGTCGCCCAGCACGCCGTCGAGCTCATCCTGCACCCGCGCAAGCTCGTGAGGATGGCGGGCGAGCTCGTACAGGAGGAAGGTCACCGTCGAGGTCGTCGTGTCGTGACCGGCGAACAGCAGCGTCATGACCTGGTCGCGCACCTGCTGGTCGGACAGGCCCCTCGAGTCCTCGTCGCGACCAGCGAGCAGGAGCCCGAGAAGATCGGTGCGTTCCTCGCCTCGAGGTGCCGCTCGCCGCAGCGCGATCTCTGCGTAGATGACTTCGTCGATGCGCCGGCGGGCGAGCTTCATGCGCGCCCACGGCGTGCGCGGTCCGCGTAGCGCTTGGAGGAAGTAGTCGCGCCCGTAGTAGCCGAGGCCCACCTCGAACTCATGGGCCAGAGCTCCGCGGTCGGCACGGTCGGGATCGAAGCCGAAGAGCGCGCGCATCGCGATGCGCAAGGCAAGGCGCCGGGTCCAGTCGTAGACGTCCACACGCTCCCCAGGGCGCAGCCCTCCGAGCGCCTGTTCAGTTTCGGCCAGCATGACCTCACCCGCTTCGAGGATGCGATCACGGTGGAAGGCAGGCAGCATCACCCGGCGGGCGGTGCGGTGCGCGGTCCCGTCGGTGGTCAGCAGCCCGTCGCCGAGCAGCGGGATGAGATCTCGCATGCCGCCGTCGCGCCAACGGAAGTTCTCGGCGTGGGAGACCGTCATGTAGTGGTTGGCGTCGGGCCCGAGCATGAAGACGAGCGGGGCGTGGAGCACGCGCACGGTGAAGACCGGCCCGAAACACTCGTAGGCGTCGAGCAGGATCCGCAACGGATCGCGCAGGAACCCGTGCGTACGTGCCAGGCTGAAAGAGGTCGGTCCCGGGGGGAACGGCGTGGCCGCTCTGCGCTCGGTGCCCAGGTCGCCGGCGATGCGCACGAACGGATTGGTCGAAGGCTGCGGGCTCCCGGAAATAGACACAGGAGGAGCCTAGTTCCCCGGTCGCCCAACCCGGGTACGCCTAGACGAGCAGACGCGAATCCACACGAGGAGACCCATGAGAATCGCCCTGAAGAAGCCGCCCAAGCCGCGGCCCGACCGCTTCGAAAGGGCCGGTGCCCTAGCCGGACGTGCCCTTGGCTCGCTGCCGGTGAGCATTCGCCCCAGCCCGCGGACGCCGAGCCCGCCCCCGCCGCGCAACGCAGCGCTGGTCGCGGGTCCCGTGCTGGCCGCTGCGGCGGTCGCGGCCGCGTTGAAGAAGCGCAGCAGCAGAGCAGCGAAGGCCTCGGCCTCGGCTGCGGAGGAGCGCGTGGCGCAGACTCCTATCGAGAACGACGACACCACCCTCGCGCGCAAGGTGGAGACGGAGATCTTCCGCTCCTCCGACGTGCCCAAGGGCGACATCGTCGTCAACGCCGCGTTCGGCAAGGTGACGCTCCGCGGCTCAATCGGAGACGCCGGCCTTGGTCGCCGCCTCGCGACGGAAGCTGATCAGGTGCCTGGAGTGAAGGGCGTGGAGAACCTGCTGCACGCTCCCGCCGAGCAGGCGCCGACCGCGGAGCCCGACGACGCCGAAGAAGTAAAGGCGCGCCTCAGCGCCAACGGCTCGAGCGAAAGCGAGAGCGCCTAGATCGTCACCGGCCCCGGCGTCCCTGGCTGGGGCGCCGGTGTCGGGGTCGGCGCCGGGGTCTCCGGGCCGCCCGGAGAGGGCGAGGGGACGTCGGGCGCCGGGGTGTCCGGCTGCTCGGGCGGCGAGGGGTCGGGCACGCTCGGCGGACCCGGATCGGGCACGGGATCGGGGCCCGGATCTGGCACCTGCGGCCCGGGACCTCCGGGCAGCGGCTGCTCGGTGGGCGAGGCGGGCGGTGTGATCTCCAGTGTTGCGCTCATTTCACCGGTCTACCCCGCGCACCCTTGCCATACTCACGTCTCTCGGGGGCGTAGCTCAGTTGGTTAGAGCGCCGGCCTGTCACGCCGGAGGTCGCGGGTTCGAGTCCCGTCGCTCCCGCTCCTCGATTCGCCTGCGCCCCGACATGGGGCGCCCGCCTACCGCCCGCCCCCGCCCTCGTCCGCGCCGGAGGCGTTCGGCCCTGGCGGCGGAGGCTTCGAGTTCGCGCCGTGCACCGACTTCCACAGCAGGCCGTCGAGCACCTGCTGAGGCACGTTGTCGGTCGGGCCGAGGTTGAGCGCCCGCGACTCCTTCGCCCCCGCCGAAGAGGCCGAGTTGAGCTCGGTGATGCTCTGCTTGGGCGTGATCGCGTTGAAGGGCTCGGCGTTCAGCGGCGTGGATCCGAACGCGGAGTACAGCGGCGTGGCGAGCGCTTCGGCCAGGTTGCGGGGCTTCATGCCCACGACGAGCTCGAGCGACTTGAGGAACGAGATCTGGTCGTAGCGGTCGTGCACGACGGCGCCTCGGCGGGTGTATGGGCTGATGGCGAGCGCGGGGATACGGTGCGCGTCGACGTGGTCGGCGCCGTCCTGCGAGTCGTCCTCGATGACAAGGATCAGCG
>JBBPXY010000065.1:0-23290 GCA_038200435.1 Solirubrobacterales bacterium
CACACGAGATGCTCCGCCGGCAGCCACTCCCGCACGCTCGGCGGCATCAGATAATCCTGATCACGATCACAAGACAAGAAGTTCTGGCCCATCACCAAAGCCTCTTAAACGGTCCGGACAGACCGGGACTTACGCAACAGCTGCGGGAGCTTCTGTCCACAGCGGCGTCGCGCAACGGTCTGTGGACAGAAACTCCCGGACGAGAGCACCGAGACGTTCACGCTCGACGACGCGCGGCAGGTCGCGGGCTGGGCCAATTAGGGTCACATCGGCATGCTCGGCGTGTGGTCGCCGGCCGCTCGGCCGGGACGAGGAGTGCGACGGGCCCGTGACGACGACACAGGGCAACTGCTCCGGGGTCCCGCAGAACTCCTTGGACTTCTCGCGCGCACTCGGCGCCTTTCACGGATAGACCCGCCCGCTACACTGCCTCGCCCGTCGCGACTGGCGCCTCGAGGTGGATCACCACCGGGGAGCGATGGGACGATTGAACGCCGCGCGCCTGGGCCACCTTCGACTCTCAAGAGGACGCCCCATGCCGCCAAGCACCGACACGAAGCTCGAGATACCGGCCGCCCTGCGACCGGCCGACGGCCGCTTCGGCGCGGGCCCGTCGAAGGTGCGCCCGGAGCAGCTGGTGCATCTCGTCGCCGAGGGCGACCGCATCATGGGCACGTCGCACCGGCAGAAGCCGGTCAAGGAGGTCGTTGGCCGTGTACGTAGCGGCCTGCGCGATCTCTTCTCGCTCCCGGACGGCTACGAGGTCGCGCTCGGCAACGGCGGGACCACGGCGTTCTGGGACGCTGCGGCCTTCGGTCTCGTGGAGCGCCGCGCGTTGCACCTCACCTACGGGGAGTTCTCCCAGAAGTTCGTCACGGTGACAGAAGGCGCGCCCTTCCTCGAGGATCCTGTCGTGATCAGCGCCGAGCCGGGTGACGCGCCGGTGCCGCAGGCCGATCCCTCCTGCGACCTCATCGCCTGGGCGCACAACGAGACCTCGACGGGCGTGATCGTCCCCGTCGCCCGCCCGCAAGACTCGGGCGACGCCCTCGTCGCCATCGACGCGACCTCGGCGGCCGCGGGCCTGCCCGTGCAGGCGAGCGAGTTCGACGCCTACTACTTCGCGCCGCAGAAGGGCTTCGCCTCCGACGGCGGCCTCTGGCTCGCCCTGCTCAGCCCCGCCGCGATCGAGCGCATCGAGAAGCTCGCCGCATCCGACCGGTGGATCCCGGAGTTCTTGTCGCTGGGCACGGCCCTGGACAACTCGCGCAAAGATCAGACCTACAACACGCCGGCGCTCGCCACGCTGATTCTTCTGGCCGACCAGATTGAGTGGATGCTCGACGGCGGGGGTCTCGAGTTCTCCACCGGCCGGTCGCGCGCCTCGGCCGATCATCTCTACGGATGGGCCGAGCAGGCGTCGTTCGCGGCGCCGTTCGTGGCCGATCCCGACAAGCGCTCGCCCGTCATCGGCACGATCGACTTCGAGGATGCGGTGGACGCCGCTGCGATCGCCGCGACTCTGAGGGCCAACCGCATCGTCGACGTTGAGCCCTACCGCAAGCTCGGGCGCAACCAGCTGCGGATCGGGATGTTCCCGGCGATCGACACCTCCGACGTGCAGGCGCTGACCGCGTGCATCGACTGGACGGTTGAACGGATATGACCCGTGTGCTCGTAGCCGAAGACGTGGGCGCCTCCGGCATCGCCCTGCTCAAGGAGTCCTTCGAGGTCGACACCGCATTCGACCAGGATGGGTTCGACCTCCCTGGGCGCATCGGCGACTACGAGGGAATAGTCATCCGGTCGGCGACCAAGTTGACCTCCGATCTGATCGCGCGCGGTGAGCGCCTCAAGGTGATCGGTCGCGCCGGGGTCGGAGTCGACAACGTCGACGTCGAGGCGGCGACCAAGCGCGGCATCGTGGTTGCGAACGCGCCGCAGTCGAACGTCGTGACCGCGGCCGAGCACACGATGGCGTTGCTGCTGGCCCTGGCGCGCAACGTGCCCCAGGCGCACGCGTCCCTCACCTCGGGCAAGTGGGAGCGTTCGAAGTTCTCCGGCGTCGAGGTCTACGAGAAGACGCTCGGCATCCTCGGCTTCGGCCGTATCGGCCAGCTCGTGGCGCAGCGCGCGCGCGGGTTCGGGATGCGCGTCGTCGCCTTCGACCCGTTCGTCGCGGCCGACCGCTACCGCGAGCTAGGTGTCGAGAAGGCTGAGACTTCCGACGGCGTCTACGCCGAAGCGGACTTCATCACGATCCACCTGCCGAACACCCCCGACACCAAGAACTGGCTCGACGCCGAGGCCTTCGCGAAGATGCGGAGAGGGGTGCGCGTGTTGAACGTCGCCCGCGGCGGGCTCGTCGACTACGACGCGCTGAAGGACGCCCTCGACTCGGGGCTTCTCGGCGGCGCGGCCCTCGACGTCTTCCCGTCCGAGCCGATGACCGAGCACCCGCTCTTCGCCTACCCGAACGTCGTGGTCACCCCGCACCTGGGCGCCTCGACCGCGGAGGCCACCGATCGCGCCGGCTATCAAGCCGCGGAGCAGGTGGTGGCCGCGCTCACCGGTGGCGTCGTCTCTACGGCGGTCAACATCCCCGCGGTCGACGCCGAGGACATGGAGCTGCTCGGGCCATTCCTACCGCTCTGTGAGGGTCTCGGGCGGATCGCCACGGCGGTTGCCGAAGGGTCCTCGATCGACCGGGTCGAGACGGAGTACCTCGGGCGCATCGCCGGGCGCGACACGCGCCTGCTCTCTACCGCCGTGTTGAACGGCGTGCTCGCCGGCCACACCGAGGAGGCCGTCAACTACGTCAACGCCCCATCATTGGCCGCCGAGCGCGGCATCGAGCTCGCGGAGACGAAGGAAACGGTCGCGCGCGACTTCACCGACCTCGTACGCGTGACGGTGGTCGCCGGCGGCAAGCGCGTGCGAGTGGTCGGCACGACTCTCGGCCAGCGCAACCGGGCCCATCTGCTCGAGGTCTGGGATCAGCGCTTCAACGTGCAGCTCGATCCGCACCTGTCCTTGTTCCGCTACTCCGACGTGCCGGGCATGATCGGCCGCGTCGGCCAAGCGTTCGGAGCGCACGGGATCAACATCTCCTCTGCTGCGGTCGGCCGTCTACCTGAAGGTGCCGGGGGCGATGACGCCCTGGCCGCGATGGTGATCACCACCGACGTGGAGGCGCCGCGCTCCGTCGTGGACGAGATCGTGGCCTCCGAGGGCTTCGTCGAGGGTCACGCCCTCTCCCTGTAGCGCCGGTCGGCCCTCGGACACCTAGGCGTAAGAGCCCCGCAAGCGCTTTGGCGAGATGGTGGCGGTCGACCGCCTCACGCTCTCGATCGAGCGCGCCGCGTTCTTCGCGATGCTCGGCCCCTCGGGGTGTGGAAGACAACGACCCTGCGGATGATCGGTCAGAACACCACGTTTTCGTTGTTCATCTTCGGGTCCACGCGCCAGGGCGTCCGCCCGAGGCCAACGTGCTCGGCAGCATGCTCCTGTTCGCGGTGCTCATCCTGATGGTCCTGAACGTGCTGCTGCAGCGTCGCTTGAGCCGGCGGGACGCGCGCGTGCGCAGCGGCGCCCGAGCCCGCGGCGGCCCACGGGGCTTGAGCATCCACTTGACATACCGCAGGGTATGTGACTAGATACTGGCCGGTATCTGTGATGGGGCGCGCGGAACACACCTTCCTCTTCGCCGACCTGGTCGGCTTCACGGCGCTTGCCGAATCCGAAGGGGATTATCGCGCGGTGGAGGTGGCGGTCGAGCTCCAGCGCCGGGTCGGCGCTCTCCTCGAGAGTCACGGGGCCGAGCAGGTGAAGGCGATCGGCGATTGCGTGATGCTGCGGTCTGCCAGCGCGGCCGCGGGAGTCGAGCTCGGACTGCGGGTCGTCGACGAGCTCGCCGCGGACCCCGAGTTCCCGCTGGTCCGCGTGGGCGTGCACACCGGCCCGGCTATCGCCCGGGACGGCGACTGGTACGGGCGGACGGTCAATGTCGCGTCGCGCCTGTGCTCGGTCGCCGGCGGCGGCGAGGTGCTGATCAGCGAGGCGACCCGGAGCGCGGCCGGAGCCATGGACAGGATGGAGCACGGCGAACGCCAGCTGCAGGCTGCGTAACGTCACCGAGCCGGTCGCCACGTACGCGGTTCGGCCGCTGCCGAGCCGGAAGCCGCTCCGCGCCCGACGTGCATGCCCGGTGACCCGGGTGCTGCGGCCTCGCCTGGAGCGGGCCAGGTGAGCGTGAGCAGGGCGAGCACGCTGCCGCCGGGACCCCGGATGCCGCGGGCAGTCCAGACGGCGATCTGGGCCCGCCGGGCGCAATGGCTCCTGGATCAGTGCGCGGCGCGCTACGGCGAGACGTTCACGCTGCATATCGCCCACGAGGGCACGTGGGTGGTGCTCTCCAACCCCGACGACGTCAAGCAGGTCTTCACGGGGGACCGGAGACCTTCCACGCCGGCGAGGGCAACAAGATCCTGCTACCCGTGCTCGGCCGCCACTCGGTGCTCCTGCTCGACGACGCGGCGCACCTGGAGCAGCGCAAGTTGCTCCTGCCTCCGTTTCACGGTAAGCGGATGCAGCGCTACGGCGAGCTGATGCAGGACATCGCCGCCGCGGAGATCGAGAGCTGGCCGCGCGGCGAGCCGCATCGCCTGCGCCCCCGGATGCAGGCGCTGACGCTCGAGATCATCCTGCGAGCGGTCTTCGGGCTGACCGACGGCGAGCGATTGGAGCGGCTCCGTCACGAACTGCGGCGGCTGCTCGACATGGTCACGAACCCGCTCATGATGGTGTTCCCGTTTCTCCTGGGCCCCGAGAGGCTGTCGCGCTTCGGTCCGTTCCAGCGTGACATCGCCCGCGTCGACGAGCCCGTCTTCGAGGAGATCGCGGCGCGCCGCAACGCGCCGGACCTGGACGCGCGTGAGGACATCCTTTCCCTGCTGCTGCAGGCGCGCCACGAGGACGGCAGCCCCATGACCGACCGCGAGTTGCGGGACGAGCTGATGACGCTCCTCGTCGCCGGCCATGAGACCACGGCCAACGCCCTCTCCTGGGCGATCGAGCGCCTCTGCCGCCATCCGGAGAAGCTCGCACGGCTCGAGTCCGAGGTGCGCGCCGGCGAGAGCGGCTACCTCGACGCGGTCATCACGGAGACTCTGCGCCTGCGGCCTGTGATCTCGGTCGTGGCGCGCCAGCTCACCAAAGCCGTCGAGCTCGGCGGCCGCGAGCTACCCGCCGGTACCGTAGTCCTGCCGTGCATCTACCTGATGCACAGGCGCCCCGACGTCTATCCCGACCCGGAGGCATTTCGGCCCGAGCGCTTTCTCGAGGAGGCGCCAGGCACCTACACCTGGATCCCCTTCGGCGGCGGGGTCCGGCGCTGCCTCGGCGGCGCGTTCGCCCAGTTCGAGATGAGCATCGTGCTGCGCGAGCTGGTGCGCCAGCGCCCGCGGATGCAACCGGCTCGCGCGGGCTCCGAGCGTGTGTTCCGGCGGGCGATCACGGAGACCCCGCGCCACGACGCGGAGGTCATCTTCGCGTGATGCACGCCGCAGCCAGCCGTCGTCAGAACCAGGAGCGCACCCGCAGCTCGCTGCTTCGGGCGGCATCCAAGCTGTTCTGTCACCACGGGCTCGACGGGGCGTCGATCGACGATGTCGCCGAGGAGGCCGGGTACACGAAAGGAGCCTTCTACGCGAACTTCCGCAACAAGGAGGAGCTCTTCCTCGTCATGCTCGACGAGAAGTTCGCCTCCGAGTTGGAGCGTCTCGATCACGCGCTCGCGGGGGCAGACGAGCCACGTGACGAGGCGCGCACTGCGGCGGCCGACTTCATCCAGTTCGCGCGTGGCGACTTAGAGTGGCCGCGGTTGTACTTCCAGTTCGTCTCCTACGCGACGCGCAACGACGAGTTCCGCCAGGAGCTGGCCACACGCCAGCGCGCGATGCGCGAGCGCCTGGCGCTCATCTACGGGCGGTGGGCCGCGGCGTCCGATACGGCCATGCCGCTTCCGATCGAGCAGATCACGGCGATGACGTACTTCATGGCGGATGGCTTTCTGGTCGGTCAGCTCATCGAGCCCGGCCTGCCGGATGAGCTGTACGCCACTATGGTCGGCGTCTTCGTCCGCGGGCTCGAGGCGATGGCCGAGGACCCGGCGACCAAGGCTTCGCAGGCGTAGGGCGGGTCGGTTTAGCCGCCCCTCCGCGCTGCTAGCCTTTCACGGCAGATGTCGCGCTCTCTCGCCCTTCGACTTCTTCTCCTCCCCCTCCGGGGGGAATAACGCGTGGCGGCCGCGTAGCCGCAAACCAACACCCGAGAAGAAGCGAACGGCTCTTAGGAGCCAGGAGAAGCGCGACATGGAGCAAGACCGAGTACTCATCTTCGATACGACGCTGCGCGACGGCGAGCAGTCGCCCGGCATCTCGCTGAACACGAGCGAGAAGCTCGAGATCGCGCACCAGCTCGCACGCCTCGGAGTAGACGTGATCGAAGCCGGTTTCCCCATCACCTCGCCCGGTGACTTCGAGGCCGTCGAGGCGATCTCGCGTCAGGTGGAAGGACCCGTCATCGCCGGCTTGGCGCGCACGCACGTGGCCGACATCGATGCGGCCTGGGGAGCGGTGAAAGACGCGGAGCGGGCGCGGATACATACGTTCATCTCGACCTCCGACATCCACATCGAGCACCAGCTGCAGACCACGCGCGAAGACGTGAAGGGGCAGGCGCGCGCCGCGGTGGCCCACGCCCGCTCCTACACCGACGATGTCGAGTTCTCGCCCATGGACGCGACGCGCGCCGACCTCGACTTCACCGCCGAGGTGGTGCAGATCGCCCTCGACGAAGGTGCGACGACGATCAACATCCCTGACACCGTGGGCTACACGATGCCCCACGAGTTCACGGGGTTCCTCGAGCAGCTCTACGCGGCCGTGCCGGGGCTACGCGAGGTGGTTCTGTCCGTGCACTGCCACGACGACCTCGGCCTGGCGGTGGCGAACTCCTTCGCGGGTGTTCTGGCCGGGGCGCGTCAGATCGAGTGCGCCATCAACGGCATCGGCGAGCGCGCCGGTAACGCGTCGCTCGAGGAGCTGGTGATGCTCCTGCACACGCGCCGGGACGCGCTCGGCGGGCTGCACACCGAAGCGCGGACGAACGAGATCGCGCGCACCAGCCGCCTCGTCTCCCGCCTGACGGGCTACGCGGTGCAGCCCAACAAGGCGATCGTGGGGCGCAACGCGTTTGCCCACGAGTCGGGCATCCACCAGGACGGCGTGCTCAAAGAACGCACGACGTACGAGATCATGGATGCGACGACGGTGGGGCTCGACGCCAACTCGATCGTCCTCGGCAAGCACTCCGGTCGCCACGCGCTCCGCGCCGCCCTGGCCGAGCTCGGGTTCGAGGTCGACGGCCAGGTGCTGAACACGGCGTTCAAGCGCTTCAAGGAGATCGCGGACAAGAAGAAGCAGGTCTCCGCGATGGACCTCGAAGCGCTGATGACCGACGAGCTGCGCGAGGAGGTTGCCTCGTTCGTGCTCGACTGGTTCGACGTGGAGGCGTCATCACGACGGCCTCCGCACGCGAAGGTGGGCGTGCGGGTGGCTGACGGAACGGTCCTCACGGGTTCCTTCACGGGCGACGGGCCCATCGACGCGATCTTCCGTGCGCTCAACGCGGCGACCAACGTGGACGCCAAGCTGCGCGAGTTCAGCGTGAACGCCGTTACCGGCGGTCAGGACGCACTGGGGGAGACGTCGGTCGTCGTCGAGGTCGACGGGCAGACCGGAGCGGGTCAGGGCGTGTCGACCGACATCATCGAGGCGGCGGGACGCGCGTACGTACGGGCGCTCTCGAACGCCGTGCGCCGAGCCGAGCTCGCGGCGCGCCACCCGGGCGGTACGAAGTTGCTGCCGACGCCGTAGGGCGGCGCACCGCGGTAGTTGCGGGACCAGATCTGGGGAGAACGACACCTTGGTCGCTCGTCTTCCTGAGCCGCGAACGTTCATCTACCGGTGCCGTGACCCCGGTCAGTGACCTTTCGCGGCTCGCGGTGTCCTCAGACGCGGCCCGTCGCGGCGATCCGCTGGCCCTGGCGGAAGCCGGCCACGAGCACGTCGTCGCCGGGGCCCGTGCGCATGAAATCGCCGCCCATGGCCTCGATCGCTTCGCGATCGGGGCCGATGGTGCGCACGCTCGCGCCGCGGCGGCGCAGTGACATCGCCTCTACGGCAGTCGCCGAGCGGCTGGCGGCCCGCAGGGCACCGAAAATCGAGCGCACGCCGACCGCGCCGGCGACGGGGTTCAGGCAGAGAACCTGTGTTGCCCCCGAGACGGGAGCCACGTCGAGGTTCGTGATGCTCCACACGCCGCCGTCGACGTACTCGCGCGAACCGATCTGCACCGGCGCGAAGAGCCACGGTACGGCGCACGAGGCTTCGACGGCCGCGCCGACGGATGCCGACGGCGCACCCGGGGAGCCGAAGACGACCCGGCGCCCGCGGCGCCGGTCGACGGCGGCCACGCGCAGCCGCCCGTCGAAGCGGGCACCCGACTTGTCGACCCGGCGGTGAAGGCCACCCAGGGTCGCCGTCGGCCTGGGAATGCGGCTCAGCAGACCGGCGCGCATCATCGCGCCGCCGGGCGTGGAAGCCGATAGGGCAAGCGGTGCGACCGGAGCGGCGGCGGCCATCGTCACGAGGCTCGCGGCACGGCGGGCGCTCACCGAGCCGCGCGCCAGAGCGGAGGCGGGTGCGGCCGGCGGCGCGTCAGGGTCACCGAGGTCGCGAGGACGGCGAGGCGAGCGGCCGGCCACCAGCGTCGCGGCGACGATCGAGCCCGCCGACGTGCCCACGAAGCGCTCGCAGCGGCGGAAGTCGATGCCCGCCGCTTCTTCGATTCCACCCAGAACCCCAGTCATCCACGCTTCGCCCAGGACCCCTCCGGCGCCGAGGACGAGCACGTCAGGCGCGTGGAAGGTGCGGGCCATCGCGCGACCCTAGCGCCGCGGAAGTGCGGCACTACGCCATGCTCCGCGTACGTGATAACATACACGCGTATGGCAGTCACGACAGCCACCGACACCGCCGCCGTCGGCCCGCGCATCCATGCACTACGCGACGCCATGGGGCTCTCATTGCGCGAGCTCGCAGACCGTACCGGCGTCAGCGCGCCGATGCTCTCGCAGGTCGAACGGGGCGAGACGAGCCCGACTCTTTCCATCGCCGGGCGCATCGCTGCGGGGCTCGACCTGACCCTCTCCCAGCTGCTGCGTCTCGATGAGAGCGGCGCGGTCACCGTCGTGCGCGCCTCCGGGCGGCGCGAGGGGAGAGCGACCGCCGGACATTCCTACGAAGTCTTGACTCCGCCGCTGCCGGGCCAGCGCGCCGAGCTCTCTCGCCATCGCTTGGCAGCGCACGCGGCCACGGGCGGTCCCGACGATCCTCCGATCCACGAGCCCGGCAGCCGTGAGACGGCGCTGGTCGAGGTCGGGCCGCTCCTCCTGCACTGCGACGGCGAGCCGCACGAGCTCGCCACTGGTGACTGCGTCACCTTCGACGCGGACCTACCTCATCACTTCGAGAACCCCGGCTCCGGCGAGGCCGCCTTCCTGGCGGTGGTCTCGGCCGGACTGAGAAGGAGCTAGAGACCCATGCCGAGCACACTGTTCGACAAGATCTGGGCCGCCCACGAGGTGGCCGAGGACCTGATCTACGTGGATCTGCATCTCGTCCATGAGGTGACGAGCCCGCAGGCCTTCGACGGCCTCCGGCTTGCCGGGCGCCAGGTGCGCCGGCCCGACCGCACGCTCGCCACGGCCGATCACAACGTGCCCACCGACGGCACGCCCGTGGCCGCCCGCATCCGCGACCAGCTTTCACGCGTGCAGGTGGAGACCCTCGAGCGCAACTGCGCGGAGTTCGGCGTGCCTGTCTTCTCGCTCGGCTCCGATCAGCAGGGCATCGTCCACGTGATCGGGCCGGAGCTCGGCGTGACCCAGCCCGGGATGACGATCGTCTGCGGCGACTCTCACACCGCGACGCACGGCGCGTTCGGGGCGCTGGCGTTCGGCATCGGCACGAGTGAGGTCGAGCACGTGCTGGCCACCCAGTGCCTCGGGCAGCCGCGCCCCAAGTCCATGCGCATCTCCTACGCCGGCGAGCTCGGCTTCGGCGTGACCGCAAAGGACCTGATCCTCGGCACGATCGGCCAGATGGGTGTCGACGGCGCGGCGGGCCACGTCGTCGAATACGCCGGGCCGGCGATCGAGGCGCTCTCGATGGAAGGGCGCATGACCGTCTGCAACATGACCATCGAGGGCGGCGGTCGCGCCGGGATGATCGCCCCCGACGAGACGACCTTCGCGTGGATCGAGGGCAAGCCCGCCGCGCCCGCGGACCTGGGTCGCGCCGCGGCTGAGTGGCGCGAGCTGAGTACCGAGGAGGGCGCAAGCTTCGATCGCGAGATCGAGGTCGACGCCTCGGCCCTGACTCCCCAGGTGACTTGGGGCACGACGCCGAGCATGGTCACCTCCGTGACCGGCGCGGTGCCCGACCCGGCCTCCGAGGGCGACGAGCGCGCGCTGGAGTACATGGCGCTCGAGGCGGGCACGCCGATCGAGGAGATCAAGCTCGACCGGATCTTCATCGGGTCGTGCACCAACTCGCGCATCGGCGACCTGCGCGCCGCGGCCGAGGTCGTCAAGGGCCGCAAGGTCTCAAGTGATCTTTCGGCGATGGTCGTGCCCGGCTCCCAGCAGGTGAAGCTGCAGGCCGAGCGCGAGGGCCTGGACGAGGTGTTCCGCGCCGCCGGCTTCGACTGGCGCGGCGCCGGGTGCTCGATGTGCCTGGGGATGAACCCCGACACGCTGGCACCGGGTGAGCGCTGCGCCTCGACCTCGAACCGCAACTTCGAGGGCCGGCAGGGCCGCGGGGGGCGCACACATCTCGTCTCTCCCCAGATGGCCGCCGCTGCGGCGATCGAGGGCCGCTTCGTCGACATCAGGAACTGGAGCTAAAGCACGCAATGGACCCCGTGAAGATCGTCTCCGGCCCCGTCTCTGTGCTCCCGCGCGCCGACGTCGACACCGATCAGATCATCCCCAAGCAGTTCCTCAAGCGCGTCGAGCGCACCGGCTTCGGCGAGTTCCTCTTCCACGACTGGGCGAAGGACCCGAACTGGAACCTGCCGAGCAACCCGATCCTGGTGGCCGGGCGCAACTTCGGCTGCGGATCTTCCCGCGAGCACGCGCCGTGGGCGCTCGAGGACTACGGCTTCAAGGTCATCGTCGCGCCGAGCTTCGCCGACATCTTCTTCTCGAACTGCACGAAGATCGGGCTACTGCCGGTCGTGCTCTCCGAGGGGGACTGCCAGGCGCTGGCCGCGGCGGGGGAGGGAGAGGTCGACCTCGAAGCCCTCGAGGTTCGCTTCGACGGTCGCGCGGTGCCGTTCGAGATCGACTCAGGAATACGCCACCGCCTGCTGGGCGGGCTCGACGACATCGCTGAGACCTTGCTGAAAGGCGACGCGATCGACGCCTACGAGCGCGACGGCGAGCGCTCGGGGCCGATGACGCTGGCGCTCTGAGCCGCGGATAGCCTGAGCCCGATGGCACCCAGCATCGCTCTCCTCCCCGGCGACGGCATCGGTCCCGAGATAATGGAGGCTTCCCTCGAGGTGCTCGACCGGCTCGGCCTCGGTCTCACCTACGAGGAGCACGTCTTCGGCGGCGCCTCGATCGATGCCCACGGCACGGCGCTAACCGACGACGTCCTCGAAGCCTGCCGGACCAGCGATGCCGTCCTTCTCGCCGCCGTCGGCGGTCCGCAGTGGGACACGACCGATCCGGACGCCCCCCGGCCGGAGCAGGGGCTGCTGGGGCTGCGCAAGGGGCTCGGCCTCTACGCCAACCTGCGCCCCGTCAAGCCGTTGCCGGCCCTCTATGACTCGAGCCCGCTGAAGCGCGAGATCATCGACGGCACCGACCTGCTCGTCGTCCGCGAGCTCACGGGCGGCATCTACTTCGGCGCGCGCGGGCGCGAGGGCGACACGGCCTACGACACCTGCATCTACAGCGCCGGCGAGATCGAGCGCATCGCCCGCACCGCTTTCGGCGCGGCTCGCTCCCGCGTCACCTCGGTCGACAAGGCCAACGTGCTCGAGAGCTCGCGGCTGTGGCGCGAGGTGGTGAGACGGGTCCACTCCGAGGAGTTCCCCCACGTCGAGCTCGAGCACATCCTGGTCGACAACGCCGCGATGAAGCTGATCGCGGCGCCGCGTCATTTCGACGTGATCCTGGCCGAGAACATGTTCGGCGACATCCTCTCCGACGAGGCCGCGATGCTCACCGGCTCGATCGGCCTATTGCCCAGTGCATCCACGGGGGATCCCAACACGCCCGGGCTGTTCGAGCCCGTGCACGGATCGGCTCCAGACATCGCCGGCCAGGGCGTTGCCAACCCGCTCGCGATGATCCTCTCGGCGGCGCTGATGCTGCGTCACGGCCTCGCCATGGAGAAGGAGGCCGCGACGTTAGAATCTGCCGTGGAGCAAGCGCTGGCCGGCGGGCTGCGCACTCCAGACCTGGGCGGCGCCGCCACCACTCGCGAGGCGACCGACGCCGTCCTTTCCCACCTTTAGGAGATGGCCGCAGTGCAGCAAGCCGAGCTCATCTGGATGAACGGGGAGTTCGTCGCCTGGGAAGACGCGAAGGTGCATGTGCTCACCCACGGCCTGCACTACGGCACCGGCGTCTTTGAGGGCATCCGCGCCTACGAGACCGACGAGGGCAGCACAGCGGTCTTTCGCCATCAGGATCACCTGAAGCGGCTCTACCGCTCGGCGCAGCTCTACTACATGCCCGTGCCCTACGCGCCGGAGGAGCTGCGGCAGGCCACGCACGAGCTGCTCACCCGCAACGGCTTGACCTCGGGCTACATCCGCCCGCTCGTCTATCGCGGCTACGGGCAGATGGGCCTCTTCCCACTCGACGCTCCGGTCGACGTCACAATCGCGGCGTGGAGCTGGGGCTCCTACCTGGGGGACGAAGGGAAGACCAACGGCATCCGCGCCAAGGTCTCCTCGTGGCGGCGCATCTCGGCCGATTCGCTGATCCCGCACGCGAAGGCCACCGGCCAGTACCTCAACTCGGTGCTGGCGAAGATCGAGTCCCACAAGGCCGGTTACGAGGAGGCCATCCTCCTCGATGACCACGGCCACGTGAGCGAGGGCTCGGGAGAGAACATCTTCGTCGTCCGTGACGGGAAGCTCTTCACGCCGCCCCAAACCGCAGGCATCCTCGACGGCATCAACCGTCGTTCGGTCATGCAGATCGCTGAAGACCTCGATTACGAGCTTGTCGAACGCGACCTCGCGCGCGCCGAGCTCTACCTCGCCGATGAGGTGTTCATGACCGGCACCGCGGCCGAGCTCGTGCCCGTGCGCGAGATCGACGACCACGCCATCGGCGCCGGCGGCCCGGGCCCAGTCACCCTCGAGCTGCAGCGCGTCTTCGAGGATTCGCTGCACGGACGCGATCCGCGCTACCGCGACTGGCTCGACGTCGTGCCCGCCCCGGCGCTGAAGCGCTGAGGCCATGAGCAGCGTCGAGCTCTACGACGCCACCCTGCGCGACGGCATGGGCGGTGCTGGCATCACCCTCACCGCGGAGGAGAAGGTGCAGGTTGTGCACCGGCTCGACGAGCTCGGCGTGCATCTCATCGAGGCCGGCTTCCCGGCGTCGAACCCGAAGGAGCAGGAGCTCTTCGAGCGGCTGGCGGCGGAGCGGCTCGAGCACGCCGAGATCGCGGCCTTCGGGATGACCCGCCGGCGTGACGCAACCGTTGACGAGGACGAGGGCCTGCGCGTGCTTGCGGACTCCTTCGCGCCGGTGTGCACCCTCGTCGGCAAGTCCTCGACCCTGCACGTCGACCGGGTGGTGCGAGCCGGGCGCGAGGAGAACCTGGCGATGATCGCGGAGTCCGTGGCCTTCCTCGTGCGCCACGGCAAGCGCGTGCTCTTCGACGCCGAGCATTTCTTCGACGGCTGGCGGGCTGACCCCGACTACGCCCTTTCGTGCCTGCGTGCGGCGGCTGACGCTGGGGCAGAGCGGCTCGTCTTGTGCGACACGAATGGCTCCTCGCTCCCGTCACAGGTGAGCGCGGCGGTCGCGGCGGTGGCCGCCGCGCTGCCGCAGAATCGGCTCGGTATCCACACGCACAACGATGCGGAGTGCGCCGTGGCGAACACGCTTGTTGCCGTCGAGGCCGGGGCCACGCAGGTGCAGGGCACGATGAACGGCATTGGCGAGCGCACGGGCAACGCCAACCTCGTCTCGATCATCGCCGACCTGCAGCTGAAGATGGGCCGTCCGGTCGTCTCGGAGGCTCAGCTCGGGCGCCTCACCGAGGCCGCGCATTTCGTCGACGAGCTGCTCAACCGTTCCCCGCGCTCCGACCAGGCCTACGTGGGCAAGAGCGCGTTCGCCCACAAGGCCGGCATGCACGCGGCGGGCTCCCGCAGCGAGCCGACCGCCTTCGAGCACGTCGATCCCGCCCTCGTCGGCAACCACCGCGACGTGCTCGTCTCCGAGCTCGCCGGCCGTGCGACGGTTACCGAGAAGGCCGAAGCGGCCGGTCTCGACTTCGACGCCGCTACCGCGACCCGCACGGTCGAGCGCCTGAAGGCTCTCGAGCATGCCGGCTACCACTTCGAGGCCGCTGACGGGTCGTTCGAGCTGCTGCTGCGCAAGGAGAGCGGCGCGTACGAGCCCCTGTTCCGGCTCGAGTCGTGGCGCGCGATCGTCGAGAAGCGAGCCGACGGGAAGGTCGAGACCGAGGCGACCGTGAAGATCTGGGTGGGCGGCGAGCGCTACGTGCGCACCGCCGAGGGCAACGGCCCGGTGAACGCGCTCGACCGCGCCCTGCGCTCGGCGATCGGCGAGATCTACCCGCACCTGCGCGACATCGAGCTCGTCAACTTCAAGGTGCGCATCCTCGACGAGGTCAAGGGCACCGGCGCGGTCACGCGCGTGCTTCTCGACGCGTCCGACGGACACGAGGCCTGGGGCACGATTGGCGTCTCTGAGAACATCATCGAGGCCTCCTGGGAAGCGCTCGTCGACTCGCTTGAGCACGGGATGCAACCCGGTCGCGTGCGCCCGTCGCCTGGTCCGGGCGCCGCTCGCGCGTGATCCCGCTCGCCCGGCCCGTCCTCGGCGCCGAGGAGGAGGGGCGGGTGCTCGAGGTGCTGCGTTCGGGCCAGCTGTCGCTCGGCCCGCGGCTTGCGGAGTTCGAGACCGCGTTCGCCTCCCGGCTGGGCGTCGCGCACGCCAGCGCCGTATCGAGCGGCACCGCCGGGCTGCATCTCGCGCTGCGCGCGGCGGGCGTGGGGGAGGGCGACGAGGTGATCACGTCGCCGCTCTCGTTCGTGGCCAGCGCAAACGCGATCCTCTACGAGCGCGCGCGCCCGGTGTTCGTCGACATCGATCCGCGGACGCTCAACCTCGATCCGGCTGGCGCGGCCGCCGCTGTCGGCGAGCGCACGACGGCGGTGCTGCCGGTGCACATCTTCGGCTACCCGGCGGATCTGCCCGCCTTCGAACGGCTCGGCCTGCCGATCGTCGAAGACGCCTGCGAGGCGCTCGGCGCCGTGCACGCGGACGGTGTACCGGTCGGCGGTCGCGGGCATCCGGCGGTCTTCGGCTTCTACGCCAACAAGCAGCTCACCACCGGTGAGGGCGGGATGGTCACGACGGGCGACCCCGCCGTGAAGGAGCGAGTCGACTCCGAGCGCAACCAGGGCCGCGCCCCCGACATGGGCTGGCTCGATCACGACCGCCTCGGCTTCAACTACCGGCTCTCCGACATCGCCTGTGCGCTGGGGTTGGCCCAGCTCGACCGCCTCGACGGCATGCTCGCGGACCGGGCCCGCGTCGCGGGCTGGTACTACGAGGCGCTGATCGGCATCGAGGGCCTCGACCTGCCGTGCCGCGACTCCGGCGGCGCCGAGCGCGGCTGGTTCGTCTGGGTCGTGCAGCTTCCGCGCGGGGTCGACCGCGACGGGACGATCCGCGCGCTGGGTGAGCGCGGGGTACAGAGCAAGCCCTATCTCCCGGCGATCCACCTCATGTCCTTCTACCGCGAGCAGTTCGGTCACCGCGAGGGCGAGTTCCCGATCTGCGAAGACGTCGCGGCACGCTCGCTGGCGCTGCCGTTCTTCCCGGAGATGACCCAGGGGCAGGTCGAGCAGGTGGGCCAAGAGCTCCGCGCGGTAATCGGCGCGTAGCCGCGCGGGGCGTTGCCATACTCGAAAGTGTGGGTTCTCGGCGTATCGGGCGGGGCAGGCGGGAGCAGCGCAAGGCGCAGCTGACGGGAGCTGCGGGGCTGCTCGCCGCCGCGGCTTTGCCGTGGCTGCTGTTCCACCGCGTGATCACCGACATCGCCTCGGAGTTCAGGGTCGACGCCCGCTATTTCCTGGCGGAGTGCTCGCCGTGGTTCCTGATCGTGCTCGGACTCGCCTTCCTGCTGCCCGTCGTCTTCTCGGCCGGCCGCGATCCCGAGAGCCGGTTCTACCCGCGCGCGCGCGGCGCCTACATGGGCTGGGGTGTCACGCTCTACATCCTCGGCTTCATCCTGGCCAGCCAGGTGGCGCAGCTCATGCACCTGACGGGCAACGGCTGAGGCGGAGGCGCATCTAGACTCGCGGCGTGTCGCGCTTCGCTCAGCCGCCAGACGCCGTCTTCCACAAGCTGAACGCCTCTCTCGCCTACGACTGGCGGCTCGGTCCGTACGACCTCGAGCTTTCGCGGGCGCACGCGGCGATGCTCGCATCGCGCGGGATCATCTCCGCCGCGGAGCGCGACTCGTTGCACGACGGGCTCGACCGGGTGGCGCGCGAGCTCGACGATGGCTCCTTCGAGTTCGATCCGGGCGACGAGGACATCCACATGGCCATCGAGCGCCGGCTCAGCGCGATCGCCGGGCCCGTCGGCGGCAAGCTCCACACGGCCCGGTCGCGCAACGATCAGGTCGCCACGGACATGGCTCTTTTCGTGCGGGCCCACGCACACGCAGCGGTCGAGGGCATCGCCGAGCTGATGCGCACGCTCGTCGAGGTTGCCGAGCGCCATCTCGACTGGCCGATGCCGGCCTACACCCACCTTCAGCGCGCCCAGCCCGTGTATCTCAGCCACCACCTGCTCGCCTACTTCTGGATGCTCGAGCGCGACGCCGAGCGCTTCCGCGCGGTGGGCGCGGCGACGGGCAAGCTGCCCCTCGGCGCGGGCGCTTTGGCGGGGGTCAACTTCGACACCGACCGGGGGATGGTCGCCCGCGAGCTGGGGTTCGCGGGCGTGGCGGAGAACTCGATCGACGCGGTGTCCAACCGTGACTTCGTCCTCGACTACCTGGCTGCCGCGGCCACGTGCGGGATGCACCTCTCGCGCCTGGGCGCCGAGATCGTGCTGTGGTCGAGCGAGGAGTTCGGCTTCTGCGAGGTCGCCGACGCGTGGGCCTCGGGCTCGTCGCTCATGCCGCAGAAGAAGAACCCCGACGCGGCCGAGCTGTTGCGCGCCAAGGCTCCCCGGCTGAGCGCCCACTTCGTCGGATTGCACGGCGTCCTTCACGCGCTCCCGCTCACCTACAACAAGGACTTACAGGAGGACAAGGAGCATCTCTTTGACGCCGTCGACACGCTCGAGCTCTGCCTGGCGGCAGCTTCGGGAATGCTCGGCACGATCGAGTTCCGCGCCGAGCGCCTGGCCGCCGCGGCCGCCGACGAGCTCCTCGCCGCCACCGACATCGCGGACCTGCTCGTGCGCCGCGGGGTGCCGTTCCGTGAGGCCCACGGCGTGGTCGCGGGCCTGGTGAGGGATGCGCTGGAGCGCGGGCGATCGCTTTCCAGCTTCGCGCCCGATGAGCTGCGGGCCCACTCCGAGCTGCTCGCCGACGGAGAGCTGACTGAGCTGCTCCAGGGCCGCGGGTGGATCGAGTCGAAGGTCTCGGAGGGCGGCACGAGTCTCGAGCGCGTGCGCGAGCAGCTCGGCCGGGCGCGCGAGACGCTGGCCGTCATGGCCCGCTGACGAGTTGGACCAGGGTTTCTACGAGCGGGACGTTCTCGGCGTCGCTCGCGCCCTGGTCGGGTGCGTCGTGCGCCACGGCCCCACGAGCGGCATCGTGGTCGAGACCGAGGCCTACCACGACTCCGAGGCGGCGTGCCACGCGCACGTGGGCCTGACAGCCCGGACCCATGTGTTGTTCGGGCCCCCCGGCCGGGCCTACGTCTATCGCTCCTACGGCATCCACGCCCTGCTGAACGCTGTCGCCGAGCCCGAGGGTGTCGGGGCGGCAGTGCTCATCCGGGCGCTCGAGCCGCGCGACGGGATCGGGCTCATGATCGAGCGCAGGGGTCGCGAGAACGTCGAGGAGCTGTGCGCCGGGCCCGGGCGCCTGACGCAGGCGCTCGGCATCGGGCTCGACCTGAACGACACTGGGCTGAACGCCGGGCCGGTCGCGATCGACCCGCGTCCTGCGGAGATCCCCGCGCCCCGCCTCGTGGCCGGGCCGCGAATCGGGATCACCAAGGCCGCCGAGCTCCCGTGGCGATTCTGCGCGCACGGCAGCCGCTTCGTGTCCCGCCCGTGGCCTGCGGGGCTCGAGGCGCCCCGCCGCGTCGCCGCGCGGAACTAGCGCTCAGACGGGCACCTCGCCGTGCCCTCTTTGACCAAGTCCCAGGGCCGGCCTCAGCGACCGGCCCCGCCCGTTCCTTGACTGGTGCCCGTGCGGGGCGGGACTCTTCGCGGGGTAGGCGCCGGGGTCGGCTGAGGCGCCACGCGGCGCGTGGGCGTCTGGGCCGGGGCGGGCACCGGCGGCGTGGTCGTGGTGGGCGTAGTCGGGGTGGCCGGCGCGGTCGTGGCCGGCGCCGTCGCCGTCGTCGTCGGAACCGTGGTAGTGGGCACCGTCGTCGTGGGCGCGGTGTTGAGCGGGGCGACGGGCGGTCTCTGCGGATGGCGCGCGGTGAAGATGTCGAGAGCCGAGCTCATGAAGTCGTGCCAGATCAGAGCCGGGAAGGTTCCGCCTTCGACCGGCCCGCCGCGGAAGTCGGTCTTCATCGACTTGAGGCTCTGCGGGTAGCCAACCCAGACAGCCACGGTAAGCCTGTCGTTCCAACCGGTGAACCAAGCGTCGCCGTAGTTCTCGGTGGTACCGGTCTTGCCCGCTGCGAAGCCCGGGATCGCCGCGGCCCGGCCGGTGCCGCTCTGCACAACGCTCTGCAGGATGGTGCCGACCTGTCCCGCCACACCGCGCGGGAGCACCCGGTCGTACTGGGGCTTGTTGCGGGCGACGAGACGGTTGTCGGCGTCTCTTACCTCATGCACGGCAATCGGCGCGCGCTCGCCGGCGCCGACGTCGGTGTCCGACACGCGCCGGCCGCCGGTGGCGAAGGTCTCGTAGGCGTGGGCGAGGTCGAGCGGCGTGACGCCCTCCTTGAGGCCGCCGAGCGTCGTCGCGTAGTTGTGGGAGATCGGTGTGCGAATTCCCATCTCCTGCGCGAGGCGGGCAATGCGCGGCACGCCGACCTTGATGCCGACCTCGGCGTAGACGGAGTTGTCGGACACGGTCATCGCCCCCGCGAGGGTGTTGGAACCGGAGTACGAGTTGCCGAAGTTGTTGACCACGAAGCGCTCGGTGCCTCCGCGCGAGCCAGGGACCTTGAAGGACTTCTTCCGGGAGCTGAACGTCGAATCGGGCGAGAAGCCCTTCTCGAGGGCCGCGGCGAGGGTGAACGGCTTGAACGACGAGCCGGGCTGGCGCTGGCCCTGCGTGGCCAGGTTGAACGACGAGCGCGTGTAATCGCTGCCCCCGACCATTGCGCGCACCTCACCGGTCAGGTTGTCGATCGCCACGAGGGCGGCGGAGGGATGGTCGCCCGGGCTGCCGAGCCAGCCGCTCACCGCCTTCTCGGCCGCCCGCTGGAGGTCGAGATCGAGCGAAGTCTTGATCTTCAGCCCACCGGCGAAGGCCCGCGTGGGGCCGAACTTGTTGACGATCTGCTGGCGCGCCCAGCTCGTGAAGTAAGGCGACTGGGTCTTCTCCTGAGGGGGAGTGAGGTCGTTCTGCGTCGGCAGGGCCTCTCGCAGAGCCGACTGGTACTCCGGCTCGGTGAGGGACCCCTGATCCCGCATGTCGCGCAGCACCAGGTTGCGGCGCCCAGTCGATGCGACGGGGTGCGCGATCGGGTCAAAGGCGGTCGGCGAGGCAACGATGCCGGCGAGCAGCGCGGCCTCGGCCGGCCGCAGCTGCCGGGCGCACGGGTCCGTGATCGACCGCCCGCAGGGCACGTGCTGCTGGGCGAAGTAGGTGCGCGCTGCCGACTCGATGCCGTAGGCGCCCTGGCCGAAGTAGGTCGAGTTCAGGTACTCGGTGAGGATCTTGTCCTTGGACCACTTGCGCGTCAGGTGATAGGCGAGCGCGGCCTCGCGCAGCTTTTCGAAGACCGTGCGATTGTTCTGGGCCGAGAGGGCGTTCTTGACGAACTGCTGGGTGATCGTCGAGCCGCCCTGAAGGGACTTCTGCGCGATCAGGTCGGAGTAGAGCGCGCGGCCCATGCCCTTCAGGTCGATGCCCTGGTTCTGGTAGAAGCGCTTGTCCTCCACCGCGATGATCGCGTTGCGCATGACCGGGGCGATCTGGTCGAAGGAGACGAGCACCACGTTCTTGGAGCCGGTGAGGATCCCCAGGGGTTTGCCATGCACGTCGAGCAGTTGCGAGTTGCGCGCGTTGCGGAACTGCTCGCGGTCCTCGAGCTTGGGTAGGTCGGCGGCGACCGCCATCATCATCCCGAACATGGTGGAGATGAAGGCGAGGGTCCCGAGCCCGGCGAGGATCAGGGCGAGCCGCAGCTTCTTCACCTTGGGCCGCGCTGGCCCGTCCGGTGTGCGGCGGCCCCGAAGCCGGTCGATGAGCGAGGAGACGCGCGCAGCGGCGCCGTTCGACGAGGTGAGATCGCGGAGGCTCATACGGCTTTCGGGCTGGGCGCCGGCGGGGCGCCCTGAAGGGGTTCGGCGGGGTCTCACGGGATGCGGACCCGGGCCGGCGGGGCGATTGGCCGGATTGAAGCTCGGCCCACCGGAACGGGTGCGAGTCTAGCATTGGCCCCGATGTCTCCCGACCCCTCAACGGCCGCCCGCGATGCCGCATTTCTCTCCCGCAACACGGTGGATTGCCTGCCCGCGGGAGGCCTTGAGCGCCGCCTGGCCGCGGCGGCCGGGGAGAGCAGGCCCCTGCAGGTGAAGCTGGGCATCGACCCGACCGCGCCGGACATCCATCTCGGCTTCACGGTCGTGCTGCAGAAGCTCCGCGAGTTTCAAGATCTTGGTCATCAGGTGGTGCTCATCGTCGGCGACTACACCGCGCGCGTAGGTGACCCGAGTGGCCGCTCGGTCACCCGGCCGGTCCTCTCTGGAGAGGAGATCGACGCCAACGCGCGCACGTTCCAGCAGCAGGCGGCCAAGGTCTTGCTCACCGAGCGGCTCGAGGTCCGGCGCAACGGCGAGTGGCTCGACATGGCGATGGAGGAGCTCTTCGCCCTTGCGCGCACGACCACCGTCGCCCAGCTACTCGAGCGCGACGACTTCGCCAAGCGCTTCGCCGCACGGGCGCCCATCTCCGTGCTCGAGCTGCTCTACCCCCTTCTCCAGGGCTATGACTCGGTAGCCGTGCGCGCCGACGTCGAGCTCGGGGGAACCGACCAGAAGTTCAACCTCCTGCTTGGCCGCGACGTGCAGCGTGCCTACTCCCAGCCCGAGCAGATAGTCATGACGATGCCGATCCTTCCGGGCATCGACGGCGAACGGAAGATGTCGAAGTCTCTCGACAACTACATCGGGGTGACCGAGCCGGCGGAGGAGATCTACGGCAAGACCCTGCGGCTCCCCGACGACGCCCTCGGCGTGTGGTCGGAGCTCCTGCTCGGGAAGACGCTCGATCCGGAGGCGGCACCTCGCGAGGCCAAGCGGGCCCTGGCCCGGGCTTTGGTAGCCCGCTTCCACGACGAGGCCGCCGCGCAGGCCGCCGAGGAGGGGTTCGACCGGGTTTTCGTGCGCGGGGAGGCACCCGCGGAGATGCCCGCGGTGCGGCACGCGGCGAGTGACGGAAGCGTCCATCTGCCGGCGCTGGTCGTCGAGGCGTTCGGTGGATCGTCCTCGGAGGCCCGTCGCCTCTTGGCCCAGGGCGCCGTGAAGCTCGACGGGGAGCCGGTCGGCGGGGCAGGCGTCCTCGATGTGCCGAGCGCGGAGGTCGACGGCCGCATCCTGCAAGCCGGCAAGCGGCGCTTCGCGCGCGTGCGTCTCATCTAGATGCCCGTGCACGGTGGGCTACTGCGCCTGCAGACCGAGGGCCACGGTGAGATCGTGGACATCACCGAGGGCGTCCGGAGCGTCGTCGGCACTTCCGGGGCCGAGCGCGGGGTGGCCGCGGTGTTCGCGACGGGCTCGACCGCGGCCGTAACGACCATGGAGTTCGAACCCGGAGGAGTCGCCGACCTTACGGCCCTCCTCGAGCGCCTGATCCCGGGCGCGGGCGACTACGAGCACAACCGCCGCAATCACGACTCGAACGCGCACGCCCACCTGCGCGCGGCGCTGATCGGGCCCTCCGAGGCCATCCCCTTCATAGACGGCCGGCTCGTCCTCGGGACCTGGCAGCAGGTGGTCCTGCTGGACTTCGACGACCGCCCGCGCGAGCGCTCCGTCACGGTCCAGGTCACGTCCTGAATTGCCCGTGGCCACGGGGATCCCGACCCGTCCGGGCGGCTGCCATCGCGGCGCTATACTCCCCATCCGTTCCGGGTCCTCCCGAGGTCTCGGCGCGTGCGCTTGAAGGAAGGAGTCCCCTTCCTCACAGGAGGCACGGCGGTCTTTGAAAACTCAACAGCGAATGCACCGACGATCGGCATACCGCCGACCGTTTAGGTGTGTCCAGGTTCGACCCGTCCATCTCGCTTCATGCGGGGGTGGGCGGCGCCAGAATTAACCCCGTCGGAACCTCCGGCTGTCCATTGTGTACTCGGACGGCCCTAGTGAGAGGTTCACGACGCTTTTCGTTGAAGTGGCGCCTTGGAGCTTCTAGCTCTTTTGGTGTGCAGTTCTTCACGGAGAGTTTGATCCTGGCTCAGGACGAACGCTGGCGGCGTGCTTAACACATGCAAGTGGAGCGACGAACCAGGGCTTGCCCTGGGGCAGAGCCGCGAACGGGTGAGTAACACGTGGGTAACCTGCCCC
>JBBPXY010000066.1:0-4598 GCA_038200435.1 Solirubrobacterales bacterium
CGCGTGCAGGGTCGCGGCCCGCGAGCTCTGCCGCACGGCGCGACCGAGCAGCGCCGCGGTCACCACCGGCCAGCGCGCGCTCGAGGCCACGAACGTCGGGCCGAGCACGCCGAGGCGAGCGGGCTCGAGCACCGTCCAGGTGATGCGATGATGCACGAGAGCGTCGTCGGGATCCTCGGTCCAGGGTTGGAGCAGCTCACCGGGGCCGACGAGATCGGTGGAGGTGCTGCCGGCCAACTCCTCGTCTCGAGCGAGCACGCCCTCGAGCACGAGGTAACCGAAGTGCCGCCAGCCACACGCGTGAGGCGGCTCCGGTTCCCACTGGCCGAAGTTGACGACCACCACCGGCACGACCGTGTCGCGCCGGGCTGCGCCCATCTCTCCCGGGGTGACCCAGCGCGCTAGCTCCGGATCGGCGTCGAGGACGCTCACGCGCGGACCGGTTGACGAGTGCATCGTCAGAGGTCCAAACGACAGGTGTGATGAGCGCGCATGCTTCTCCCCGTCCAGCCACAGGACTCATCGCCGGATGATTGCCAGCGATCTCATCTATTCTGACCGCGAGACGCCCCTGCCAAGGTGCGACTCGCCTTCAGCGCGTGAGCCTAAGCGCCACGGGTGCTACGCGCAACCCGCAAGCGTCAGGGGGTCTTGCCGAAGGAGATCACCTGTTGGAAGGTCGGCCGGTTCACCCAGCGCATCGAGTTGGACAGCAGCCCCGGCTTGAACTTGATCCGCTCGAGGGTCGCGTCCGAGCGCCACTTCGACGGATCGGGCCCCTGCTGCGAGGCGAGCTCAGCAGCCGCATCGCGCAGAGCGCCGAATAGCGCGGCACCGCAACGCGAACGGCTCCCGCGCCCGCAGTAGCGCAGGTGGAACCTGCCGCGCACCTTGCGCGGCGTCATCAGCGTGCGCAGGTCCTTGTCGACGTAGCCGTACCAGCCCTCGGCGAACGAGGAGCCGTTGCGCCCGTAGGGGGCTTGGTCCTTTGTCTCGACGGATGCGAGGACATCGAGCAGGTCCGTTCCTAGCCTTGGCCGCAGCACGGCATCCGCGATCCGCACCCAGGCGTGATCCATCACCGCGGCGCCGGCATCGTCGATCTTGCCGTTGAGGTCGGAGTCGATGCGCGATCCGCCGTGGCGCAGCCAGCCGTTCAGCAGGTCGATCGCCTGGCGCGTCCGGGCGTCCGGCGCCGAGTGACGGCGCAGCACGGAGCGGATGACCGGCCAGAGCTGCTGTATGCGGAGGTCCTGGGTGGAGGCCCGGTTCATCACGCCGACCGCGCGCTCGAGGGTCGGTCGGCGGCCGTAGCCTCGGAACAGCTCGACGCGCTGCACCGAGCCGTAGGACTGAACGTCGTCGCCCTGCGTCCAGCCCGGAGCGGGCTTTCCGTTCCACTGGAGGAAGTAGCCGCTGCGGGGGTCGGACTCATGCGGGTGCTGGCCGACCGAGAGGAATCCTCTCCAGTCAAAGCGGCCCGAACCGAGCGTGGGGAGCAACGGGTCGACGCCCTTGGCACGCCGCGGCAACCGCCCGGAGGAGAAGTAGGCGATGTGCTTACGGCTCGCGTAGCCCCAGTTGAAGGTGAACCCGAACTCGTTGGCCGAGTTGTAGAAGCCCGAGACCGTGCGACCGCGCCCAAGCGTCATGTCGCGCAGGGCGGCGAGTGAGTTGCCGTCCTGCTTGTAGGTCGAGCGGCGCTTGGCGATCGCGTAGCTCAGGCCGTGCGAGCGCACCGTGCCGAACACGGGCCCGTGGACGGTTGTCTTGAACTTCAGTGGCTTGCCGTTGATCGTGCCGGCGTCGAAGGTGCCCATCGCGCGGCAGTGCCCTCGGTAGACGTAGTGGCTCGTGTCGCGGCAGAACCGCTCGAGGAACTGGTCGACGTTGTCGTTGCTGGCCGATGTGAGCGTCCACGCGTAGTCCCGCGTGCGCCCGATGAGCACGTACGGGCCGCCACCGGGAACCAGCGCTCCGCGGGCATGTATGCCAGGTCCGTTCAACGATGCCTCGAGGACGATCTCGGGGTAGAAGTAGCCGAGCTGTGGCCCGCCGACGATCATGGGCCGGTGCGTCGCCGAGCGCCGCCCGCTGATCAGCTGGAAGTTAGACGCGACGCGTCGCGACGCCGGGCTCGCGACGGTGCTCACCGAGCTCGGGTCGATCGTGCGCGAGGCCCGGCTCGGCCCGCGTCCCGGCTGACCGTAGGGGAAGCGCTTCGAGGTTGTTGTAGGCGTCTCGGGGTTGTTGCCCTCCATCACGTCCCGCCATGCCGACAGGCCGCGCGACTTGCCGAGCTTCTGGCGGAAGCGCGCGAGCACGCGGGCGTTGTCGACCTCGTTACCGCCGCCCGCGCCGAAGATCGAACCGATGAACGCGGTAGTCGCGAGCACGTCGTTGATCGTCCAATGGATGTCGGCGCCCTGGCTCGCAAAGCCCGCGGTGACGCCGTCGGCGTACACCTGCAGGTCGTGAAGCATCGAGCGGCCCTTCGCGCCGTACGCGCGCATGATCGCCCCCTGCTCGGAGGTGACAAGGCGCTCGGCCTCCGCGCTCGGTATGTACTTCTTGCTCGGATCCGTCACGAGCGCGAAGGCATCGACTCCCGGCGCGTAGGCCACGGCGGCGCGGGCGGGAGCCCGGCCGAGGCGCAGGAGCAGGCCGCGATCCACCGCGGAGACGAACCCGGCTCCGAAGGAGACGTCGTCGCGCGTCTTGCCCGTGATGTGCGGCACGCCGAAGGAGTCGCGGCGGATTGTCAGCCCGGGCCGGCCGGTCGCCTCGATCGTCGTCGGGCCGGTGGGCGTGATGGTTTCGGGCTTGAAGTGCGAAGCGATCGTGCTCGCGCTCACGTGCTCGTGGAAGGGCGCAAGACCCTCGTAGAGCGGGATCTGGTCTGTCGAGTTGGCGCTGAACGGCAGGCCGCCGAACTGTCCCGGGGGCAGGATGTCGTAGGCGCGGTCACGCCCGGAGGCGGGCGCGGCGAAGACGAGGAGAAGGGCGAGGACGAACGAGGCTCTACGAGCCTGCTGCGCTGCGGACCTGCTCATCGGGGCGGCTCTCTCTCCTTGGGGTGTCGCCGCATCCTCCTCTCCGGGGGTGGGCGCGTCAAAGGAGAAGTGTCAGCTAGCGCCCGCCGGATCCTTCGTTCGAGCCGTCTCCCGGCCGGCAGCGAGCCAGGCTGACGGAGCGCGTCGCCTTGCCGCCACTGGCGTTCGCGGCAGCGACCTTGAGTGTGTGCCGGCCGAGCCTGAGCCGCGCCATATCGACCGTGAGACGGAAGTTCGTGTTGCGCGTGACCTTGATCCGGCGTCCGCCGACCGTTACCCGCGTCGGGGCGAGTGGCTGTACGTCGCGGACGATCACCCGCAGGTTCACGAGGTCGTCGCCGTCACGGTCGCCATCAGCGTGGCGACAGGACCGAGGCGCGCCGCGCACCTCGATCCGGGGCCGGCTGGATGTGCGCCACACGCTCTTGTTCACCCGTAGGGCGTAGAACCCGCTCGTGCCGTCGCTGAACCAGACCTCACGACGCGCGGGAGCGAACGTGGGCTGCGACATCGCGAAGTCGCTGGCCATGTACCCGTTCTCCGAGCGGGGCTTGGGCGGCGCGACGTAGTAGCCGACCTCGCGCGGGTGCTTCAGCTTGGTGATGTCGAACAGTCGCAGCCCGGAAGCGATGAAGGAGCACGCGACCATCTTCGGGTTCACGCGCGTCGGGAGCCCGCAGTAGTGCGCTGCGTAGCCCTGCGCCGGGTTCATCGTCCCCGGGTCGCCCGCGTCGCTGGCCGCCTTGTGCTCGGCGGGCTGGTTGATCTTGAGGCGCAGGTTCGCCACCACGTAGGGCTTGCGCTCGTTGGAGATGTCGATGATGCGGCCGGCTCCGACTGCGTCCTTATCACCGTTCGGATCGAGCGTCGCCTGCGTGTACTCGTCGAACTCGAGCACGTAGGGCTTGCCGTTTTCCGTGAACGGGATCGCGTTCTGGGGGATCGACGCCGCGCGCCACGTGAGCCGGCTGATCTCGTGCGCGTGCGGATTGGGCTTGCGCGCCTGGATCTCGCTCGTGTCGAGGATCAGCATGTTGCCGCCGGTGGAGTCGGCGATGTAGCCGCGCTTGCCGTCGGGGCTGAGCGACACGCCGTGGGAGTACTCCTTCCCCTGCCAGACCGCATGCGGATGCTTGGGGTCGCTCACGTCGATCGCGGTGATGTCCTGGGCGCCGGTGCCCGTGGCGTAGAAGGTCTTGCCGTCGGGGGAGAACCCGCTCTCGTGCCCAAAGCGGGCGAAGAGCCCCTGAGACTGCAAGACCGGATGGCGGCAGTCGTTATGGGCGTCGTAGATCGCGACGAGCCCCGGCTCGGTGGCCGGGTTGCCGTTGACGGCGGCAATCAGCCCGCGCTTCGGGTTCAAGTTCAGCGACTCGTGCGGGGAGATCATCGGCAGCGCGGTCAAGGTGTCGGTCTGCACGGGATGGGAAGGGTTGGACATGTCGAGCACGGCGACGCCCTTCGACCCCGCCCCCGGGTTCAGCGCGTTGAGCGGAGCCAGCAGAGTGGTGTCGTAGTAGGCGCACTCGCGGCGATGGGAGTCGA
>JBBPXY010000067.1:0-48699 GCA_038200435.1 Solirubrobacterales bacterium
AGACGAGGCCGTTCGCCACTCCGTTCCACGAGACCTGCGCGAAGAAGCCGATGAAGAGGATCCCGGTGAAGCCCGCCACGCCGTGAGCGGCAAGCACGTCGAGAGTCTCGTCGATCCTTGTGCGCGCGCGCCAGACGATCACGGAGTAGCTCGGCAGCGCGGCGAGCGCGCCGAGGGCCATCGCCCATCCGGGGCTGATGAACACGGCCGCCGGCGTGATGCCCACGCAGCCGACGACGATCGCGGTCGCAGCGCCGATGGCGGTGACCCGACTGCCCCGAATCAGATCGAGCACGAACCAGACCGCCAGCGTGGCCGCGGGGGCGAGCAGAGTGTTGGTGAAAGCCAGCACGCTCGACCGGCCCACGGAGAACCCGCTGCCGCCGTTGAAGCCGAACCATCCGAACCACAGCAGCCCGGCGCCGACCAGCACGTACACGGAGTTGTGGGGAAGGATCGCCTGCCGCCCATAGTCCTTGCGGGCGCCGACGACCAGGGCCGCCGCCAGGGCCGAGAAGCCGGAGCCCATCTCCACGGGCACGCCTCCGGCGAAGTCGAGGGTGCCGTGTGCCTGCAGCCATCCTCCGCCGAAGGACCAGTGGGCGAGCACCGCGTACACGAGCACCGACCACAGCGCGGCGAAGATGAGGAAGGGCGCAAAGCGCATGCGCTCGACCACGGCTCCCGAGACGAGTGCGACGGTGACGATGCAGAAGCTCGCCTGGAAGGCCATGAACAGCAGGTGCGGGATCTTCGTACCGGTGCGCGGCGCGAAATCGACGCCGTGCAGGAAAACGTTGCCGAAGCCACCGACGATCGAGCCGCTGCCGTCGAACGCGATCGAGTAGCCGACGACGGCCCACATCACGGTGGCGACCGCGAGTGCGGCGACGCACATCATGAACGTGTTCAGCGTGTTCTTCTCGCGCACCAGACCGGCGTAGAAGAGCCCGAGCGCGGGCGTCATGAGGATCACGAGCGCGGTCGCGGCGAGCATCCAGGCCGTGTCGCCGGCGTCGACCGGCCCGGCGGCGGCCAGCAGGAGAGAGGAGCTCATTTGCCGAGCGGGGTGACCGCGCCCTCGTCGGTCTCGCCTGTGCGTATGCGGACGGCGCGCTCGAGCGGCGTGACGAGGATCTTCCCGTCGCCCACCTCGCCCGTACGCGCGCCCGCGCAGAGAGCCTCGATCGTCGTCTCGACGAACTCGTCGGAGACGGCGACCTCAAAGCGCACCTTGTCCGACAGACCGACCTGAACTCTTGTGCCGCGATAGGTCTCGACACGGTCGACCTCGCCGCCGTGCCCCTGGACACGGCTGATCGAGACTCCGCGCACGTCGGCGCGGTAGAGAGCTTCGAGCACGTCGTTCGCCTTCTCGGGGCGCACGATGGCGATGACCAGTTTCACTCTTGGAGCTCCTCCCAGGGGCGTAGGCGGGCGCCAGCCTAGCCGCACGGCCTCACTAGGAGGAGGAGAGCCCCTAGCCCTGAGAGAGGTGGGACAGCTGCGCGACCATGCTCGCCAGGCCGACTCCCAGCAGGTACAGCGTCAGGCCCCAACCTAGGTACGCGCTGCGAGCGCGGGGATAGAACCGGCCCTCGGGATCGGCTCCGGCCGACCAGGCCACCGGGACGAGGAAGCCGATGCCGGCCGCGATGAGCAGCCACGGGGAGAGAACGGCGAGCAGGTAGCCGAGATCGAGCCGAAAGCCGGCGAGGACCTCCCCGAGCACGCCGTGGAACACGACCCAGGGCGCCACGGCGGCGGCGAGAAAGGCCGCCGCGCGGGTCAGGCGTGCGCTGCGGGCGGCGCCGCAGACCCACGTCGCGGCGAGCTGCGTTCCGCCTAGGACGATCGAGTGCACCGGGACATTATGAGCCCAAGCGCGGTGCGCAGGCCATATTCTGCGGACACCCTGACAGGGGAGCGGCGAAAAGCTAACCCGCTCGGCGGGTGAACGTCCGGGAGCGCGACGGGTTTGCTTCATCCGCTGCCAGCAGCTCGCGCTGGCCGGCGATCTCCTTGGCGAACGTCGCGACGATCGCCGGCTCGGCGTAGCGGAAGACTCGCTCGACCGACTGCAGGCGCGAGGCCCGGGCGGGGGATGGGTTGTACTCGAAGTCCTCGTGGTGCCGGGCGCAGTACCGGCTGGAGTCGTTCGATATTTCCGGGCACCATTGGGCTTCGTGTCGCTCGGTCGGCGGTGCTGTTGTGTGAAACCAGCACTTGCCCGCAGCCGCCCTGGCCACCAGGGCGGCGCCCTCGGTGATCGCGTCGATGCCGTCGATGCTCCGCTCGAGGTTCAGGGGAGGCTCGGTCTCGGGTGTCCACTCCGGCTCGGCCTCGACCAGCCGCAGGTGCAGAGACGCCTTCGCCGCGTCGTCGTCCGGAGCGGCGGCGGCGGTGGCGAGCAAGGCGAGCGTCACATGCCTCGTGTCCGGGCTGTGCGCGTAGCGAGCAGGCGGCGCGAAGGCCTTCTCGTCACGAGCGTCGGTGGGCGAGGTGCGAAGACGCTCCACGTCTTCCCAAAAGGACTTCGCACCGATGAGACCTCGCGTAAGCATGAGGGCCGCGTACTGGTGAACCCAAGGCTCGGGCTCGGCCGGCGCTTCGTGGTCGGTCAGCCCGGCGAACGGCGGGGCGTCGGATAGCTCGAGCAGCGCGCGACCCGAGAGAGTCTCGCGGGCCCTGTCGTCTTCGCCGCCGGCGGGATGCATGGCTCCTCCGGATATTCGCCCACCGCGCACTAGTCCCTTCCTCACTTCGCGCCTCTGGTTGCGCCCGTGCGAGGGGTTTGCGAGAGTCGCAGAAGTGCGCTCCGTGTTCTCCTTTCCAAACCCGGTCAACGAGAAGGCCGCGCGACTGGTAGCCGGAGTGGTCTGCGCGCTGGCGGCGCTCACGCTGGCGACAGGGTGGTACTGGCTGTTGGCGGTACTCGCCTACGGCTTCGTGGCGCGGGCTCTGACGGGCCCTACCCTGAGCCCCCTGGGACGCGTGGCGAGCAGCGTCATCGCGCCGCGGCTCGGTCCGCCGGAGTACGTCGCGGGAGCGCCCAAGCGCTTCGCGCAAGCTATGGGCGCCGCCATGACCACCTCCGGCGCGGTGCTCGCCCTCGGCTTCTCCCAGCACGCGGCGGCCGACGTCCTGCTCGTGGCCATCATCGTCGCCGCCGGGCTCGAGTCGGCCTTCGCCTTCTGCGTGGGCTGCAAGATCTTCGGCCTGCTCATGCGCGCCGGCCTCGTGCCCGACGGGATCTGTGCCGAGTGCGCGGACATCTGGTCACGGCCCGGAATGGCTCGTCCATAACGATGACCCTCGCTGAGCTGCGGGAAGCGGTGGACTCCGGATCGGTCGACACCGTACTCCTGGCGATCACCGACATGCAGGGCCGGCTGCAGGGCACGCGCCTGGGCGCCGCCCACTTCCTGGAAGAGGTAGTCCCCAGCGGCGCCGAGGTGAGAAGAAAAGTAGTGTGCGCATCGTGATCGTCGGTCGTAGGCCCGCAGCGCTCCTGCTTGCTGTCTTCGCGGCGCTCGCCCTCGTGGCGTGCGGTGGTGGCACGAAGACGGTCACCGTGGAGTCGTCCGGCGCTTCCACCACGAGGTCGGCCCCACCCAAGACGGCGCCGGTGCCGGCGCCGGCCAAGCCGTCGCCGGCACACCCCCCCAGCGAGGCACCGGCGCGCATCCTCCGCGTCGCCAACTTCCTCAGCCCCTCGGGCAACATCGGTTGCGCGATCGCCGGCGGGATAGCCCGCTGCGACATCGTCAAGCGGAGCTGGTCTCCTCCGCCCCGGCCTTCGAGCTGCTCCTCCCAGGTGGACTTCGGGCAAGGGATCGAGATCGGCAAGGCGGGGGCAGCGACCTTTGTCTGCGCGGGTGACACGGCGCGGACCCCGGGCGCTCCAAAGCTCCCGTACGGCGCCGGCACCAGCGTCGGCCGCTTCGTCTGTGTGAGCAGGGAGGCCGGGATGACCTGCACGCTGGCCACCACAGGACGCGGCTTCACCATCAGCGTCCAGGGCTACAAGCTCTTCTAGGTTCTGCCGGATGCTCTCTCTTCGCTCCCTCGCCCACGCGGCGGCGATCCTCGCCCTGGCCGCGGTCGGCCTCGCCCTCGGGCTGTGGCTCCGCGACCCGCATCCGGGCGGGCTCGCCTTTGTCGTCGTATGCGCGGTCGCTGTCGCCGTGCTGCTGTGGCGGCTCTATCGGCCGGGAGGCATCGCCTGGGCGCCGCGGGCCGAGGTGGCGCCCGCGCAGGCCGAGGCTGTTGCGAGCGCGGCGGAGCCGGCGCAGATGGAGCCCGAGCCGGCGCCCGAGCTGCCGCCAGCGCCCGAGCCCGAGCCGCCGCCAGCGCCCGAGCCCGAGCAGGCGGCACCGGCCGCCGCCGCCCCGCGCTCCACCGGTGCCCGGCGGATCGGAGTACCGAAAGGCAAGCGGCTTGCTCCCGCCCTCGTCCTCGGAGCGGTGGCGCTGGCGGTTATCGCCTTCGTCGCGTGGCCGGACTCGCGCTCCACGCCGAAGACGGCGGCGCGGCCTGCACCGCCGCCCGCGGCGCGCACTCGGGTAAAGCCCAAGCCGAAACCGGCTCTGCGAGCTACACCCCGCGCCGCGCCCAAACCGCGCCCTCGGCCGGCCGCCTCGAGCAAAGCCAGCGCTCGTTCCCTCGGCTCGGCCACTCTGAGCGCCGGTTCGAAGGGCGCAGACACCCGGCTTGTGCAGAAGCTCCTGAAAGTTCCGGCTTCCGGCAAGTACGACGCGAAGACCGAGGCTGCCGTGCGCGCGTTCCAGGGCAAGCATGGCCTGCCAACCACCGGGGTGGTCGCGACCCTCACGCACAACGCGCTCAAGAAGGCGTTTCCCTGATCCGCAGGGCGACTCGGCCGAGGCCGGTTCGCTCCCGAGGGAGTGGACAGCTGGCGAGTGACGCGGGAGTGGGTGGCGCTCTGCTTCAGGGGTAAGAAGATCGCACTCGAAGCTGCGCCGCGAGGGGGTGGTAACTGGGGTGTGCAGGCACGGGTAGCCACACCCTGTGCGCCTCTGGGCTTCGGCCTATATTGCCCAGCATGAGCGCGACCGACGACCTGCTCCAGAACGCCAAACACTACGCCGAGTGCTTCGACCGGGGCGACCTCGCGCGACCGCCGGCCCGCAAGGTCGCCATCGTCACCTGCATGGACGCGCGTATCAATCCTTACGCGCTGCTCGGCCTAGAGGAGGGCGACGCGCACCTCATCCGCAACGCCGGGGGGCTCATCACCGACGACGAGGTGCGTTCTCTCGCCATCTCTCAGAGCTTGCTCGGCACCGCGGAGATCATGCTGATCCACCACACCGATTGCAGCCTCTACTCGTTTTCCGACGAGAAGCTCAAGCAGCGCGTGGAGGACGAGGTCGGCCATAGGCCCAGATGGCCCGCGCAGTCGTACCGCGACGTCGACGAAGGTGTCCGCCAATCGGTTGCGCATATCCGGGAGAGCCCGTTCATCCTGCACAAGGAGAGCGTGCGCGGGTTCGTCTACGAGGTCGAGACCGGCAGGCTGCGCGAAGTGTCCTAGCGCCGAGCGCGCGGATCGGTCGCCCCCGCGGCCTATTGTGTGGGGCATCGAGCTGCGCAACGCAGGCCGACAACCGGCAGTACGGAGGAACTCATGACCGACAAGCCCGCCAAGCCCGCGAAGAGCAAGACCACGCCCGACGGCGCCTACCTCAAGCCGCGCCCGCCCCAGCGCGTCAAGGAGACGAGCGACGAGCGACGCGCCCGGCAGAGGGACGCGGTGGCCAACCAGCAGGCCGACCTCAAGCGCGAAGCCGCCGAGCGGCGTGCGCGCTAGGAGCACCTAGTTGTCGCTGCACGAGGAGCGCCGCAGCGCCGGCCGGTCGCGACGGCTGGCCCGGGGCACCCTCGCGTGTCCGCGCTGCGACGCCCCGGTCGCGCCCGCAACCGGCCCGATGGCTTTGAGCGACGCGCTCGACTGTCCGTTCTGCCGCCATGCCGGTCCCGCCCGCGACTTCCTGTCGCTCGCGGAGCCGTCCCGGCCGGCGCGCGTTGAGATACGGGTCATCGAGCCCGCGCGAGCCGTGCCGGCGCACTGAGGCTCGCGCCATGACCATCATCGGCGGCACGGTCGCCCCCGGCTTCGAGCCGGTGCGCACCCAGTTCGAGAAGAACTTCTCGAGCCGGGGGGAGCTAGGCGCTGCGTGTGCGGTCTACATCGAGGGCGAGAAGGTCGTCGACCTGTGGGGTGGGCACCGCAACGGCCGGGGCACCGACCCGTGGGAGAAGGACACGCTCGTCATGGTCTACTCGACCTCGAAGGGCCTCGCCGGCATGGCCGTCGCGCTCGCGCACTCGCGCGGGCTGCTCGACTACGACGAGCGGGTCGCCGAGTACTGGCCGGAGTTCGCGGCGCAGGGCAAGCACGACGTCACGGTGCGCCAGCTACTCGCTCACCAGGCCGGGTTGTGTGTGATCGACGAACGGCTCGACCCACGCGGGCTCGCCGACCTCGACGCGCTGGCCAAGATCCTCGCCCAGCAGCGGCCGGCCTGGAAGCCGGGAGCGCGACAGGGCTACCACGCGCTCTCGCTCGGCTGGTATGAGAGCGCCCTCATCCGCCGGATCGATCCGGAAGGCCGCCCCCTCGGGCGCTTCTTCGCCGAGGAGATCGCCGAACCGCTGGGGCTCGAGTTCTACTTCGGCCTGCCGGCCGACGTGAGCGAGGAGCGCATCGCGTCGATCAAGGGCGCGCCGCTCGCCAGCACGCTGATGCACGCGCGCACGATGCCTCCGCGGATGCTCGTGAACTTCGTTCAGCCGCGTACGCTCACGTCGCGGACCTTCGGCAACCCGCGGTTGCGCAGTGCGGCCGATCTCGACAAGCCCGCCTACCGTGCCGTCGAGATACCGGCGGGCGGCGGTATCGGACAGGTGAGAAGCATCGCGCGCGCCTACGGCGACCTGGCGACGGGCGGTCACGCCATGGGCATCACAGAGGCGACGCTGTCCGAGCTGACTGCGCCGCCGCGACCTCCGACCAAGAGCACTCGTGATCTCGTGCTCACGGTCGACGCGTCGTTCGCGCTCGGCTTCTCGCGCCCGTCGAAGCAGTTCCGCTTCGGATCTGGTCCCCGCGCGTTCGGCCATCCCGGCGCCGGCGGGTCGTTTGGGTTCGCCGACCCCGACGCCGGTGTCGGCTTTGCCTACGCGCCCAACCGCCTAGGCCATCACCTGCGCAACGATCCGCGTGAGAAGGCGCTGCGCGACGCGGTCTACCGCGCGCTGTAGACCGGCCCCTACCCTCGCGGACCATGCGCGTCATTGCCGGGATCGCCGGCGTCCTCCTCGTCATCGCAATGCTCGTCGAGTTCTTCGTGAGCTTCATGCTGCCCGTGCGTGTGAAGCGCGATCCGCGACTCGCCCGTGCGCTGTTCACGCAGCTCTGGCGCGCCTGGCGCGGGGTCGCGCGGCGGCTGCCGGACGGCCCGCGCGAGACGCTGCTCGGCCTGTTCGGCCCGCTCGGACTGTTGTTCAACCTCGCGCTCTGGACTGCCGGACTCGTGCTCGGCTTCGCGCTGCTGCAGTACGGCTTCGGCTCTCATGTGACCGGTGACGGCGGCGCCTCCTTCGGCGATGACCTCTACTTCAGCGCCGGTGGCTTCCTGTCGGCCTCGAGTGGTGTCGAACCGACCTCGGCCGCGGCCAAGACCTTGTTGCTGGCCGAAGCCGCGGCGGGGTTCATGGTGCTGTTCATCGCGATCGGCTACCTCCCTGCGCTCTTCCAGGCCTTCTCGCGGCGCGAGACTGCGGTCTCGCAGCTCGACCCGCGGGCCGGCTCGCCTCCGACGGCGGGAGCGATGCTGCGCCGTGCGGTCAACCGCGAGCAGGTGCCCCAGCTGCTCGACTACCTGGGCGAGTGGGAGGGCTGGGCCGCCGAGCTCATGGAGACTCACCTCTCCTACCCGGTGATCGGCTACTACCGCTCTCAGCACCTGGGTCAGAACTGGCTCGGGGCGCTCACCGTGGTGCTCGACACGTGTGCGCTCATCGCGGCAGCCACCCGGGTCTCCGAGGCCGATTCGGCGACGCTCACCTTCGCGCTCGGACGGCACGCTGTCTCGGATCTCACCTACACCTTCGGCGCGAGCGCCAGCGGGGCACGCGCGCCGCTCAGCGACGAGCACTTCGACGAGCTCTACGAGCTGCTCGAGCGGAGCGGCTTGGACATCGAAGATGCCGAGACGACGCGCGCCCACCTCGACGAGCTGCGCAAGATGTACGAACCGCAGGTCGCGGGGCTCTCTGCGGTGCTCTACCTGCGCCTTCCCGAGTGGATGAGCGCGACCAAGACGGTGGCCAACTGGCACGCGGAGGTCGTCGAGCGTGGGCGGGCGCGCGGCCCGCTGACCTGACTCCGCAGCAGGGAGCGGTGTCGATCACGCGCGCGCGCTCGTCGCCGCGTAGGGCACGCGTCGTCGCTGTGGGTGCGAGTGGACAGTGCGCGGCCTGCGGCCGGCTCACAGTGGACAGGGCAAGATCTCGGCCCTAGTCACTGTCCACTGTCGACTGTCCACTTCACCCGCGCAGCGGGTCCGCCGGATCCCTCTCCTCCACCCCGTGCGGCGACCCGTAGGCCAGCAGCTCGAGGAACGGCGCGGCGTCGAAGGCTTCAGGGCCGAGCACCCGGCGCCCGACCACACGCGTGAAGCCTACGCGGCGTCAGCGGAACACGCCGTTGTGCCCGAGGGAGTAGCGCCCGGGCTGCGGGTACACGGCGAGTCCGTGTGGGCCGCGGCCGACCGGGATGCGGTGGAGCAGGCGGCCGGTCTTCGTGCTGATCGCGTAGACCTCGCTGTTGTACCGGCCGGCGAGCCAGAGCACCTTCCCGTCGGCGGAGACGCCGCCCATGTCGGGGCTGCCCCCTCCCGGGAAGCGCCACGTCTTGGTTACGCGCCGCTTGGCGAACGAGACGACCGAGACGGATCCCTCGCCGCGGTTGGAGACGTAGAGCTGCCGTGAGTCGCGGCTGACGTACAGGCCGTGCGCGCCCGTGCCCGTGTGCATGAAGCGCTTGACGCGCATCGTGCGCGCGTCGACGAGCCATACGCCGTTGGCGACCGCGTCGGCGACGTAGAAGATCCGCGCGTCGGGGGAGAGCTTCACATCCTGGGGCAGCGTGTGCTGCCCGATGTCGATGTAGCGCACCACGCGCTGGTGGGCGACGTCGAGCACGAGGAGCTTGCCGGAGAACTCGCAGCTGGCCAGCGCGAGCCGGCCGTCGGCGGAGAAGTCGAGGTGGTCGACGCCGCGGCACGACACGGGCACCGAGTGGCGCAGGCGCATGGTGTGCGGATCGCGAAAGTCGAGTCGCTGCAACTGCTCGGCGACGGCGATCGCGAACTTGCCGTCGACGGTGAAGTAGAGGTTGTAGGGATCGGCTACCGGGATCGGCCGGCCGGGCTTGCCCGTGCGCGGGTTCAGGGGTGTCAGCGAGTTGCCGTAGTCGTTGTCGACCCACAGGGTCTTCAGGTCGTGCGACGGCGTCACGTGCTGGGGCAGTAGTCCGACGGGGAAGTGCCGGACGATCCGGTAGGTCCGGGGGTCGATCTCGTCGACAGTGTTGCTCAGGCTGTTGGGTACGTAGATCCGAGCCGGGAAGTGGCGGACCGCCGGGCTCAGCGCATTCGGACGATCCGCGGCGTAGATGTCGCGCCGGTGCGCTTTGGCCGCGGTGCGCGGCCGAGGGCTGACGAGGGGCAGCCGGCGCGCCGCGATCCCCGGACGCGATGCCGCGCGCGCGTCGCCGCCGTCGCCCGCGGGGGAGCGAGAGGCGGCCAGGCCGAGGACGAGCAGGGCGTCGAACACCCAGAAGGCGACGATCAACCAGCGCATGAGAGGCTTGCGGGAGAACACGCGACCAGGCATTTCAGCAGGCTGACAACCTACCGGCCCCGTTGGCTCTCGCGCTAGCCGGAGACGCTGAAGCGCACCAGGTCCGTGCGCGTGCGCAGGGCACGGCCGCTCGCGCCTCGGATGCGCACCCGGATCGTGCCTCCGCTCGAGAGGAACCGTGCGGGCATTCGGGTGGTGCTCCAGTGGACGCTCTTGTCGCGCGTGCCGGCGCGGCGGGCGAGGTAGATCGTCCGCCAGCTGTGGGCGCTCCAGTCATAGATGAGCAGGCGCAAGCCACTGATTCGGCTCGAGTTGCCGTCGTAGGCAACGCTCAGCCCGAGTACGTTGGCGCGGGCTGCACTTGGCACGATCGTCGCCGCGTAGAAGTCCGAGACGTAGCTCGACCCGGCGTGGCGGCTCGAGACCTCGAGGCGCGAGGAGTCGTTCCCGTAGAGCCGTCGCACACTCCCGTAGCTCTTCCCGGTGAGCACGCGGAAGCCCGTGGGGCGATAGGTGCGCGTGACCGGCGCGGGTGTCGGCTCCGACGCGCTGATCGAGGGCGGGGTGCCGCGGTAGGCGCAGAGTCCGCCGAGCGCCAGGCACGCGTTGACGCGCCCGAAGCCGAACTCCGGGTCGCGCCCGCGCGGGCCGAGATCGTCGACCGAGGCGTCGAGCGCGTTGCGCAGTGCTTGTCCTCTCTTCCCGGTCCGCCACGAGATGAGGGCCGCCACCGCCGCGGCGTGGGGCGTGGCCATCGAGGTGCCGCTGACCCGCATGTAGCCCGAAGCGTCGTGCATGTCGGCCGTCGGGTAGGTCGGCACCGTCGAGAGGATCGAGACACCGGGGGCGCTGACCTCGACGTCCGAGTTCGAGTTGGAGAAGCTCGCGTGGGCGTCGTGGCGGTCTGTGGCGCCGACCGAGACTGCGTCGGCGTATCCCGCCGGATACTCGACTGAGGTGTTGCTGTCGTTGCCGGCGGCCGCGACGACGAGCACGTCGTGGCGGAAGGCGTACGTGACGGCGTCGGACAGGATCGACGACGTGTCGGTCCCACCGAGGCTCATCGAGATCACGCGGATGTTGTACGTATCGCGCTTGGCCACGATGGCGTTGATGCACGCCGCGATGTCCGCGTCGAACCCCGACCCCGTCGAGTCGAGTGCCTTGCACGGGTAGACGCGGGCCCCGGGTGCGACGCCGACGATGCCCTTCCCGTTGTTGCCGGTTGCCGCGATCGTGCCAGCGACGTGGGTGCCGTGGCCGTCGTCATCGAGGCATCCGGCTGTGAACGCGCCGGATCCCGTCAACGCTGACCGGCACGGCTGGATCAGCTTGCCGGCGAGGTCCTCGTGGGTGGTGTCGACGCCGGTATCGATCACTCCGACGGCGAAGTTCTGCGCTGCCCACGCGCCCGGCCCGGAGTGAAAGCCCATGCGGTCGTAGGCCTCGCGACCGTCGATATCGGCGTCGGCGAGCCCGCCCGACTGTCCCGTGTTGTCGAGCCCCCAGAGGGTCGAGAAGAACGGGTCGTTCGGCGTGACCTGGATCGTGTAGCGCCGGTTGGGCGCGGCGAGCGCGATGCGGCGATCGTGTCGGTAGCTTGCGAGCGCGGCGTCGACGGCCTGTCCGCGAGGAAGGGTGAGCACCTCCGCGCGCTCCGGGCCGAGGGTGTTCGATCCGGTCGCTCCTACGGCTCGCCTGAAAGCCTGGCGCTCGGCCGCCGAGGTGCCCGGGCGGAAGCGGACGACGACGTGCCGCGGGTCCGGCGGTGCCTGGCGCCGGGGGGTCACGGCGGCGACCGCGGTGCCAGGACGGGGGCGCGGAGCGCGCGCAGGTCGCCGGCGGGCGGGGGCCGGGGCGCTGAGCCCTGCTCGCCGGTGCTCGGGCGATGCGGCGCTTCTGGGAGCAGAGGCTGAAACGGGCGCGGCCGCGGTCCGCACGATCTCGTGCGGCCGGGAGGAGGTGGCCAGGCCGGCGGGAATGAGCAGGCATGCGCCCACCGCGGCCGCCGCTGCGCGCTTCCAGCGCCTCATCGCTTTTCCTCGAAGGGGTTCATGTGGCTCGATCACAACAACCCCGCGATGGCCCCGGCGTTGCGCTGCCTGCGCGGGCTTCTCGCATGCTCAACACAAGGCTGCGCGAGGGCGAGGGAGGTGCCGATTCTTGATTCCGTGGCGAGGGACGCTATTCTCGCCGCTTCGTTATGTGACCCAGCCGAATCTCTGCCGCCCGAGGGCGATGGAGAGCGGGGGACCCAGAGAGTCGTCTTCGAGCGGCTCCGGGGCGAATCGCAGGTGCATCCTGCGTAGCGCTGCTCTTTCTGCGCGAGCCCGTCAGCTAACCCCGCAGGCATCCGAAAGAGAAGGGACCGAAAGTCTTGCCTGCCAACCCCAGCCGAAGTCGCGTACTCGTACGCATTGTCGTTCTTGCCTGTCTCGTGGTGACCGCGTGCCTGGGCTCTGTCGCCTCGTCCTTCGCTGATTCGACCGGTGGTGCCGGCGACGGCACGAAGGCCGCCTCTTACCCGGCACCGAAGTCTTCCGCTCCGGTGCACAGGGCGGCTCTTCGCCACGACGGCACGGCCGTCGCTCCGTCTGACGCTCCGGTCGCCGTCAAGCGCGTCATCGCCGCGGCGAACAAGATCGCCAAGACGCCCTACCGCTACGGCGGCGGGCACGGAAGCTTTCACGACAGTGCCTACGACTGCTCGGGCTCGGTCTCCTACGCCCTCCACGGCGGCAACCTGCTGAGCTCTCCGATGCCATCCGGAGGCTTTCAGTCCTACGGGTCGCGCGGGCGGGGTCGCTGGATCACCACCTACGCGAACGGCGGCCACATGTACGCGGTGATCGCGGGGCTGCGGTTCGACACGAGTGGCGCCCGGAGCAGCGGGTCGCGGTGGCAGCGGGCAAGCCGCTCTTCGAGCGGTTACACCGTGCGTCACCCGCGCGGCTACTGATCGTCCTTTAGATAAGACGAGCCGGGAGGTCCGGCTAGACGGCCGAGTGCCCGTGGCCGTTCCCATGCCCGTCGCTGTGGCCGTTGCCCGCGCCCGTGCCCGGGCCGGTCGCGGGGCTCGGGTCTTGAGCGGGGGTAGGAGGGTTCCCGTTCCCGTTCCCGTGTCCGTTGCCATGTCCGTTCCCGGGGGTCTGGTCCTGACCGCTGTTGCCGGGAGCCGGAGCTTGCCCGTTGCCGTGCGGCTGGCCGTTGCCGTTGCCGTGGGTCTGTCCGCTGCCTGGGGACTGACCGTTGCCGTTGCCGTTGCCGTGGGTCTGGCCATTGCCGCTGCCCGGCGTCTGGCCGTGACCGCCGTGCCCGTGGTCAGGGTGGGGATTGCCGTGGTGGGCGTGGTCGTGGCCGTTACCCGTGGCCGGATCGGTCACCGGCGTGGGGACGGGATCCGTCGCAGGCGTCGGCGTGGGGTCGGAGGCGGGCACACTGACCGAGGTCGGGCCGGGATCGAGAGCTCCGCCCTGCGCCGACCCGGTCGGCGGGTTGCTGCTGCCTGTGTGGGTCGGCGGGGTCGTCCCACCGCCCTGATGAGACGCCGGGGCCGGGGCGACTTGACGCGTGACGACGTAGGAGACGGGAGTGGGCTGCGGCACGTGCTTCTGGGTCTTGGGAGAGCTGAAGATGACGGGCGCGACCGCGTGGTGGGGGCGCGGCGCCACCGGTGTGCGGTTCACCCTGCGCGCGGGTGCATGCCTTCGGGGCGCCGAAGACTGGCGCCGGGCGAGCGCGGCGTTGGCGTGTGCCAGCCGCGCGGCGTGCGGGTGCTCGTCGCTCAGCGCGGCGACGTGCGCGGCGGCGATGGCCTGAGCGTCGCGGTGCACTGGCGTCTCGGCCTTGACGAATGACGCGATAGCCACGCCGCCGACGGCCGCGGTCGTGGCCGCGGTGGCCACGACGTTCGCCACCGACGCGGCGTTGGCGGCGCCCAGGCCGCCTCCGAACCATGAGGCCACGCGCTGGGGCACGTTGACGGCGATCGTCCAGAGAGCGAGGGGCCGCGTGCCGGCGTAACAGGAGCAGAAGGCGCGCACCGCGTCGGGATCGAGCTGAGTGCCGGCCTCGGCCTTGAGGATGCCGATGGCCTCCTTGTGCGCGCGAGAGGCCCGGTAGGGGCGGGTCGAGGTGATCGCGTCGAAGGTGTCGGCCACCGCGATGATGCGGGCGCCCATCGGGATCTCGTCGCCCGTAAGGCGATACGGGTAGCCGGTCCCGTCGAGCCGCTCGTGGTGGTGGCGCACCATGAGCGTCAGCTCGTCGTCGCCGAGAGCGCGCACGAGCACCGCACCGTCGACCGGATGGCGCTTGATGATGCCGAACTCCTCGTCGGTGAGCTTGCCCTTCTTCCCCAGCACTTCGGGCGGGGTCTTGACCTTGCCGACGTCGTGCATGGCCGCCGCGGCGCGGACCTGCGCGACCTCGTGAGAGGACATGCCCATCCGCTTGGCGATGTTCGCCGAATGACGCGCGACGCGGCGTGAGTGCCCGTGGGTGTAGGGATCACGTGCTTCGAGGCTCGAGGCCAGCTGGCTCAGCAGGCCGACGCGCTCATCGCGGCTGAGGTCGCCGCCGAAGACGGCTTCCGGCGATCCGTCGGTGAGGCCGAGTAGTTCCGTCGCGTGGGCGAGGCGGCGTTCGGACTGCCAGCGGTGGATCCAGCCCCACAGCATGAGCTCGCCGAACAGCACGTCCTGGGAGTCGGTGCGCGTCTTCCACAGCGCGCCGCCCAGAGCCGACATCGCGAAGGAAACTCCCGCGCCGATGGCCATTGTGATCCAGACGGAGCTCACGATGCCCGCGGCGCGCAGCCACCAGACGAACAGCACGGGGAGAACGGCCACGACGAACGTCGCGGCCAGCACCAGCGGTAGGTACGCCAGCATCTGGCGCTTGTTCTGCTTTCCCACAGTTCTCCTAGAGACGTCACCCAGCGGACTTTCAGGTGTTCGTCATGGCGCGCTCGAACTTGAGCAGCCGTCTCGCGCCACGGACCAACGTTCCCCTGCCTCGGAGCGCCATACTGCGCGCCATGAGCCTTGTTACCGAGCTCGACCTCGCGGCGTTCGACTACGCCAACCCGCTGCTGAACGGCGAGCGCTTCCACTCGACCATGCGCGAGCTGGGGGAGGGCGGCTGGCTCGCCTCGATGCCGATGGGCTACGTCGTGCTCGAGCGCGAGGCCGGGGAGTTCTTCCTGCGCAGCAAGAGCTTCACGTTCCCGGGCCACAAGGTGGCCGAGCTCTTCGGCGTGACCGAAGGCCCTCTGTACGAGGAGATCTCGCGCAACATCCTCTGCCTCGACGGCCTCGACCACCGCCGGCTACGCAACCTCGTGAACCCGGCGCTGGCGCCCCGGGCGGTCGAGCGCTACCGCCCAGCCATGCAGGGGTTCCTTACCGATCTCTTCGACGCGTTCGCGGCGGAGCGGAGGTGCGACTTCATCGAAGCCGTCGCCAAGCCCTATCCCTCGCTGACGATCGCGACCGTCATGGGCGCGCCGCTCTCCGACGCCCCGCGCCTGCACCACTGGTCGAACATGATCCAGCGCCAGTTCGCCAGCAACCTGCTCGACGAACGGGAGGCGATCGAGCAGGCGGTGGTCGAGTTCTACGACTACGCGGGCGACCTGCTCGAGCGCCGGCGGTCCTCACCCGGCGACGACCTGATATCGACGCTCATCGCCGCTCGCTACGAGGGCGACCGGCTCTCCGACGACGAGCTCGTGAACCTCGTGCTGAACGTGCTGATCGGCGGTGTCGACACCACGCAGTCCCAGCTCGCCCACGCCGTGCGGCTTCTGGCCGAGCATCCCGACCAGTGGAAGTTGCTCGCCGAGCGCCCGGAGCTCGCCCTGGCCGCCGTCGACGAGACCCTGCGCTTTGAGCCGATCACTCCGTTCACGGCCCGGATCGCGCTCGAGGACGTCACCTACCGCGATGTCGTCTTCCCGGCGGGGACAGTCGTGATGGTTTCTGCCTTCAACGGCAATCGCGATCCCGAGGCGTTCAGCGCGCCGGATGCGTTCGACATCACAGTCGAGCGGACGAACGCACGCGTGCTCACCTTCGGCGCGGGCATCCACTACTGCCTCGGGGCCAACCTCGCGCGCGCGGAGATGCAGGAGGCGCTCGCCTTCTTCCCCTCGCGGATGCCGGAGCTGCGCCTCCACGGCGCCCCCGAGTTCGGATCGGTCCATGGCATCTACGGGTTGGAGTCGCTGCCGATCGCGTTCTGAGGTAGCCCGAACGCCTCGGCGATCAGCTCGTAGGAGCGCCGCCGGGCCTGGTGGTCGAACGCGATCGTCAGGACGATAACCTCGTCGGCGCCGTAGTCGGCGGCGAGGGCCTCTAGTCCCTCGCGCACTGCTGTCGGGTCGCCGATGATCGCGCGGCGCCCCGGGCCGGGCGGCTTCCCGCGGTCGGCGAGGAAGCGCTGGGCCTTCTCGGGTGGCGGCACCGAGATGAGCTGCCCCTGACGCAAGAGCGTGAGCGTCATGCGGCTGCTCGTGGCCAGCCGCTGCGCTTCCTCCTGCGTGTCAGCGCATAGCGCCCACGCGGCGACCGCGGTGGGGGGCTGTGCGTCAGCGTGAGCCGCGGCGAACCGGGTGCGGTAGTCGGCGGCGATCGTTGCACCGTCGCGGTTGATGAAGTCCGCGAAGGCGTAGGGCAGCTTGAGATCGGCCGCCCAGATCGCGCTCTGCAAAGAGGAGCCGAGCAGCCACGGGACGGGACGCTCGGGCAGGCCCGGGAGGTGGCGCGGCAGGTGACGGAAAGGATGGTCGCCGGGCAGGTCGTCGTCGAGGTGCGCGAGCAGCTCGGCCAGCTGTTGCGGGAAGTCGTCAGGGGAGGCCTGGCGGCGGTCGCGCTGCAGGGCGTAGGTCGTCAGCGGGTCGGTGCCGGCCGCACGGCCGAGGCCGAGGTCGATCCGGTCCGGGAAGAGGCCGGCCAGCGCGCTGAAGGTCTCGGCCACCTTGAAGGGGCTGTAGTGCGGCAGCATGACGCCGCCGCTGCCGACCCGCAGCCGGGACGTGGCCGCCGCGATCGGGCCGATCAGCGCCTCCGGGCTCGCGCTGGCGAGCATCGGGCCGCCATGGTGCTCCGCGACCCAGTAGCGGTGGTAGCCGAGCTCGTCGGCCAGCCGGGCGAGGTCGATCGTGTTGTGAAGCGCGGCGGAGCCCGGTGAGCCCTCGGAGATCGGCGACTGGTCGAGGACGCTCAGGCGGAGAGGCACTCAGAGAGCATTGCGTACGAGGCCGGGTGACGCTCAACGCGCCACCCGGCCCACGTGCACAGGTCTTCTAGCCGGCGGCGGGTGCCACGGCCGGAGCTGACGTGGCCGGCTCCGGGGTGCTGTCGGTGCTCGCCGGCGCGCCGTCGCCCGCCTTCGCGGACGGGGCGGTCGGGGCCGCGCTCGGCGCTGGCGCCGAGGCGGGCGCCGGAGCGGCTGTCGTTGCTGCGGGCGTCGCGGCCGGGGTCGCGGCCGGAGCCGGGGTAGCGGTCGCGGCCGGCACCGTCTTGGCGACCGGGGCCGGCGTTGTCGCCGTCACGGGCGCCGGAGCCGGCGTCGACCCACCTGCCGGAGCTGGCGTCGTTGCCGGCTTCGTGCTCGACCCTGTGCTGTTCGGCTGCTGGGCGGGCGTGGTGCGGCTTGAGGCCGGGGCCGGGGCCGAGCGTGGCGTCGTCGAGCCGGACCTGCTCTGCGGGGCCGGAGCGTCGGTCTGCGACTGGGGCGCGGCCGTGGTCCTGTGGCTGCTGGACGAGGACGTCGAGGACGTCGAGGACGCGGACGTCCTCGAAGACGGCAAGTACGTCGTCTTCGGCGCGCTCGAATGCTCCTGGGGCGCCGGGGCGCTCGAAGAGCGGTACTGCGTCGAGGTGCCACCCGAGCTATCGGCCTGCGTGGCCGAGGACCGGCGGTACGTGGTGGTGGTCGCGGTGCTGCGTGAGCGCGCAGAGGTGGCGCGCGCCCGCGCCGGCGTGGCCTTCGCCCGCGAGGTGTGTGACCGCGAGGTGTGGGACCGCGCGCTGGATGACCGCGCGCTGGACCTGTGTGAACGCAGCCAACTCGCCGGCACATGCACCACGACGAAGCCCGAACGGGGAGCGCCGTGGAACCAGCCTGCGCCGCCCCCGGGGTTGGCGCCGGACGTGCCGAAGAAGTGGCCGTTGATCGACATGTACACGTGACCCGGGTTGGCGTAGATCGTCACAGCGCCCGCGCCGCGGCTCCCCCAGTTCATGAAGCCGCCCGACACCAGCGGTGAGCTCAACAGGCCGGCGGCGTGCAGAACGGCCGACACCGCGCCCGAGCAGTCGTACGGACCGCTGAAGCTCGAGTTGTGGCCACCGCCCCACGAGTACGCGTAGTGGTGGGAGTTGATACGGCTCGCGGCCGCCATGAGCATCCCGATGATGCTTCCGCCGGACCGGGACGGATCCGGGGCTCCTACGGGAGCGCTGGGTCGCGGGGAGGGATGAGACACGACCTTTGGCCGGCTCGGGTGCGTCGTGGCGCCGGGCACTTGCCGGGCCCGCGGCTTGGCGGCGGGTGGGCGGTGGCTCGGGCGCGCAGCTTGAGTCGAGCGTCGCGTGCGGCGCGACGGCTTGGCTGCCGGCCGGTGCGAGATGGCGCTGGACTTGGCGGCGACCGTCGCGGGAGCGGCAGCCTGAGCAGGCACGACCTGATCGGCGGCGACCGGCGCGGGCGATGTCGCGGCCGCAGAAGCGCCGGTGGGCGCGGGTGCGGCGGGCGCCGTCGCGCCCGGGGAGCCGATCTGCACGCGGGAGTGGAAGAGCGAGACCCAAGTGGGGAGGTCGACCTTGCCCGTGACGCGGAGGCCATGGCGCACCTGGAAGGCGCGCACGGCCTTGCGAGTCTGAGGCCCAAAGATGCCGTCGGAAGAGATGTGCAACTTGCGCTGGATCGCGGAGACGGCCCAGCCCTCGCTGCCGTAGTGCGCGAGCACCGGCATGCTGCCGGGAGAGTTGTCGGGCGTCGCGTCGCGGTTCGGTCCCGTCGAGCTCGCGCCGTGCGCGGTGTCGGCATCCGCCGTGGCGGCGATACCCGGCAGGGCCGGGGCAGCGACGACGGCGGCGCTCAGGGCAAGCGAGGCGCCCTTGCGGCGCGGCGCGTTGCGGCGAGCGATCTCCGCGTACTCGCGGCGTTGCTGCGAGCGACGCAGCGACGTCTCCCACAAAATGTTTGACGTGAGGTCACGGTTGGGTACGTCTGAATTCAGGACAGCGTCCGATGCACGCATTCTGGGGCAGCTCCTATGTAGGGACGACGCCTGCGGGGTTAGCTGACGGGCTCGCGCGGTTGAATCCGCGCTACGTCACGGGTAGGTGACGATTCGCCCCAGCGGCACATGGACCGCATGGTTCCCCCGCTCCCACACCGCGGACGGCGCAGGATTAGGCGGCTGGCAGCGGCCCACTGTAGCGGTCCAGTTCATAAACCGCTAGTTGCGCGTGTTTGATCGGCCGGGCGGAGCGGGTGGAACGGGTCTTGGGAACGGGGTGGTGTCCGGTCCGGCAGGGGGGCCTTGGCGATGTCGTCCGATATCGCATCGCTTTCCGACCTCAAATCGGAGACATCCGATTTCGAGCCACCCGCAGACCCGCTCTCCTTCCCCAGATCGGGAAGAGCAGGAAACGCCGGTCCCTCAGCCCGAGCGCCCCTCCCGCTGCCGCCCGAGCTCCTGCCGCGCCACAGAGAGCTTGTGTACCTCATCGGGCCCATCGGCGAGGCGCAGGGAGCGCAGGCCCGCGTACATGTAGGCCAGCGGGAAGTCCTGGGAGACGCCACCACCGCCGTGCACCTGGATCGCCCGGTCGACGATCTTCAGGGCGATGCTCGGCACCGCGACTTTGATCGCCGCGACCTCGATGCGGGCGCCCTGGGCGCCGACCGTGTCGATCAGCCAGGCGGTCTTCAGCACGAGCAGCCGGGCCATCTCGATCTCGATGCGACTCTCGGCGATCCAGTCTCGGATGTTGGTGCGGCGCGCCAGCGGCTCGCCGAAGGTCACGCGCTGATCGGCGCGGTCGCACATCAGCTCGAGCGCGCGCTCGGCCGCGCCGATCGCGCGCATGCAGTGGTGGACGCGGCCCGGGCCGAGACGGGCCTGGCCGATCATGAAGCCGAGACCCTCGCCCGCGATGACGTTCTCCGCCGGCACGCGCACATCTTCGAAGAGCAGCTCGCCATGGCCTTCCGGGTCGGTGTAGCCGAAGACGGACATGGAGCGCACCACGGTGAGGCCCGGCGTGTCGCGCGGGACGAGCACCATCGATTGCTGCTGGTAGGTGGCCGCTTCGGGGTCGGTCTTGCCCATGACGATGAAGATCCGGCAGTTCGGGTGTAGCGCGCCCGTGGTCCACCACTTGCGGCCGTTCAGCACGTAGTCGTCGCCGTCGCGCTCGATGCGCATCGAGATGTTCGTGGCGTCGGAGCTCGCCACGTCGGGCTCGGTCATAGCGAAGCCCGAACGGATGTCGCCGGCCAGCAGCGGCTCGAGCCAGCGGTCCTTCTGCTCCGGTGTGCCGAACTGGTGGAGCACCTCCATGTTGCCCGTGTCGGGCGCCGAGCAGTTGCAGGCCTCGGAGGCGATGCGCGTGCGCCCCATGATCTCGGCTAGGGGGGCGTAGTCGGAGTAGGTGAGCCCGGCGCCGTGCTCCTCGTCGGGCAGGAACAGGTTCCAGAGACCGCGCCGCTGAGCCTCCGCCTTCAGCTCCTCCATGACGGGGGGATGGCAATGCGGCTCGCCGCGCGCGGCCGACTCCTGCACCTGCTCGAGCCACACCGGCTCGGCGGGGTAGATGTGCTCGTCCATGAAGGCGAGAAGGCGGGCGCGGTGCTCCTCGGCGCGCTCCGAGAGGGCGAACTCCACCTCAGGCCTCCTCGGTGCGATGGCCGGGCACGCCGCGGAACTTGAACGGAGCCGGCTCCCGGCCCGCCTGCACGAACCAGCACTCGCCCGCGGCCTCCGAGGCGAACAGGCCCACCACGGTGTCGGCGACCTTCTGCGGCGGGATGATCGGGATACCGGACGCGATGATGCCCTCGCGGGTCGTGGCGATGATGTTCGTCTCGGCGAAGCCCGGGCAGATGGCGTTGAAGAAGATGTTCTCGAGCGCGAGCGAAGGTCCCAGAGAGCGCGCGAGGCCGACCACCGCGTGCTTGTTCGCGGCGTAGATCGGCTCGTAGGGCACGGAGGTCAAGCCGGCGAGGGAGGCTGTCGCGACGATCGAACCGCCGCCGCGCTCGCGCAGCGCGGGCAGAGCGGCGTGCGCGCCGAACACGACGCCGTCGATGTTCACTCCCATCGCGCGGCGGTAGAGCTCGACGTCGAAGTCGTCGCCCAGCCCGCAGCCCGTGGCGATGCCTGCATTCAGGTAGATGAGGTCGAGACCGCCGCACTTCTCCTTCACGAATTCCACGGCGGCGAAGTTGTCCTCGAAGTCCGAGACGTCCGTGCGGACGAAGTGGCCGCCGACCTCCTCGGCCACGGCTCGGCCGCTCGCCTCGTCGACGTCGGACACGACCACCTTCACGCCTTTCGCCGTCAGCGCGCGTGCCGTAGCCGCACCCAGGCCGCCTGCGCCGCCCGTGACGAGCGCCACCTTGCCGTCGAGAGCGGGCAACGTACGCTCAGCTGCCCGCGCGCTCGCGCAGCTCGGCGGGGCGTCCGCCCACGAGGATGTCGCGGATGCGGCCCTCGACCGGCCCGCGCACCAGCATCCCGAGAACCCGCCCTGGATCCCCCTCGAGACGGTACGTCGCCTTTGTGCGCTCGCCGCCGAGGTCCTCGAGCTCCCACGCGCCCTCGAGCGACTTGAGGTCGCCCTTCTCCTGGCTCCACGAGACCGAGTTGGGCTCGTCGTAGCTAAAGCGCACCCTGGAGGAGACCGTGCGCACCTTCGCGTCGCTGACTGACTCGGCGAAGGCGACGCGGCCCTGCTCGTCGCTGTCTATGACGTTCATCGCCTCGAGGCCGTCCTGCCACTCGGGGGCCGAGGCGACGTCTTCGCAGATCGCCCAGATCTCCGCGATCGGCCTGTCGATCTCCACCGATGCTTCTCCGCCGAGCTTGCCCATAAGCGGATCTTATGCGAGGGCGGCTCGTACTGCGGGTGCGACCTCGGTGCCGAGCAGCTCGATCGCGCGCATCACCTTCGCGTGGGGGAGCGGCCCCACGCTGATCTGCGCCATGAACCGCTGGTGGCCGAAGAGCTCGTGCTCGTAGAGGATCTTCTCGACCACTTCCGGCACGCCGCCCACGAGCAGCGAACCGCGTGGCGAGCACAAGGCCTCGAACTGCTCGCGCCCCATCGGCGGCCAGCCGCGCTCGCGGCCGATGCGATTCATCATCCCGGAGTAGGCGGGGAAGTAGTCGTGTGCGGCCTCGGCGGAGTCGTTCGCGACGTAGGTGTGCGAGTTGACGCTCACGGGGAGTCTCGCGGCGTCGTGGCCGGCCTCGCTCGCCGCGCGGCGATACAGGTCCACGAGCGGCGCGAAGCGCGCGGGCTCGCCGCCGATGATCGCGACGGCCAGTGGCAGGCCCATCTTGCCGGCGCGCACGACGGACTCGGGGCTGCCGCCGACGGCGATCCACACGGGCAGCGGGTCCTGCACCGGCCGCGGGTAGACGCCCGCGTCGTGCAGGGGCGCCCGGTGGAGCCCCGACCACGAGACACGCTCGCTCGAGCGGATCCTCAGCAGCAGCTCGAGCTTCTCCTCGAACAGCTCGTCGTAGTGGTCGAGCTCGTAGCCGAAAAGCGGGAAGGACTCGATGAACGAGCCGCGCCCGGCCATGATCTCGGCGCGGCCGCCCGAGAGCCCATCGAGCGTCGCGAAGTCCTGGAAGACACGGACGGGGTCGTCGGAAGAAAGGACGGTCACGGCGCTGGTCAGGCGGATGCGCTGCGTCCTTGCCGCGATCGCCGCCAGCGCGACGGCGGGCGAGGAGACAGCGAAGTCAGGCCGGTGATGCTCGCCCACCCCGAACACGTCGAGGCCGACCTTGTCGGCGAGCTCACCCTCCTCGACGAGCTCTCGCAGGCGCTTGGCGTGGTCGCCCGTCGCCTCGGCGAACGTAAAAGCGCCGATCTCCATCAGTCGATCTCCGCCCGGAAAGTCTCGGCGCCGACCACGCCGGCACCGATCGACCGGGCCCGGTCGGCGAGCCAGCGGTCGGACGTGACCACGCGCACGGCGCCCGGGTCCGGATCGCGCTCGAGGCGGCGGATGATCTCGTCGTCCGCCGCATTGGCCTTCGGGCGCGGAGCGTGAGCCACGGTGATGACGGTGGAGCGAAGGGGAGGCGAGGGTGGCCGCTCGAAGACGACCGTGGCCTCGTCACCGCTCCCCGCGGCCCACTGCTCGAGCTTGTCGACCAGGCCGCGCATCGCGCCGTCGCGATCGCTCCACCAGCCGTCGGGCCGCGTGCCGATCACGTTCATGCCGTCGATGAGCCAGCGCACCCGCGCAGCCTACGCACGACCCAATGGCAGGCTCTCAAGCGGGCGATGAGGCGGTTGGGCCACCGGCCTTCGTAGCGCACGCGAGTGGCGGCAGCGCGGTCGAGGTCCAGTCCCGCACCATGGTGCCGCCTGCGGTAGCGAGCGAGGAGATCGTGACCCAGTCAGCCAGGCGCTCTAGTCACGCTACTTCCCTCTAGGTTCCCGACCTTGTCCTCGCACCTCGAGCGCCTCACCTCACAACTGCTGGCGGGCCCGCCCGCCCACGATCCCGTCACCGTGGCCGAGCGCCTGCTGGCCGTCCAGGGGCAGGACCCGCGCGGGGTTCGCCTGGCCGTGCGGGCGCGCACGACCGGCCTGACCGCAAGAGACATCGATCGCGCGCTGACCGAGGAGCGCTCGCTCCTCATCACCTGGCTCTGCCGCGGCACGCTCCATCTGGTTCGCAGCGAGGACTACCCGTGGCTCCAGGCGCTGACGACGTCCCCGCTCCTTACGGGCAACCTGAGGCGCCTGGCGCAGGAAGGCGTGACCGCCGACGCGGCCGAGCGTGGCGTAGCGGTGATCGAACGGGCGCTGGCGGACAAGGGCCCGCTGACCCGCCCGCAACTCCGCGAGCGGGTGGCCGCTGCCGGCGTGCGCACCGAAGGCCAGGCCATGGTTCACATCCTCTTCCTCAGCGCCCTTCGGGGCCTCACGGTTCGCGGGCCGGTCGCTGGCGCCGAGCAGGCCTACGTGCTCGTTCGCGACTGGCTTCCCGACCTCGACCTGCGTGTACCCGACCGCGACCGAGCACTGGCCGAGCTCGCCCGCCGCTATCTGGCGGGGCACGGGCCGGCGGACGATCGCGACCTCGCCCGCTGGGCCGGGCTGCCGCTGCGCGACGTACGCGCCGCGTTGAGCGCGATCGCCGGGGAGCTCGAGCAGCGGGACGACGGCCTGGTCAACCTCAAGTCCCGCCCGCGGCCCGAATCGACCCCGCCCCCACCGCGTCTACTAGGCGCCTTCGATCCCCTTCTGCTCGGCTGGGTCTCCCGCAAGGCGGTTCTGGGCCGGCACCAGGGCGTAGTCACGGTCAACGGGATCTTTCGCCCATTCGCGCTCGCCGGCGGCCGCGCGGTTGCCACGTGGCGGATGCCCGGCGGGCGGGTCGTGCTCGAGCCCTTCGGCCGCCTGGCGCAGAGCGACGCCGCGCAACTCGAAGCAGACGCCGCCGACGTGGAGCGATTCCTCGGTCGCTCGCCGGCCGAGACCCCTCAGCAAACCGGCTGAACCGCGGCTGGCGGCGTCAGCAAGCTGCGCGCCAACTGCTCGACGACGCGCGGATCGAACTGCGCGCCCGCGCATCGCTGCAGCTCGGCCAAGGCCTCGCCCGCGCTCTTAGCGGCGCGGTAGGGCCGGTCGCTGATCATGGCGTCGTAGGCGTCGCAGACTGCGATGATGCGGGATTCGAGGGGGATGGCCTCCCCGGCCAAGCCGTCGGGGTAGCCCCCACCATCGACGCGTTCGTGACTGGCGCGGACGAAGTGAGCGGAGGCTTCGAGGGATGGAGCGGCAGCCAGGATCCGCTCGCCGATAACCGTATGACGGCGCCTGAAGCCCACTCCTCATCGTTGAGAGGTCCCGGCTTGTGGAGGATCGCGTCGGGGATCGCCGCCTTGCCGATGTCGTGCAGCGTCGCGGCGTGGCGCAGACGTTCGATCCGCTCGTGGCCGAGGTCGAAGGAGTGGCCGACGGCGTCGGCCAGGTGGGTGACTCCGTCGACGTGCATCCCGAGCTCCGGATTGCGCTCGGTGAGCACCTGGAGCAGTGCGCTGGTGGCCTGGCAGTCAGCGGCCGGGCGGATCTGCGCCTTGCTGGCGTAGAGGCGCTGGTCAGCCAGCCGTAGGGCCGTGTCCGGCTCGCGAGCATCTCCCGGCAGGGCGACCTCACCGTGCGAGGCGCTGATGGTGAACCCGCGGCCGCGCTCGGACAGCGCTGTCTGCTGCGGTCCAGGTCGATGCCGGCGTAGGAGCCGCCAGCTTTGCCAAGCATGAGCGTCAAGACGGACCCGTCTCTTCGCGACCGCCGCTTCCCGTGCGTTCCCCATGCCCTTCAGATCGGCGCGCAGCCTCCCGTCACCGCATCCCCGCTTTGGGGTAGGTCAGGCGGCGAGCGGCTGCGCTTGGGCCATGCCCGGCGCGGGAAAACGGCCCGCGAGCTCCGCGACCTCGCGCCGCACGCGCTCGATGGTCTGCTCGTCGCCGGCCTTCAGCGCGGTGACCGACTCGTCGATCCAGCCCGCGAGCTGAACCATGTGCTCGTCCTGTAGGCCGCGCGTGGTGAGGGCCGGCGTGCCGATGCGTAGCCCGGAGGGATCGAACGGCTTGCGCGGGTCGAACGGGACCGCGTTGGCGTTGGTCACGATGCCGGCCCGGTCGAGCCCCTCGGCGACGGGCTTGCCGGTGATGTCCTTCGACGTCAGGTCGATCAGGATCAGGTGGTTGTCCGAGCCGCCCGAGACAAGGTCGAACCCGCGCTCGACGAGCGCGGCCGCGAGAGCCTTGGAGTTCGAGACGATGCGGTGCGCGTACTCCTGGAAGTCGGGAGCGGCGGCCTCGCCGAGAGCGACAGCGATCGCGGCGGTCTGGTGCTGGTGCGGGCCGCCCTGAAGCCCGGGGAAGACGGCGCGGTCGAGCGCCGAGGCGTGCTCTTCGCGCGACATCAGCATCGCGCCGCGCGGGCCGCGCAGCGTCTTGTGCGTGGTGGTCATGATCACGTCGGCATGGCCGACGGGAGTCGGGTGGGAGCCACCCGCCACGAGCCCGGCGATGTGCGAGATGTCGGCGATTAGCAGTGCGTCGACTTCCTTGGCGATCTCGGCGAAGCCCGGGAAGTCGATGGTGCGCGGTATCGCCGTGCCGCCGCAGAACAGGATCTTCGGGCGATGCTCGAGCGCGAGCTCACGCACCTCGTCGAGGTCGACGACACCCGTGTCGCGCCGCACGCCGTAGTGCACGGCGTCGAACCACTTGCCCGTGGCGGAGACACTCCAGCCGTGGGTGAGGTGCCCGCCCGCGAGCAGCGACATGCCCATGACCTTCTCGCCAGGCTTCACGAACGCGAGGTAGATCGCCAGGTTCGCGGGAGAGCCGGAGTAGGGCTGCACGTTGACGTGCTCGGCCCCGAACAAGCCCTTGGCGCGGTCGATCGCCAGCTGTTCGATCTGGTCGACGATCTCGTTGCCGGCGTAGTAGCGCTTGCCCGGGTAGCCCTCGGAGTACTTGTTCACGAGCACCGTGCCGTTGGCCGCCATCACGGCCTCCGAGGTGTAGTTCTCGGATGGGATCAGGCAGAGGGTCGAGGCCTGGCGCTGCTCCTCTTCTTCCACCAGGCCGGCGACGGCCGGGTCGGCGTCTTTCAGGGCGTCAGGGGCGAAGGTCATGCGTCTCAATCTAACAACGGGGAGGCTTCGCCGGCGCCTATTCGGCTCGAACTGCGTCGGGGAAAGGGAGGGTGTCTCGGCGGAGCCGCCCGACCGACGGTTTCTGTCCACAGATGTAAGCGCCGCGGCGTCGTGGACAGCAACCGCCGCATAGCGAAGGTTTCTGTCCACACCGGAAGATGGCGCTGTCTCGTGGACAGAAACCGCCGGTCAGCTGCCACCTTCCTGGAGCCCGGATCCGACCGCTCCCGCGATGACGTCTGAGCGGCCCGCAAAACTCCCGCACATGCGCCGAATCTGCATCGCCATGGCGATCACCGTCGCCCTGCTGCTCCCGACTGCCGCCTCTGCCGCTCGCACCGTATGGATGAAGCCGCTCTCGCGGACGACGGAGTCGACGGCGCGGCTCAGCGGCCAGCTCGCGCTCCTCGCGCGTGCGCGTGCGAGCGGGAAGACTCCCGAGCTTCCGCGCACCGGCGGCGATCCGGGCCTGATCGCCCTGGCCGGACTGGGGCTGGGACTCACCGGCGCCGGTATGCGCCGCCTGCGACCGCCGCTCTAGGCGGCAGCGGCTACCGGGCGCGCTTCGGCCAGCAGCTCGGCCAGGATCCCGTCGAGCTGCTCGTGCAGCCCACTCTCCTTGACCGCCTCGGGATCGCCCAGCAGCTCGTGGGCGCTGGGGACGGGCAGCTCGGCGTCCACCACGCGGGCGCCGATCGAAGCGAGCACCTTACGCAGGTCGGCTTGGGCCCAGACTGCTCCGAACATCCCGGTGCTGGCGCCGATCACCGCTACCGGCTTATTCCTGAGCGAGTTCGTCTCGATGGGGCGGGAGACCCAATCCAGCGCGTTCTTGAGGTGCCCGGGGATCGACGAGTTGTACTCCGGAGTGGAGAACAGGACGGCGTCGGCAGCGGCGATCTCGTCCCGTAACCCGACGACCGCCGGCGGCGCCAGATGTTCCTCGTCCGCGTCGAACGCGGGGATCGCCCGCAGCCCGTCGTGGAGCACCCACTCCGTTCCGGCAGGCAGCAGCGTGGCTGCCGCCCGGAGGAGCTCGGTGTTGTGCGACTCGCGCCGCAGGCTTCCGGATATGCCGAGCACCTTCATGACTACGCCTTGGACAGCTCGAGCTCGACCAAGAGGGTGACCTCGTTGGACAGCGCGAACCCGCCCTTGGGGAGCGGGGCGTTCCACTCCAGGCCGTACTTGGTGCGGTCGATCACGGTCTCGAACGCGAGGCCGAGGGTGGTCTTGTCGGCGATGTTCTGGTGGGGCCCGGCGATCGTGCCGCGCGCTTCGAGCGGGTTCGTGTGACCCTTGATGGTGAGCTCTCCGTTGACGAGGATCTCATCGCCGTCGCGGCGCAGGTCATGAGCCTCGAAGCGAAGCTCGGGATGACGCTCCACGTCGAAGAAGTCCGGCGCCTTGAGATGGCCGGCGAGGTTCGGGTCCTTGACGACGATGGAGTCCGCGTCGACCGTCCCGGTAAGAGTGGCCGAGCCGTCCTCGGCAACGTCGAGCTTGGCGTCGAAGTTCTCGAAGCGGCCGCGGAAGGTCGAGACGACCATGTGCTTCACGGCAAAGCTCGCGCTCGAGTGGATCGGATCGAGGGTCCAGGTGCCGCTGGGGATCTGCTGCTCGGTTACTGCGGACATGAGGTCTCCCTTGGGTCTATATACGTGAACCGGACTGTGGTCCGGTTGCTCGAGAGCACTGTAGCAACTATCCGGACCTCGGTCCGCTTGTCATACTGAAGAGGTGGAACCGCACGAATTGACGATGCTGCACGGCCCTCGGCCGCTTCCGCTCACCAGCGCTCCATGCGAGCGGGCGGACGCCGCGCGCAACCGCCGGCGCATCGTGGCGGCGGCCGAGCGGCTCTTCGCCGAGCGCGGCGTCGCCGCCGTCTCCATGGAGGCGATTGCCGGCGAGGCGGGGGTAGGCAAGGGCACCGTCTTCCGCCGCTTCGGCGACCGCGCGGGCCTGGTGCACGCTCTGCTCGACACGCACGAGCGCGAGTTCCAGGAGGCGCTGATCCGTGGTGAGCCGCCCCTCGGCCCCGGCGCCCCGCCGTTGGACCGGTTGATCGCGTTCGGCCGCGGGGTGATCGACGAACTCGAAACTCACGGCGAGATCCTGCTGGCCGCCGAAACGAGCGGACGCTGGGTCCGCTTCGACCATCGCGTTTACGCGTTCTACCGCACGCACGTGGCCATGCTGCTGCGCGCGGCCGCGCCCGGCCTCGACGCGGACTACACCGCCGAGGCGCTGCTCGCTCCGCTGGGCGCGGAGCTCCACTCATACCTACGCCAGGCTCGAGAGATGCCCATCGAGCAGATCGCTCGCGGGTATGAGGACTTGGTGCGGCGGATAGTAGGCGCGCCGACGGCCTAGCTCCAAGGCGTCGAGAGCGACCCGGCTGGGTACGCTCCGAGTTCGTGGCGCCCACACGGCGCCCCCAAGTTGCCCACACCCCGAGGAGCCCTTCATGCCCGCCCAAGTCAGTGAGAAGGATGCGCGCCAGGTCGCCGAGGCCGCGCGTGAGTCGGAGTGGAAGCTTCCTTCCTTCGGCAAGGAGCTCTTCCTGGGCAACTTCCGGCTCGATCTGATCCACCCCCAGCCCAAGCTCGACACCGCCGCGGTCGAGAAGGGCGAGCGCTTCCTCAAGACCCTTCAGCAGTTTCTCGAGGAGAAGGTCGATCCGGCCGTCATCGAGCGCGACGCGAAGATCCCCGACGAGGTCATCGAAGGCCTCAAGGAGATCGGCGCGATGGGCATGAAGGTCTACGAGGAATACGGCGGCCTGGGGCTCTCGCAGGTGTACTACAACCGCGCGCTGGCGCTCACCGGCGTGTGGCACGCGTCGATCTCGACGCTGCTCTCGGCCCACCAGTCGATCGGCCTCGCCGAGCCTCTGCGCATGTTCGGCTCCGAGGAGCAGAAGCGCGAATGGCTCCCCAAGGTCGCGCGCACGCACGTGAGTGCATTCCTCCTCACCGAGCCCGACGTCGGCTCGGACCCCGCGCGTGTGGCCACCACCGCCACTCCCACCGCCGACGGCTCGGGATACTCGATCAGCGGCCGCAAGCTGTGGGCGACCAACGGCGCCATCGCCGACGTCGTCATCGTGATGGCGCAGGTGCCCAAATCCGACGGGCACGAGGGCGGTATCAGCGCGTTCATCCTCCCGTACGACACCGAGGGTGTGACGGTCGAGCACCGCAACCAGTTCATGGGCCTGCGCGGCATCGAGAACTCGGTGACGCTGCTCGAAGATGTCTTCGTTCCGAAGGAGAATCTGATCGGGAAGGAGGGCATCGGGCTGAAGATCGCCCTGTCGACCCTCAACACGGGCCGCCTCGCGCTGCCCGCGATCTGCGTCGGCGTGAGCAAGTGGTCGACGAAGATCGCGCGCGAGTGGGCGACGGAACGCATCCAGTGGGGCCGCCCGGTCGGCCAGCACGACGCAGTGGCCCAGAAGGTCGCCTACATTGCCGCCACCGCCTTTGGGCTCGAGGCGATGCTCGACGTCGCGAGCCGTCTCGCCGACGACAAGAAGAACGACATCCGCATCGAGGCCGCGCTCGCGAAGCTGCTCGGCTCGGAGATGGGCTGGACGGTCGTCGATGAGCTCATGCAGGTGCGCGGCGGCCGCGGCTACGAGACCGCGGAGTCGCTGAACGCGCGCGGTGAGAAGCCCGTGCCGGTCGAGCAGGCGCTGCGCGACATGCGCATCAACCGCATCTTCGAGGGATCAACCGAGATCATGCACCTGCTGATCGCGCGCGAGGCCGTCGACCAGCACCTGTCGGTGGCGGGCGACATCCTCGACGACGAGACCGATCTCAAGGCCAAGGCCAACTCGGCTCTGAAGGCGGGCGCTTTCTACTCCAAGTGGCTGCCGCAGCTCGTGGTGGGACAAGGGCAGCGCCCGGGCTCCTACGACGAGTTCGGTCCCCTCGCCGGGCACCTGCGCTTCGTCGAGCGCTCCGCTCGCAAACAGGCTCGGGCGACGTTCTACGGGATGGGCCGCTGGCAGGCGAAGCTGGAGTACAAGCAGACGTTCCTCGGCCGCATCGTCGACATCGGCGCCGAGCTGTTCGCGATCGCGTCGGCGGTGGTCTACGCCCAGACGATCCAGGGCGAGCATCCTCAGCGCGGCGAGCAGGCGATCGAGCTGGCCGACCTGTTCTGCCAGCAGGCGCGCCGCCGGGTCGACACGCTGTTCGCCCAGCTGTGGGCCAACAACGACGACGCCAACTACAAGGCTGCGCAGAAGGTGCTGGAAGGCCGCTACAAGTGGGTCGAGGAGGGCGTCGCCGACCCGTCAGGCGACGGGCCGCTGATCAAGCCCCAGCCCGAGGCCGTGCAGAAGGAAGCCCCGAAGCAGGAGGAGTCGCGGGAGGCGATGGCGGAGTCGAACGGCTCGAGCAGCGAGGCGCCCGTCGCGGCGCCCGTGCAGTAGGGGTCGAGACATGCAGCAGATCGCTCCTGATGTGTTTCACCTGCCGTTGATGCCGCGCAACGGGATCAACGTCTACCTGATCGGCAACGTCCTGGTGGACACCGGTGTAAGCGCCTCGGCCAAGAAGATCCTTGCGGCGCTCGGCGGCCGCTCTGTGGAAGCGATCGCGTTCACCCACGCCCACGTCGACCATGCGGGCTCGGCGCGGCGAATCGCGGATGAGCTCGGGGTGCCGGTCTGGGTCGGCGCGGCCGATCGTGAGGCCACCGAGACCGGCAAGGGAGTCAAGAAGCCGGCCTTCGAGAGGCCGGGGCTCGCTCAGGTGGCAGACGCGATGGGCAAGTTCCCGGCGGTGCCGGTGGCCCGTGACCTGCGCGAGGGCGACGAGGTGGCGGCCGGCTTCACCGTCCTCGACACCCCGGGCCATTCCCCCGGACACGTCTCGTACTGGCGCGAATCCGATCGCGTGCTGATCTGCGGCGACGTCTTCTTCAACATGCACGTCCTCACCACGGTGCCGGGGCTGCGTCAGCCCCCGGCGGCGTTCACACCCGACCCGGCGCAGAACCGCGAATCCGAGCGCAAGCTCGCGCGGCTCGAGCCGTCGGTGGTCGGCTTCGGGCACGGCCCCGTCCTGACCGGCGACGCCGCGGCGAAGATGAGCGCCTTCGTCGCGGCGCTCCCCTAGGCCCTCTGCCCTAAGGACTCGGACCGAACGCCGGGCTGTTCGGGCTCAGACGCGACGCACTCTTCGCCACCGGAGCGGTGGCGGCGAGGCCGGCCGGCCACACGCCGTCCCTGATGCCCGCGTACACATCGCTCACGGTTTGGAAGGCGGGCTTGGGCCCGGTGAAGCGGTCGATGAGCCCCTTCATGTTCCAGGGCGGCGTCGGTTTCGGGTTGCCGCCGGCCCACCCCGGTTGCACGCGGAAGTCGCGCAACGCCCAAATCATTGCGCCCGCGATGTAGGGGCGTTGGGCGAATATCGCCAGCTGGTCGTGCAGATACTGCTGCTGGAACTCGTAGGTGCCCTTCTGCGTGACGTCTCCGCTGCGGTTGGCCTCGGCGCCGACCTCGGTGATCGCGATGGCCTGGGCAGGAAAGGTGGCGTGGTACTTGTCCAAGAACGATCCGGACTGCGCAGTCGTGCCGCCGTACCAGCCGAAGTAGTCGTTGATGCCGTGCAGGTCGAACCGCTTGAGGACCGGGAACGACCGGTAGCGACCGTCGGAGTAGCGGTCGATCGCGACGAAGCGCGTGGGGTCGGCCGCCCGGATCGCCGTCACCGCGCCATCCAGGTACGCCGCCTGCCCGGCCGTGATGTCGGCGTTGAGCTCATTGGAGACCGCGTAGGTGAAGACCGAAGCGTGGTTGTGGTCGCGCTCGACCATCGCGCGATCCCACGAGATGCCTTGCCTGATTCGCGCGGGGTTATTCCAAGTGGAGTTGGGTGTCTGGTAGACCGGCACTTCGTCCCAAACGAGTAGCCCGAGGCGGTCGCAGAGCTCGAGGAACGCAGGATGCAGCGGGTAGTGGGAGCGCACGACGTTCGCGTGCAGCGCGAGGTAGTCGTTCGCGACCGTGTTCCACTGCGACGTGCCCCACGCCGAGCCGGCGTTGCGCGTGTCCTCGTGGTGGCTCGCCCCGTGCAGCAGAAGGGGCTTGTCGTTGAGGAACAGGCGGCCGGCGCTATTGCGCCGGAGCGTGCGAAGGCCCACGTTGAGGTCGACACCCGCGACGGGTTGGCCCTTCGTCGCGCGGTCGTCGACGTAGGCGCGCGTGCGGACGGGATACAGCGACGGGTGCTCGGGGCTCCACAACCGCGGGTTGGGCATCGGCAGCGTCGTCGAGAGCGTCACGCTGCGTCCGGCGCCGAGTTGACGCGGGTGGAACGTGATGAGGCGCTTGCCGACGCGTACCTTGATCCAGGCTCGCCAGCGGCGCGAGGTCAGCGACTTGAGCGTCGCGGTGACGCGCAGCGAGGCCGTACAAGCCGGGGCGCATCGCACGGTGGGCACCGCAGCGATCTGAGAGATGTCCAGGTGGTCCAGGTGGCGCAGGTAGACCTCGCGGGAGATACCGCCGAAGTTCCACCATCCGTAGCGCGGCCGGCCCGTCACGGGGTCGGCGTTCCAGAAGGTCAGGTCGCGCGAAGTGTGGTGCGTGTCGACGCGCACGGTCAGCTGATTGCTCCCCTTGCGCAAGGAGAGCGCTCGCAGCTCGAACGGCAGGTAAGCGCCGTCGTGTGAACCGATGAACCGGCCGTTCAGCCATACGGATGCCCGACCGGTGACGGATTCGAAGCGCACGTTCCAGCGCCCCGTGCTCGGCGCCGTGAACTTCGCCCTGAACCAGCCGATCGACGGGGCGTCGTACGTGTTGTCCTTCGCGTTCCAGTTGAAGGGGATCCCCACGGGAGCCCAGCCGGCCGAGCCGGCGTCGCGCTCGTAGTGAGCACCCAGCCCCTGATCGTCAGGATCCATCCGGTAGCTCCAGTGCCCGCCGATGAGCAGACGGCCGGTCGGGCCGTCGTGGTAGACGGCATGACTGCTGAGGCCGGTGTCGGCTGCGCGCGCGTCGCCGCTCGCGGCGAGCACGACGAGCATCATCGCAAGGGCGACGGTCAGCAGCCGACGCGCAGTCGGCACGGAGGTAGGACGAGCGAAGAGGATGAGAGGACGGGAGAGGTGCTGCTCCTAGGAGCACGAACACAGCTCCGTACGCGATGTTGCGGGTCGTTACTGCACGCGCGAGAAGGTGACACTCTGGCGCTCGAGGCGCTCGGTGAGGGCATCGCCCATGGCCTGCGCAGTCGTCACCCGGCCCGAGACTACTCCGGGCCGGGCGGCTCGGGACGCTCGGGCTCGTCGGCCCGGACGGGCTGCCCGAACTCCGCACAGCCTTCGTTGCGGCACTCCCAGCCGTGCTCGGGCCCGGCCAATGCGGTGCTCGCGGGCTGGCCGCAGGAGGGACAGAGCGGGGGAGGAGTCATGCGGCCTCAAACCTAGCGGCGGCAGGCGGGCAGCGCATGAAGCCCGCCAAGCGTGCTTCACTCTCCGACAAGGATGAACGCGCGCGGGAGGAGCACTCAAACGCTGTTGGCTCCGCTACTCGCGGCGCTGCTGCTCGTCGCCCTCTCACCCGCCCCGGCGCAGGCCCGCACCTCGCGTGCGGCGGGCAACCCGTACGCGCTCTACAACGGCTGCTTCGGCCTTCGCTCCGCGGTGTCCAAGCGCTACACATCGCGCTCCGGCACCGGCTACACGGCCAACTCCACATCGCGCGGCGCCTTCCCGCTGAGGTTCAAGCCGACGGCGCTCGGCCGCTACCTGCTGATCGGCCCGGACAAGACGTTCGTCGGCGTCGACGCCCAGGGCGCGGTGAGCCCCGCTTCGGCCCCCGCGACCGCGACGATCTGGCGTGTCACCGGCTCGCGCCGCGGCCTCTTCGTGCTCACCTCGGTCTCCGACGGCCGCCGGCTCACACTCGGGAAGGGGCGCCGCCTCGTGCTTGCGCGTCCGGACAACGCCCTCGGTCACCAGCACTTCGCCGCGGACAGGGCCCGCGGTTGCACGGTGCCGCCCGAGGCGCAGGTGAACGCGCACGGGAAGGCCTTCCGCGGTGCCAGCTCCTCCTCGGAGGTGCTCGGCACGATCGACGCGCACACGCATCTCACGGCGTTCGAGTTCATCGGCGGCGACTTTCACTGCGGCCGGCCCTGGGCGCCCTTCGGCGTCACCTTCGCGCTGCCCGACTGCGCGAGCATCCAGGGGCCGAAGGGCTCCGCGGCTCCCGTACAGAACTTCGTCGACTACGGGGAGCCCGTCCACCCCCACGACACCGTCGGCTGGCCGACGTTCCGCGACTGGCCCGGCCCGTCCAAGCTGAGCTACGAGGGCACCTATTACACGGGGCTCAAGCGCGCCTGGCTGGCCGGTCTGCGCGTGATGGTGACCGACCTCGTCGACAACGAAGCGCTCTGCGACATCATCCCCAAGAAGCACAACCCGTGTGACGACATGGCGAGCGTGCACATCCAGGCCCGCGACCTGAAGGCACTCGAGAACTACGTCGACGCGCAATCCGGCGGCCCGGGCAAGGGCTGGCTGCGGATCGTGACCAACCCGTTCCAGGCCCGCGCGGTCGTCAACCAGGGCAAGCTCGCGGTGGTCGAGGGTGTGGAGGTGTCCCGGATCTTCCATTGCGGCGAGCACAACCACGTCTCGGAATGCAGTCGCGCGCAAGTGGACGCCGGTCTGAGCGAGGTGCGGAAGCTCGGGGTCTCCTCGTTCTATCCCGTGCACAAGTTCGACAACGCGTTCGGCGGCACGAAGATGGACGGAGGCGCTACGGGCACGCTGATCAACGGCGGCAACCATCTCAAGACGGGTCACTTCTGGAACATCAAGACCTGCACCGGTCCGGCGCACGACTCTCAGCAGCTCACGCCGGAGACGGGCGGCTTCCCGAAGCTCGGCGCGACGCCCATGCGCGCCTTGCTGCCGAACGACGCAGTGCCGGTCTATCCCCCGGCACCGCACTGCAACCAGCAGGGTCTGACCTCGCTCGGCGAGTACGTCCTCAACCGCATGATGGATCGCCACTTCATCATCGAGATCGACCACATGGACGTGAAGACGGGCGACAGGGCGCTTAGCTTGATCGAGAAGCGCCGCTACTCCGGCGTGGTCTCCCCGCACAACTGGTCCTCGCCCGAGCAATACCCGCGCATCTATCGCACGGGCGGGTTCGTCAACCCGATCGCGGGTTCGAGCCCGGAGGCGTTCGTCTCGCAGTGGCGCGAAGACCGCAAGCTGCGCAGCCCCAAGTTCAAGTTCGGGTTCGGGTACGGCTCCGACATCAACGGTCTCGCACATCAGAGCAACGCGACGAACGCGCATCCGGTGAAGTACCCGTTCCGCTCCCACACGGGCCAGGTCAAGTTCGACAAGGAACGCTGGGGCCAGCGCGTGTTCGACCTGAACACCCAGGGGCTCTCCAGCTACGGGCAGTACGCCGACTGGCTGCAGGAGCTGCAGATCCTCGGCGGCCGGGCCATGATGAAGGACATGTTCACGGGCTCCGAGGCCTACCTGGAGACCTGGGAGCGCGCGTTCGGGGTGCCCACGACACACTGCCGCCCTGCCCGTGAGAGCTTCGGCACTTCGGGCCTCGGTCGTGGCCTGCGGCTCGGCTCGAACGTGCGGGCTCTGCTGCTCAGCGCCGGCCAGCCCTCCACTCGTCCGGGGCGCTCCTTCCGCTACTGCGTCAAGGGCGGGGGTCGCGCCGCCACCGTCTTTGACTCGCGCGGCCATACGGCCTTCGTGGCCAGCACCGCGAGCGGCGACCGCGCGGCGGGCGTCGCTCCCGGCAGCTCGGCGGGGGCCCTGAGCGGGCGGACCGTGAGTGTTGGCGGCGGTGTTCTGGCCTCGCCGGCCCACGGCGGCACGCGCTTCGTGTACGGAGTGCGCGGCGGCCGGGTCCGGTGGGTCGCCGCCGCGAAGTCGTCCGAAGCACGTTCGGTCCGGCGCCTGCGCGCCGACGTTCGCGCCGCCGGAATCTAAGTCTCCGCGGGCCGGCTTGACCGTCCCAGCGGGACGGCGTAGGGTCGGCCTTCAGGCTCGTCGCTCGCGCGAGCGGCGCTTGCTCACGAGGGGGAACGATGTCCGCGAAGTCTCTGTCCGGCCACCTGGGCGCGATGTTCACCGTCGCAGTTCTGATCGCCGGCTGCGGCAGCAGTTCGAAGAGCGACACGACGAGCCAGCCCGCGAGCTCGCCCTCATCCAGCACCTCGACGCCGAGCACCTCCACGCCGAGCACCTCCACGCCGAGCGCCTCGACGCCCGGCGGTACGAGCTCGGAGATCGTCAAGGGCGTGGAGGCAAAGTGCCTCGAGGCGCTGAAGAAGGTGCCCGCCGGGCCTGCGCGGCAGAGCGGGGAGGCCGCCTGCAAGGCGATCAGGACGCAGGACGCGAGCGGGCTGAAGGCGAGGCTTCGCAAGCAGTGCCTTGCCTTCGCGCAGAAGGCCCCCACCGGGGCGGCGCGCCAGCAGGCCGAGGCCGCCTGCGCAAAGCTGTAGGCGTACCTCTATGCTCCACAACGTGGAGCGGGGGGGCGTGCGCAGAGGGGTGATGGCTGCGGTGTTGGCCGTGGCTTGTGCTGCGCCTGCAGCTGCGCAGGCGGGGATCAGCCTCCCCGTGCTCTCCTCCCCGGAGGTGCCGGCGGGTGGTGGCACCTACCAGGGGCTCGCGCCCTCGCGCGACCCGGTCCGCCGGGTCGACGGGCGCACCGGCGACTGGCGCGGGCACGCCACCGGCTTCGGCGGCTCGAGCGTCCTCTCCTCCGGAGAGCTCGTCTACCAGGACCACATCTTCGACGCGTACGGCCCCGACAACGGCCAGGACGTCGCGAAGCTCGCCCTGTTCGATCCGCTCGCCAAGACCTACCCCGAGACCTACCGGCTGGATCCGGCGCTGCAGTACGTCCCCGGCGAGTTCGGCATCCCCACGGGCCCGATCTCCTCCGAGACGCACTACGGCGACGACCCACTCGAGACCGAAGCCGATCTATCCGAGGTGCGCGTCGGGTCCGACACGGCGCGCAACCTGTGGTTGCTCGCGCGCACGACCACCATGAGCACGTCGCACAGCACCGCGCTCCTCGTGCTGCTCGACACCGCCCCCGGGTCAGTGGCGCGGACGATCCCGTTCAACTCTGGTTTGCACACCTCGACGGCCGAGGTGGCGCTGCTGCTGACGGGCAACCGCGGGTGGTACGCCGACCTGCGCACCGGCAAGATCGCTGCGCTCCCGAGCGGGTCCGTCGCGACCGACTCGCGTGGCTACGCCAACGCGGTCGAGGCGCGCATCCCGCGGCGCATCGGCGCCACCACTCTGCCCGCGCAAGTCGGAGTGGCGGTCGCCTCCGGCCTGCCCGATGGCAGCAAGGCGCAGCTGAAGAGCCTCCCGATCGCGCCCAACGTGGCCAACGTCGCATTCCGCACCCACGAGCCCTCGCGGGACTGGTGGGATCGCTCGCAGGGCCTGACGCTCGTGCAGGGCACGGTCGATCCCTTCTTCGCCCGCGCCGATCTTGGCTCGCTCGCGCGCGGAACCAACCAGCGCTACCAGCCCGGACCCGGATACCACGACCGGCTCTTCCGCTCGACGGCCCGCATCTCGCAGGAGAAGGAGCTCGAGGGCACGCTTCAGCACTACGGCGTCTACCTGCCGAAGAGCTACCGCCCGTCGCAGCAGTCACCGCTGCAGTTCTGGTTCCACTTCCGCGGCGGCACCGCCCACATCGCGGCGGCCGTGATCCCGCGGGTGTTCAAGGACCTCGGCGAGGACGTCAACTCGATCGTCGTCTCCCCGCGCGGGCGCGGCACTTCCCGGTGGTACGTGGGGAAGGGCCACGTGGACTGGCGGGAGGTGTGGGCCGACGTCCATCGCACCTTCAGCGTCGATCGCCGGCGTACCTACATCGCCGGGCATTCGATGGGCGGCTGGGCCTCCTACCTGCTGCCGATCCTCTATCCCGATCGCTTCGCCGCCGGCCTGCCCGCGTCGGCCCCCCCGACGCAGGGGGCGTACACAGGTGCTGACTTCGCGACCTGCGACAACTACACGATCCCCGGGGCGGACGTGAAGCCCTGCTACACGGAGGCCAACGGCAGCGACCCGCGGGCTGAGCTGACTACACCCCTCCTGCCCAACATCCGGGAGATCCCCCTGGCGATCTACCACGGTGCGGCCGACGAGCTCGTGCCGGTCAGCGGCGTCGTGCGCCAGGTGCAGGCGATCCGGGCACTCGGGTACCGCTACCGCTTCTACCTCTTCCCCCATCAAGAGCACTACGGGCCGCCGATACAGGACCAGTGGGCCGAGGGGGCCCGCTACGAGCACCGCTTTGTCATGGATCCGAACCCGGCACATGTGACCTACATCCGCTCGCGCACGTTCGAGCGCGCGATCGAGCGCGTGCAGTCCGACGGAGTCCCGTTCGACTTCGACTTCGCCCAGGCCTACTGGATGTCCGACCTCGATCTTGTGAATGAGAGTGACGTGAAGGGCATCGCGCACTTCGACGGGCGCTCGTTGGCGATCCCGGAGCGCGGCCACACGCTGGTGCCCGAAGCAGGCGCCCCCCAGACCGATCAGACGGGCCCCTACGCGATGACGGGCCAGGCGTGGAAGTCCACTCCGGGTCCGCTCGCGCGACCGGCGAACGGCTTCGTCGTGAAGATCTCGGGCGCGAAGGGCGTGCGCCTCGACGTGCCGCGGATGCGGCTCTCGACCAAGCGGCGACTCACCGGCGACGTGACCACGGGCTGGCGCCTGCGCCTCGTGCTGCGCGGCCACTGGCCACGCAGGGTGTCGGCGAGCGTCAACGGCAAGCGCATCCGCGTACTGCGCCGCTCGCGCAACCTGGTGTTGGTGCTGCCGCGCGGGCGCGACCACTTGGTGATCAGCGCGCGCTGAGCGGCCGGTCCCTCCTTCCCAGGAGTGTCGTACCGCGAGGCCCGGGGTAGGGCCATCGGTAGGGGTAACCACGTAGACGGGGTGAGGAGACGGGATGGCCACTACGGCTGCAGCAAAGAACAAGAGCAAGGCGAAGAAGACCGCGAGCGCCAACGGCAACGGCCGCAGCAAGGCACGGCGCAAGCAGGCCGACACGCACGCGAAGCAGGCCGCGAAGAGGATGGACGCCAAACGCGAGCAGGCTGCCGGCGGGCTGTCCGGCGCCGTCGCAGAGCGCGCCGGCGAGTGGTCTCTCGAAGGGCCCGACGCGAACGCGATGGAAGCCCAGAAGTACTTCTGGAACTCGCTGATGGACTACTGGTTCCGTATGGAGATGGAGGGGTGGGATCGCATCCCCGAACCGCCTGCGCTCTTCATCGGCATCCATTCCGGCGCGCCGTTCGTGTGGGACGCATGGACGATCGGCGCCCAGTGGTGGCGCCGGTTCGGCTCCGAGCGAGTGCTGCACGGCACCGCGCACGATGCGCTCATGGCCGCTCCGCTGGTGGGCAACTTCTTCCGGAAGATGGGTGTGCTCCCCGCCGCGCCCGACTCGATTACTGCCGCTCTTGCCGCGGGCCACGATGTTGCCCTGTGGCCCGGGGGCGAGGTTGATTCGCTGCGCTCCTGGACCGATCGGGACAAGGCGATCCTCGGCGGCCGCACCGGGTTCATCAAGCTGGCCATCCGCTCCGGGGTGCCGATCGTCCCGATCGCGACGGTGGGTGGAGCGGATTCCATGCCGGTGCTCCTGACGGGTGAGGGCATCGCACGCGCACTGCGCCTCGACAAGATCGCGCGGCTGAAGATGTTCCCCATCGCGATCAGCGCACCGTGGGGCATCGCTCCAGCGATGCTTCCTGAGATTCCGCTCCCGACGAAGATCCGCACGACGTTCCTGGACCCGATCGAGCTGGACCGCGACCCGGCCCGGGCCGAGGACGACGACTACGTCGAGGCGAAGTACGAGGAGGTCCGCGCGAGCATCCAGCGAGGGATGGACGCGCTGGCTAGGCGCCGGCGGTTGCCGCTGTTCGGCTGAGGCTCAAGGCCGATTGCGCCCGTACAAGTCATGCGCCTCGACCCACTCCTCCGCGACGATCGCCGAGCCGAGTGACAGCTCCCCGCACAGCACCGTCGCCGCCACGATCTCGGTGAACTTGCGGACCTTGTCGGTGCCGTAGCAGTCGAGCATCTCGAGGCACTCGCGCTGGGTGGCTAGTCCCGTGCCACCGCCGTAGGTGCCGACGATGAGCGACGGGATCGTCACCGAGTAGTAGTAGTCGTCGTTCTCGCGCAACTCGGCGTAGACGAAGGCGGCCGAGGACTCCGCGACGTTGGCCGCGTCCTGTCCCGTCGCGATGAACATGGCCGTGATGCCGTTGGCGGAATGCGCGCCGTTGTTGTTCACGCCCGACATGAACCCGCCGAGGTTCGACACCTGGCGCGCGCGGTACATGAGCTTCGAGTCCGAGCGCATGATGTTGTGGAAGAGCTCGTTGGGGATCGTCGCCTCGGCGATCACCCGCTTGCCGCGCGTGCGCAGCATGTTCACCTGCGAGGACTTCTTGTCGGTGGCAAAGTTCGATTCGAGGAAGTACTGCTCGATGGCCGGGTGGTGCTCGGAGATCCACTTGCACGCCGCGTAGGTCGCCTTGCCCGTGAGGTTCTGGCCGGCCGCGTCGCCCGTCGAGTAGTTGAAGCGCGTGTAGCGGATGCGCCCGGCTGAGTACTGCTCGATCTCCTTGAGCTTCCCCGACTTGGTCGTGCTCTCAGCGACCTCCTTGATCTCGTCGAAGTGCTCGTGGAGCCATTCGCCGAACGTGCGCGCCTCGCGCGCGCTGGCGAAGAGGAACGCGGGCGCGCGCTGCATGTGGTCCTCGACGATGGTGGTCTTCACCCCGCCTGCCTCGTGAAGCAGCCGCATGCCGCGGTTGTAGGAGGCGACGAGCGTGCCCTCCGCCGTGGCCATGGGGACGTAGAACTCACCCTGGGCGTGCTCGCCGTCGACCAGCAGCGGACCGGCCAGGCCGATCGGCACCTGGGCCACGCCGACGAACTGCTCGACGTTGCCGGTCAGCGTCGCCGGATCGAAGGAGTAGTTCGAGACGTGCTCGAGCGAGCTACCTGTCTGCTCGCGGACGAACTCCTGCCGCCGCGTGGCGGCATCGCGCGTGTAGTCGTCCTCCTTGTCGCGCGGTACTCCTACGCGCTCCCGTCGCTCGCCGGACATTGCCGCGATGATGCCAGGCCGGGTGCGCAGATGATCCGCGCCACGCTCCCGGCACGCAATGCTCTGAGATGTCCGACCCTCGCCAACCCCGTCAGCGATGAAGATCGCCATCGTCGGCGCCGGTGTCTCCGGCCTCACCGTTGCGCACCTGCTGCACCGCGACCATGAGGTCACGGTGTTCGAGGCAGGCGACTACGCGGGCGGTCACACCAACACGGTGCGGGTCGACACCGAGCACGAGACCCACCACGTCGACACCGGCTTCATCGTCTACAACGACCGCAACTACCCGAACTTCGAACGGCTCCTGCGCCGCATCGGCGTCGAGGGGCAGCCGTCGGACATGTCGTTCGCGGTCAGCGACGAGCAGGGCGACTTCGAGTACGCGAGCACGTCGGCGAACGGGCTCTACGCGAAGCGCTCGCATCTCGCGACGCCGTGGTTCCAGCGCATGATCGCGGACGTGCTGCGCTTCCAGCGCTCCGTGCGTGAGCTACTGAGCAGCGCTGGGCCCGGCCCGTCACTCGGCCACTGGCTCGAGGAGCAGAAGTTCTCGCGGCCCTTCGTCGAGCGCGTCATCGTGCCGCAGGCCTCCGCCGTGTGGTCGGCCGATCCCGCGCAGATGTGGACGTTCCCCGTGCGCTTCCTGGCCGAGTTCTTCGACAACCACGGGATGCTCAGCCTGCGCGACCGCCCGCAGTGGCGCACGGTGAAGGGCGGCTCGGCTCGCTACGTCGAAACCCTCGTCGAGCCGTGGCGCGACCGCCTGCGGCTCAGCGCCCCCGTGCAGGCGATCGCCCGGCACGACGATCATGTGCTGCTCACTGCCCGGGGGGAAGAGCCCGAGCGCTTCGACGAGGTGGTCGTTGCCACCCACTCCGATCAGGCGCTCGCCCTGCTCTCCGACGCGAGCGATCGCGAGCATGAACTGCTCGGCGCGATCCCCTACCAGGCCAACGAGGCGGTGCTGCACACCGACCGGAGCCTGCTCCCCCGCCGGCGCCGAGCGTGGGCAAGCTGGAACTACCACCTGCTCGACGTGCCCTCCCCGCAGACCACCGTGACCTACCACATGAACCGCCTTCAGAACCTGTCGGCCGACCGCGAGTTCTGCGTCACGCTCAACCGCACCGGCGAGATCGATCCCGCAAAGGTGATCCGCACGATCTCCTACGCCCATCCGGTCTACACCGCGGGCGGGGAGGAGACCCAGGCGCGGCACTCGGAGATCAGCGGGGTCAACCGGACGCACTTCTGCGGGGCCTACTGGAAGTGGGGCTTCCACGAGGACGGCGTGGCCAGCGGAGTGCGCGTGGCCGAGCGGTTCGGGGCGCGGATGACATGAGTGCGAGCGCGATCTACGAAGGCAGCGTGCGCCACCGCCGCTTCACGGAGGCCCCGGACGACTTCACCCACGACGTGGCGCTGGCCTACGTCGACCTCGACGAGCTGCCCGAGCTGCTCGGCGGCCGCCTCGTCTCCCGCCGCCCCGGGGCGCTGCGCTTCCGCCGCGAGGACTACCTCGGCGATCCGGCGTCCTCGCTCTCCGAAGCCGTCCGCGACCTCGTCGCCGAGCGCACCGGCACGCGACCCGACGGGCCGATCCGGATCCTCACCCACCTGCGGTCGTTCGGGCATTGCTTCAACCCGGTGTCGTTCTACTACTGCTTCGACGCGGCCGGCACCCGGCTGGACGCGATCGTCGCCGAGGTCACCAACACCCCGTGGGGCGGGCGCCACGCCTACGTGCTCCCTCGTGTAGAGACAACGGGGAACGTGTTGAAGGGGTCATCCGCGAAGGTGTTGCACGTCTCCCCGTTCATGGGGATGGACCATCAGTACGAGTGGCACGTAGCGCCGCCCGGACCGACCCTCTCGGTGCACATCGAGAGCCACCGCGCCGGCAGCGTGGCCTTCGACGCCACCCTTTCGCTGCGTCGCCGCAAGATCACCCGCCGCTCCGTGGCCGACATGACCTTGCGCTACCCCCTGGCCACCGGCCGCGTGCTGGCGCTCATCTACGCACACGCGCTGAAGCTGAAGCTGCGAGGCGTGCGCGTCCATCCCCACCCGAAGGCGAGCTCCGCATGACCGAGCGGTTGTCCAAGCTGATCGTCCTGGCCTTCTTCCGGCGCATATCGACCGGGCAGCTCACGGTCGTCGAGGGCGGCAAGCGCCGCGTCTACGGCGCCGGCGCGCCGGCGGCCACAGTGCAGGTGCGCTCGCCGGGCGCCTGGCGCGCCCTCTTGCGCGGTAGCCGCGGCCTGGCGGAGTCCTACCGCGACGGGCTGTGGGAGTCACCCGACCTCACCGCGGTCGTGAGGCTCGCCGCGCGCAACGTGCAGGGCCTCGACTGGCTGCGGCGCGCGGTGGCACCCGTGCGCGCTCCGATCCAGCAGGCGGTCGGGCTCGTGGCGCGCAATACGCGCCGTCGCAGCCGGCGCGACATCTCCGCGCACTACGACTTGGGCAACGACCTGTTCGAGCTCATGCTCGACCCCACGATGATGTACTCGTGCGCTCTGTTCGAGCGGCCCGGAATGACGCTCGAAGAGGCGTCGGTCGCCAAGCTCGACCGGGTCTGCGAGAAGCTCGAGCTCGGTCCTGAAGATCACCTCATGGAGATCGGCACCGGGTGGGGGAGCATGGCCATCCATGCGGCCTCGACCACGGGATGCCGGGTGACGACCACGACGATCTCGCGCGAGCAGCACGCGTACGCAACGCAGGCGGTGGCGCGCGCCGGCCTGTCTGACCGCGTCACAGTCCTGCTCGACGACTACCGCGACCTCCGCGGGCGCTACGACAAGCTCGTCTCCATCGAGATGATCGAGGCCGTCGGCTGGCAGCACTTCGGCACCTTCTTCGCGAAGTGCTCCGATCTCCTCAAGCCCGACGGGCTGATGCTGCTGCAGGCGATCACGATCGACGATCGCGCCTACGACGTCGAGAAGGCCGGCAAGAGTTTCATCAACACCTATATCTTCCCCAACGGCTGCCTGCCCTCGCTCGAGGTCATCTCGCGCTCGGTCGCCCGGCGCACCGACATGCGGGCGGTGGACCTCGAGGACATCACCCCGCATTACGTCGAGACCCTCCGCCGCTGGCGCTCGAGCTTCCACCGTCACTCCGAGCGGGCGGCCGCCCTCGGCTACGACGAAGGCTTTCAGCGCCTGTGGACCCTCTACCTCTGCTACTGCGAGGGGGGCTTTGCCGAGAGCCGCATCGGCGACGTGCAGATGCTGCTGGCCAAGCCGCACCGCACCGTCACTTCACGCACCGAGATCCACCTCGCCGAGGAAGCGACGGCGTCTACCGTCGCGGCGAGCGGCTGAACATTCGCGCCGAGGCCGAGTCGAGCAGCCACGAGGGGCCGCGCGCGGCGAGCTTCGCAAAGCCCGTCTTGCCCCCGGGGCTCAGCACGTGCTTGTCGGTCTTGATCGCTTCGACGACCTTCTCGGCCCACACCTCGGGCGAGACCTTGTCCCAGCTCGAGGTGTCCATGTGGCGCCCGTACACGTCTTCGGTCGCGTCGAGCATGTCGGTGTCGACACCCGGGGTGACGAGGTGCAGGGTCGTGACTCCCGTGCCTTTGAGCTCGCGGCGCAGCGACTCGGTGAGCGCGACCACCCCGGCCTTCGACGCCGCGTAGGTGGTGGCGGCGGGGAAGTAGGCGTAGCCGCTGATCGAGGCGTTGTTGACGATCTTGCCCGAGCGGCGCTCGAGCATTCCCGGGAGCACGCGGTGCGTCAGGTGGGCGACTCCGAGCAGGTTCACCTGGAACATGGCGTAGGCCGCCTCCATGTCCTGGTCCTCGAGCAGGCCGCCCGTCATGAGCCCGGCGTTGTTGATGAGGATGTCGACGGTCCGGAGCTCGGTTTGCAGCGCGTCGCAGCTCGCGTCGATCTGCTCCCGCGAGGAGAGGTCCACGCGCACCGGCCGGATCTCGGGGCCCCCGGCCCGAAGCGCCGGGGGATCGAACCGCTCGACCGACCGGACGCCGGCGAGGACGAGGGCCAGCGGCTCGGCCGAGAGCCGCTCGACCAAGGCGCGGCCGATACCACGATTGGCACCGGTCACGAGCACGGTGCGGCCGCTGAGATCCACGTGGGCAAGCCTACTCTCGCGTGATCCGGGGCCGAGCGCCGGCCGTAATCTTCAACCTATGTCCAACTCGCGCAAAGCTGCCCTCGCCGTTCTTTCCTTCCGGATCATCTACGGGGCGGCCCTGATCGTTGCGCCGGTGCGAACGACCAAGTCGTGGCTCGGCGCCGCCGCTAAAGGTGGCGGCTCGGTGCCCACGCGCGCGCTGGGCGCGCGTGAGATCGCCCTCCACGCGGGCGGCATTGCCGCGTTGCTGGCCGACGAGCCTGTACATCCGTGGCTGTTCGCGAGCATCGCCGGCGATTGCGCCGACATCGCCTCGACCTTCGTCGCGTCTTCGGACCTCCCCGACGGCGCCCCCGGCAAGACCGCGGTGGTGGCCGGTGCATCAGCCGCCATCACGGCCGGCGTCGCCGCCGCCCTGTAGACCCCAGGCCATGTCGCTCGCGTTCGACCGCCGGGGAGCCGGCGACCCACTCATCCTGCTGCATCCACTCGGAGGCGACCGGCAGGTTTGGGAGCCCGTGATGGATCGCCTGGCGAGACAGCGAGACGTGATCGCGGTCGACATGCCCGGGTTCGGCGGGTCCCCGCCCCTCCCCGAGGGCGACCACGCGACACCCGCAGCGCTTGCCGACGCAGTCTCGGGCCTGATGGACGAGCTCGAGATCGATCGCCCGCACGTGGCGGGCAACTCGCTCGGCGGCTGGGTCGCGCTCGAGCTGGGCTTGAGTGAACGGGCACGCTCGGTCACGGCGATCGCGCCGGCAGGCCTCTGGCCCCAGCCCTTGGCGCCTCGGCGCGGCGTGGCCCGCAGCATCGCCCGGGCCGCACTGCCGGTGATTCCAGCGCTGGTGGCCAGCGAGGCCGGCCGCCGCGTTGCCCTCATCGGCACGGTGGCGCGGCCGGAGAAGATCGATCCTGAGGCTGCGGCGCGACTTGTCCGCGGTTACGCCGAGGCGCCGGGGTTCGACGCCGCCAACGACGCCATGCGCTCCGACCGGTTTCGCGCGCTCGAGCGCATACGGGTGCCGCTCACCCTGGGCTGGCCCGAGTTCGACCGGCTCGTCGCGCGGCCCGCTCACCTTCCCGCGCGAGCCCGCAGCGCGGTTCTGCGCGGCTGCGGCCACATGCCGATGTGGGACGACCCGGAGCAGGTCGCCGACCTGTTGTTGGCGGGCAGCTCCCGGTAGATCGGAGAGCTCGCCGGGCACGACCCTGTGTGACCGCCGGCACTTTGACAACGTCGCAGCGGGGGTAGGCCCGTAGTGACCTTCGAATGAGGAGTACCTCGACGTGACCAATCCTGACGCTGAAGAGCAGACAGCCGGCGGTGCGCTAGGCAAGCTGGCCGGTAAGGCCAAGGAAGCGGCCGGGTCCCTCACCGGCAACGACGACCTCGCTCGCGAGGGCCGCTTGCAACAGGCGCAGTCCGAGGCCGAAGCTGACGCTCGCCGCGAGGCGGAGCAGGCTCGCCAGCGCGAGGCCAAAGCCGGCCTCGTAGCTGAGAAGACCGACACCGAGATCGAACGCGAGCGCCTGCAGACCGAGATCGCCGCGTCGGATCGCGAGGAGTCGATCGAGCAGCAGACCCAAGCCGCCCAGCGCACGGCCGCCGAGAAGGCCGAGCACGACAAGACTCTGGCCGGGACGCAGAAGCGCGCCCGGGAACAGGCCGCGACGCAGGCCGAGCAGCGCGCGGAGACCGAACGGCTCGCCGACGCTCAGACCGCTGTGCGCCTGGAGCAGGAGGCGCGCCGCGCCGAAGCGCGCGCCAACGCCATCGACCCCGAGGAGCAGAACTGATGTCGCTTAGTGGGACCGTCGTTGACGGATATCTGAAGATCGTCAAGCTGCCGCTGGAGGGCGCCCTCGGGCTGCTCGGGGAGAACGCCCCCGCCGCCAAGATCTCGCTCGACCGCGCCGACGCCACGGTTCGGAGCCTCGCTGCCCTCGTTCTGAACGACGACGTCCTGCAGGAGGACGCCAATCGCCGCCGCCTCGCCGCCGACGAGCGCGAGCGTGCGCTCAAGCTGCGCGCCGAGGCCCAGAATCGCTCCGAGGTGGCCGACGAGAAGCTCGCCGACCGCGAGGCCCAAGCGGAGCGTCAGCGCCAGGAGGCCGCTCGCCGCGCGGAGTCACAGCGCGAGCAGGCCGAGAAGGAGCGCCAGGCGAAGGCCAAGCGAGCCGGCGACGCGGAGCGCAAGCGCAAGGCCGCCACCGAGAAGGCCGCGCAACTCGAGCAGGACGCGATCGACGATCGCGCCAAGCGCGCCCGCCTCGAGCACCTTGACGAGAAGTCGGAGGCGCTCGACAAGAAGGAGGACGCGCTCACCGCGAGCGACGAGGCCAAGCGCCTGCGTGAAGCGGCCAGCGCCACGAAGGCGGCACGCAAGGCCAAGGCTAAGGCCAAGGCCAAGGCTAAGGCCAAGGCCAAGTCGTAACCCTGTCTTTTAGTTGACAGGCATTAAGAGCGCCGTCAAGCTCGGCGGATGCGGCGAGGACGAGCTGCCCGTCGGGGCTTGATCTTCGTCGCCGTGTCGCTAGGTGCGCTGGCGCCGGGAGCCGCT
>JBBPXY010000068.1:0-30520 GCA_038200435.1 Solirubrobacterales bacterium
CTCACGCTCGCGCCAGTCAGGGCAGACCTCGTCGAGGGCTTGAGGCGTGAGGCGACCCATGTCGGCGGTCAACTGCTCGTGCAGGCGGAAGCCCTCATGGCTGGCGTCGAGCCTGCGAAGGTCCTCGCCGAAGATCACGTCCTCGCGGGTGTGCGCCGAATGAAGCACGACCGCGTCCCTCACCTTGCCGTCGGAGTCGAGGGAGCGCAGCATGCTCATGATCGGCGTGATGCCGCTGCCCGCGCTGATGAAGAGGAGCTTCTCGGGGACCTCTTCGGGCAGGACGAACTCGCCTTCGACGCCGCCGAGACCGAGAATGGTCCCCAGGCGATTGCCCTTCACGAGCACCGGCGAGACCGTGCCCTCGTTCACGTTCTTCGGCGTGATCGAGATGCAGCCATCCTCACGGTCGGGGTCGGAGGTCAGCGAGTAGGCGCGCCAGTGGCGCCGGCCGTCGATGTCGATTCCGACGCGGAGGTACTGGCCGGGCACGTGGCCCTCCCACGCGTACCCCGGCTTGATGATCACCGTGGCCGCATCCTCGGTCTCCATCTCGATGCGCTCGATGCGCCCGCGCAACTCGCGTGTGGACCAGAGCGGGTTGATCAGCTCCAGGTAGTCGTCCGGCAGCAGCGGCGACGTGAACGAGCGGATCGCGTTGAGCACCCGGCGTTGGAGCGCGGGAACCTTGGGGGGCGCACCCTTTTCAGGCATCGCGTAACCCTAGCCGTTCTGAGAACGCGTGTCAGCCTCATGTCCACTCACCGTTCTCCCAAGGAGTAGGCTTCTGTCATGGCCGCCTCTCAGACCTCCCCTCCGCGGCGTGTCCGCGAGCGCGAGCTGGTGCTCGCCACGCGAGCCCTCTTCGACGAGAAGGGGATGCAGGACGCCCCCATCGAGGAGATCGCGAAGGCGGTAGGGATCGCCCGGGGCCTCATCTACCGGCAATTCTCCTCTAAGGAGGAGCTGTTCGTCCTCACCGTCACGAACTACTTGGACGAGCTCGAACATGACCTCGACGCCGCGATCGACCTGGGCTCCGACCCGGCCACACAGCTCGAGTGCTGCGCGCAGGCCTTCGCGGCCTACTGCCAGCGCTACCCGGCCTTCCTCGATTCCTCGCTCTCGCTCATGCGCCGGCCGGCCCGCGAGCTGCACGAGATCGTCTCCGAGTCGGTCTGGCTGAGGCTCGGCCAGGGCATGGCCGGGTGCCTCGCACACCTCGCCCAGGTACTCGAGCGCGGCAGCGCCGCCGGCACCTTCTCCGTCGAGGATCCCGACTACACGGCCAACGTCATGTGGACCCAGATGCTCGGAGTGATGCACCTGGCCCGCATCCGGGTGGGCGTTCGGCAGCTGGCGCCAGGCGTGCCCGGCCTCTTCCCGGTCGCACCCGAGCAGATCGTGCGCACGTGCGTCGCGAGCGCACTGGCGACCGCCGGCGCCTCGTAGTCACTTCCCCACTCGCCGGGGCAGGTAGCGCAGCCAGCAATGTTGCCGCGGCTGCTCCGAGCGCGGCGAACGGCGCTTCGAGCAGCTCCTGCGGCAGCCCCGCGCGGCCGACGATCTTCCCGTCCTTTCCCCGTATGCCCTCACCCGGGACGGCGAGACCCTCGGCGGGGAACCTGAAGTCACCCGTGCGCACGAGACCTTCCGCGACAGCCGCCGTCTCGGGCTCGTAACCCAGGAGGCGCGGTCCCTGCGTCGTCGTATAGAGGGCGAACGCGGCGACAAACACCAGGGCCGCGGTAGGCACGGCCGAGAGCCTGCGATTCCTTCCGGCCCAAGCGGCGAGCCGCGCCGCGCGCGCACGCAGATCGAGGCACGCCATGCGGCGGAACCGTACCGTAGGCTGGGACGATCCCATGGCCCCCTCGGTGAGATCTGCCCTCGGCGCCTCGTGGGGCTCCCCTGCGGTCAGAAGGCAGTACCGGACCGACGGGTGGACCGATCCGGGCGAGGAGGCCGCCGTGGGCTTCTTGTGGTCCTCGATCGGGGGCCGCCGCGTTCTTGATCTCGGCGTCGGAGCCGGACGCACGACCCGGTTGCTTCGTCCCGGCGCGGCTGCGTACACCGGGATCGACTCGAGCCCCGAGATGCTCGCGCTCGCCCGCGAGCGCAATCCCGATGCCGACCTGCGCGTCGGCGACGCGCGGGACCTGCGCGGCGTCGATGATGAGAGTTGCGACGTCGTCGTCTTCTCTTTCAACGGCATCGACTGCGTGGAGCACGACGAGCGGGCGCTTGTCCTGAGCGAGGCGCGTCGCGTGCTCTCGCCCGGCGGCCGTCTGCTCTTCTCGACGCTGAATCTCGACGGTGTCTCCCACGGGGAGTCGCCGGGCTCCAAGCGCGCGGAACCCACGCGGCCACGACAGGACGCCCTGCGCCGCGCCAAGGACGCCACGCAGCGCTTCCTACGCGGCGCACAGGCGCGCTGGTTCTTCCACTACTCCGTGCGCCAGGCCGAGTCGGGGCCGGACTGGGCGCGCTGGCCGTTGGCCGCGCACGACTTCAGGTTCGTCGTGCACTTCACGCGCCTCGGCGCCGTAATCCGATCGCTGCACGCGGCGGGCTTCCGCGTCGAAGCCGCCTGGGATCCCGACGGGCGGCCACTCGACCTGACCGCCGAGACGTGCTCGGCGGACTACATGCATCTCGTATCGAGCCGGGCCGTCTGACCTTGGCCCTCCGCGCCGGTATCGACCTGGTCGAGATCCGCTCCGTTCGCGAATCGATCGGCCGCTTCGGAACGGAGTACCTCGAGCGCGTGTACACCCCGGACGAGGTCGCCGACTCCTCCGGCGAGTCGGGCCCCGACCCAGCACGACTCGCCGCGCGCTTTGCCGCGAAGGAGGCAACGCTCAAGGTCCTGCGCCCGGCGCCCGATGAAGCCGTGCCGTGGCGTTCGATCGAAGTGGTTCGGGCGTCCGGTGGCTGGGTCGAGCTCGAGCTGCACGACGCCGCCGCGGCACTCGCGGAGGCGGCCGGACTGACCGAGCTCGCCGTTAGCCTCACGCACGAGTGCGATTACGCGTCAGCGGTAGTGGTCGCGCAGTCGCCGGTCATCTGAGGAGACGCCTTGAACGAGAAGATCCGCAGCATCCTCGGCGAGCACGCCCGGATGCCCTCCGACCCTGAGTCGCTGAGCGACCACGCCGACCTCTACGAGGCGGGCATGACCTCCCACGCGAGCGTCAACGTGATGCTCGCCCTCGAAGACGCCTTCGACGTCGAGTTCCCCGACCGCATGCTCACCCGCAGCGTCTTCGAGAGCGTTGCGGCGATCGAATCCGCCCTGAACGAGCTGGGCATCGGAGCAGCGGCGTGAGCACCACGGCTATCACCGGCTCCGCGTTCCTCGAGAGCATCCGGAGGATCGCCGAGGACGTCGCCAAGCCCAACGCCGAAGAGGTCGACCGGGAAGCGCGCCTTCCGTCCGAGGCGCTCGCCGCGCTGCGCGACGAGCGTGCGCTCTCGTCCTTCGTGCCGGACTCGCTCGGCGGTGCCGGCGTCTCCCTCGAGGAGATCGCCGCCGCCTGCTTCGAGCTCGGCCGCCGCTGTGCCGCCACGGGGATGGTCTTCGCCATGCACCAGATCCAGGTCGCGAGCATCGCCCGCCACCTCGATGACGCGCCCTGGTTCGAGAGCTACCTCGCTGACGTCGTCAAGGAGCAGCGGCTGATCGCGTCGGTCACCTCCGAGGTCGGCACCGGCGGCGACATGGGCAAGTCGGTCGCTGCGGTCGAGCCCGCCGGCGAGGGCCTCTCGCGCTTTGAGAAGCAGGCGCCCACGGTCTCCTACGGCCAGCACGCCGACGATCTGCTCGTCACCTTGCGCCGCGGGCCCGACGCCGAACCGGGCGACCAGGTCGCCGTGCTCGCCCGCGCCGATCAGATCGAGCTCGAGCCCAAGGGCACCTGGGACCCACTCGGCATGCGCGGCACCTGCTCGCCGGGCTTCGTGGTGCGCGCGGAGTTCTCCCCCGACCAGGTCCTCCCCACTGCCTTCCCGCGCGTCTCATCGGAGTCGATGGTCCCCATCTCGCACATCCTCTGGTCGCACGTCTGGCTCGGCATCGCCACCGACGCGTTCGACCGGGCGCGCGCCTTCGTGCGCGCCGCCGCGCGGCAGAAGCCGGGCCAACCGCTTCCGGCCGCGCAGAAGCTGTCCCACGTGATGAGCGAGCTCTCCCTGCTCCGGGCCGAGGTCGGCTTGGCGCTGCGCGAGTTCGGCGAGATGTCGGCCGAGCCCGGTCGCGAGCGCCTGTCGACCATGGCCTCCGCCCTGCGCTTCAACAACCTCAAGATCGCTTCCTCCGAGCAGGCGCCGTCGGTGTGCCGCGGCGCGCTCGGCGTGTGCGGCATCGTCGGCTACAAGAACGACTCGCCCTTCTCCATCGGGCGCCACCTGCGCGACTCCATGTCCGCCGTCCTGATGGTGGCCAACGAGCGCATCCACGAGACCAACGCGAGCCTCCTGCTCATCGCCAAAGAGGTCTAGGCCGGTGGCCGAGTTCCGCCCCGGCTCACCTGATCAGGACGAGCTTCTCTCGAGCCTGGTCGCCTACGACCTGCTGGTGGAGACCGGCGTGCCCGGCGTCTACGGCCGCGGCGGGGTGTTCGAGGACGTCCGCCTGCGCTTCGACGCGCTCGTCACGCGCACCGCGGCCTCCGACGGCGCCGAGCCGCTGCGCTTCCCGCCCGTCATCCCCCGCCGGCAGCTCGAGCGCACGGGCTACCTCAAGTCCTTCCCTCATCTCGCCGGCACGGTGTTCGCCTTCGAGGGCACCGAGGCCGAGGCGACCCAGCAGCACGAGCGCGCCAGCCGCCACGAGGACTGGTCAGAGCACCAGAAGATGACCGACGTCGTCCTCGTGCCCGCCGTCTGCTACCCGGTCTACCCCGCCGTGGCGGCGCGTGGGCCGCTGCCGCCCGGCGGCGTGACTATCGATCCCGGTGGCTCCTACGTCTTTCGCCACGAGCCTTCTGGCGATCCCGCTCGTCTGCAGATGTTCCACATGCGCGAGCTCGTGCGCATCGGCGAGCCCGACACCGTCGCGGCGTGGCGGGACTCCTGGCGCGACCGCTCGCTCGAGCTGCTGCAGGGCATAGGCCTCGACGCGCGCTTCGACGTGGCCGCCGACCCGTTCTTCGGCCGCAGCGGGCGCATGCTCGCCGCGAGCCAGCGCCAGCAGGAGCTGAAGTTCGAGATCCTCGTGCAGATCGCCGGCCCCGAGCCGACCGCTGTGGCCTCGTTCAACTACCACCAGGACCACTTCTCCTCCACCTACGGCATCGAGCTCTCCGACGGCGGCGTCGCGCACACCGCCTGCCTCGGGTTCGGCCACGAGCGGATCGTGCTGGCCCTGCTGAACACGCACGGGTTCGACGTCGAGGCGTGGCCAGACGAGGTGAGGACTCAGCTGTGGTGAGCCTGTTGGGGCTCGACCCGGCGACCTACTGCCCCCACGAGGTGCACGCCGCCGGGCGCACCTACGGCGAGACCAACTGCTACACGGACATCCTGGTCGAGCTGCTGCACGCGCGCGGGTTCGAGCCGCTCGCCGCAATGGGCTTTCTCGTGCGCATGGACTTCGAGGGCGACCAGTGGACGTTCTTCAAGCCTCCGCCCGGCGATCTCGAGCTGCTTTTCGGCGTCGACGTGCACGAGATGCAGCCCTACCGGCCGCTGCCGGTCCAGCTGACGGAGCAGCTCGACGAGGACCGCACGATGATCGTGGAGCTCGACGGCTGGTTCCTGCCCGACACGGCCGGCACGAGCTACCGCTCCGAGCACGTGAAGACCTCGGTGGCGGTCGAGGCGATCGACGCTGAGGCCGAGCAGATGCACTACTTCCACAACGCCGGGCTCTACGCGCTCGAGGGCGAGGACTTCCGCGAGGTCTTCCGCGTCGCCCACGACCGGGCGGGTGAGGTGCTCCCGCCCTACACCGAGCTCGTGCGCTTCGACGCGGGCGAGGCGCTGGCGGGCGACGAGCTGCGCGAGGCGGCGCTCGTGCTGCTGCGCGACCACCTCGTCCGGCGCCCGTCCAACAACCCCTTCGCGCGCTTCGGCGCGCGGCTCGCGGACGATCTGCCCGGACTGCTCGAGGGCGAGCTCGCCGGCTACCACGCCTACGCGTTCGCGACCGTGCGCATGGTCGGCTCGGCGTTCGAGCTCGCCGCCTCGCACGTCGACTGGCTCCTGGGCTTCGGAGGCGCCGCGGCGGTGGAGCCGATGAGTCGCATCGTCGAAGGCAGCAAGCTGCTCTCCTTCAAGCTCGCTCGGCGGAGGGCGTTCGACGCCGAGCCTGCCGTGGCCGCGCTCGCCGATGCCTGGGACGAGGCGATGGCGGCGCTCGACTCGGCCGTCGCGTGAACCTGGGCGCCTGGGAGGTCGCATCAGCGCCGCCCGGCGAGGTGAGCGACCCGGCTCGGCTAGCCGAGCTCGAATGGGCTCCCGCACGGGTACCGGGTCACACCGGCGGGGACGATCGCGACTGGTGGTTCCGGGCGCGCTTCAACGCCGAAGCGCCCCGGGACGGCGAGCGGCTGACGCTCTGCTGCGATGGGCTCGCGACGGTCTGTGAGGTCTTCGTCAACGGCGCGAGCGTGCTCGCCAGCGAATCGATGTGGGTCGCTCACGAGACCGACATCGGTGGTTTTGTCCGCTCGGGCGAGAACGAGGTGACCATCCGCTGCCAGGCGCTCGACCCGCTGCTGGCCGAGCCGCGCAAGCCGCGCGCTCGCTGGCGCACGCGCCTCGCGCGCGACGGCAACCTGCGCTGGTGGCGCACGACGCTGCTCGGGCGCGCGCCGGGCTTTGCTCCTGCCCCGCCACTCGTCGGGCCATGGCGCGCGGTGCGCCTCGAGCGCCGCAGCGGGCCGAGGGTCGACGACCTCGAGCTACATCCGCACGTCGAGGGCGAGGACGGCGTCCTCACCGTGCGCGGACGGATCACCGGCGGCGAAGCAGCCGAGGTCCGGCTGGCGGGCCAGGCGGCGCCGCTCGGCCCCGACGGTGCCGAGGTCCGCGTGCCCGGAGCCGCGCACTGGTGGCCGCACACGCACGGCGAGCCGGCGCTGCACGAGGTCGAGGTCCTCGTCGACGGCGCGATCGTGGCCTCTCGGAGGATCGGTTTCCGCACCCTCGAGACCGGCGACGACCCGCTCGGCGAAGGACTCGCGATCCGCATCAACGGTGTGAGTGTCTTCGCCCGCGGCGCCGTGTGGACTCCCGTGGCCGCCGATGAGCTGCGGCCCACCCTCGAACGGGTCCGCGACGCCGGCATGAACATGCTGCGGCTACCTGGGTTCAGCGTCTACGAATCAGCCGAGTTCCACGACCTCTGCGACAAGCTCGGGATCCTCGTCTGGCAGGACTTCATGTTCGCCAACCTCGACTATCCCGTGCAGGACGACGGATTCCGCGTGACCGTCGAGCACGAGGCGCGGCAGGTCATGGCGGGGGTTGCTTGGCGGCCGAGCTTGACGGTGATCTGCGGCAACAGCGAGGTCGAGCAGCAGGTGGCGATGCTTGGTCTTGACCCCGCCCTGGGCCGCGGCGAGCTCTTCGGCGAGCTCCTCCCCCGCCTGGTCGCGGAGTCGGGCGCCGACGCCGCATACGTGCCCTCCGCGCCCTGCGGCGAGGGCCTGCCGATGCGCCCGGGGCGCGGCGTCGCGAACTACTACGGCGTCGGCGGCTACCGCCGGCCACTCGAGGACGCGCGCCGTGCCGACGTCCGGTTCGCCGCCGAGTGCCTGGCCTTCGCGAACCTGGGCGACGAGGGTCCAGCCGGCCCGGCAGCCGGCGTGCCGCGTGACGTCGGCAGCAACTGGGACTTCGCCGGCGTGCGCGACTTCTACCTCGGGTTGCTCTACGACGTAGAGCCCGAGGCGCTGCGGCGCGACGATCCGCAGCGCTACCTCGAGCTCTCGCGACTCGTGACGGGCGAGGTGATGGCCGAGGTCTTCGGCGAATGGCGCCGGGCGCGTTCGCGCTGCTCGGGGGGCCTCGTGCTGTGGCTGCGCGACCTGCAGGCGGGCGCGGGCTGGGGAGCTCTCGATCACGCCGGCGTCCCGAAGGCGGCCTACTTCCACCTCAAGCGAGCGCTTGCGCCCGTCGCCGTCTGGAGCACCGACGAGGGGCTGGGCGGCATCGCGGCCCACGTCGCCAACGACCGCCCGGACCCGCTCGAGGCGATCCTGCGTATTCGCCTCCATCGGGCGGACGGCACACAGGTCGGCGAGGCCGCCGACACCCTCGCTCTCGCGCCGCACGAGACGATCGAACGTGATGTTGAAGCTCTACTCGGGCGCTTCGCCGATGTCTCGTGGGCCTACCGCTTCGGGCCGCCCGCGCAGGACGCGATAGTTCTCGGCCTCGAAGCCGTCGACGGCGAGCTGCTCTCCCAATCGGTGCGCTTCCCGACCGGCCGCCCGCTCGAACGGCTTTCGGCGCAAGAGCTCGGCCTCGCCGCCCGCGCGGTGCGACAGAGAGACGACGGCGGCGTGTGGCTCACGCTCGCAAGCGAGCGTTTCCTCTACGGCGTACGGGTCGGGGCGGGCGACTGGACGCCGCAGGACGACGCATTCTGCCTGGCTCCAGGCGAGCGGCGCTCGGTGTGGCTAGCGCCCCGCACCGCTCAAGCTCGACCGGGAGGCGTCGACATCAATGCGGTGAACCTCGACGGGACGCTCCGTGTCCGTCTCTGAGCCCGTGCCTGAGTCAGCCTTCTACCTCGACGCCGAAAACGGGCCTCTCTACGCCCGGTTCCACCAGCCTCCGCCCGACGGGGAGCGTCGCGACATTGCCGTGCTCATGTGCTCGCCCTTCGGTTACGACGACGTCTGCTCCTACCGCAGCCGGCGCGTGTGGGCCCAGCGCCTCGCCGCCGCCGGCTACCCCACGCTGCGCTTCGACCTGCCCGGTACGGGAGACAGCGGCCAAGAGGGAACCGCGCCACTCGACAGCTGGGCCGGGGCCGTCGGCGATGCCGCCGAGTGGCTGCGGAGCGCGGCGTGCAGCGAGCGGATCGTTGCCGTCGGCATCGGGCTGGGAGGGCTGCTGGCGGCCCAGGCCGCCGTCGCCGGTGCGCCGGTCGACGACCTCGTGATGTGGGCGACGCCGGCGCGCGGCAAGACCGTCGTCCGCGAGCTGCGGGCGATGGCCGCGATGGAATCAAGCGCTCGGGACGCCTCTGAGCGAGCCGAAGCGGAGGGCCCCGATCAGCTCTCGCGCCGGCCGGACGAGACCGGCGGAGCGATCGAGGTCGGCGGATTCGCACTTTCGCAAGAGGCGGCCGAAGCGCTCAGCCGGCTCGACCTGTCCACCATGCAGATGCCCGAAGGTGGCGAACGTCGTGCCCTGCTGCTCGGTCGCGACGGCATCTCGGTGGACAAGCGGCTGGCGCAGTGGCTGAGAGGCGAAGGGGTCGACGTCACCGAAGCGGCCGGCCCCGGCTACGGCGAGATGACCGGCCAGCCGCACGAGGCCACGGCCCCCGCGGAGGTGATGGCGCACGTCGAACGCTGGCTTGGTGAGCGCTCCGAGGTCGCCCCGACCCCCCCTGACGCCGCGAGCCAAGTGCGCGAGGTCAAGCTGGCGACAGCATCCGGCCACATCCGCGAGGAGCCGTTCGCCGTTCCGCTCGGCGCCGGGCATCTCGACGGGATCCTCACGCTTCCCGAAGGGCGGCCGGATTCCGACCTCTGTGTGGTCTTCTGCAACGTCGGCGCACTAAGGCGCGTCGGGCCCGGTCGCATGTGGGTGCAGGCGGCGCGCCGGTGGGCCGAGCGCGGCGTGCCCTCGGCACGCATCGACGTCGAGGGCATCGGCGATGCCGACGGCGACGAGCGCCTCTACGCTGATGTCTCGGGGCTCTACACGCCCGAGCTTTCGACCCAGGTGGGCGCGGTGCTTGCTCACCTCGCCGAAAAAGGCGTCGGCCAACGGTTCGTGATCGTCGGCATGTGCTCGGGCGCCTACTGGGGCTTTCACTGCGCCTTGGAGGAGCAGCGCATCGTCGCGGTCGTGATGTACAACCCGCGCGCCCTTATCTGGGACCCGGCGCGTTCAGAGGCCCGCGAAGGCACGCAGAAGCTGTGGAAGCTCACTCGCCGTTCGCAGTGGCGGCGGCTCCTGCGAGGAGAGGTGCGCCGCGAGAACATGCTCCTCGTGCTGCGCGCCGTCGCGCGGGCCACGCCCGGCTTCGTGGTCGCCGCACCCGGACGCATGCTCAGGCGCTGGCGCCAGCGGCGCGCGGGCGGCGACGAGCTCGATCACATCCTCGATCGCCTGCGTGAACGGCGCCAGCGCGTCGTGCTGGCGTTCTGCTCCGTGGGAGAGCCACTGCTGCACGAGCTGCGCCGCGAACGCGGTCTTCCGCACGCGACCCGCTGGCCGAACATCGAGATCGAGCTGATCCCGGGGTATGACCACCTGCTGCGCCCCCGGGTCATGCAGGAGGACGGCCACGCGATCCTCGATCGCGCGCTGGAGCACGAGCTGACCCGCGGCCGCGCCTAGGCGCGAGCCGCGGGTGAAGCACGAGCCCGGACCGAGCCTGGCTCAGCCGCCGCCGAGCGACGGCGGGACGTGCTCCTTGATCGTCGCGCCCAGACCCTCGCTGGCGCCGCTGAGGGCACCGACCGCTCCGTCCGCGCCGAGGATCGCGGCCGGGTTCAAGGCTCCGCCCTTCAGGGACGACGCAAGATCCCCGATCTTCGAACCGAGGCTGCCGACCTTCTGAGCCAGCGGCCGCAGCTTGTCGTCCGAAAGCGCGGCGCGCCTGGACTGGTTGAGCTCATGGACGATGAAGAGCCCCGCTGCTCCGGCCTTGACGAACGCCTTCTTGCGTCCCGGGGCGCCCTTCTTGAAGGTGCCCGCCTTGAGCGGCTTGACGATGTAGCGGTGGAAGGCACCGAACGCGAGGCCAGTGTGAAGAACGAACTTCGTCTTGGCGAAGTGGACGTCGGGGACCTTCTGGGTGGTCACCTTGCCGTTTGAGCCCGTGGAGGTGACTTCCTTCGTCTTGTTGCCGCAGCCCGCGAGCAAGAGCGCAAACACGGCGACAAGGAGCGTGATCTTCTTCATGTAGCAGCCTTTCCAATGGGAAGAGAAGGCGCCGTCATACCCGCGTATCGCACTTGGCATGCCGGCGCTCTATTGGGGGCAGGTGAGGAGCGCGCTACGGCCCGTCCAATATCCTTGGCCGGGATGACGGCCACGGAACCTAGCCACAGCCTCTCCGGTGGGTACGACCCGTCGGCCTACGGACGGGCTGTCGCCGAGGAGTACGACTCGCTCTACCGGACGGTTCCGGGGACCACGGAGACGATCTCGGCCCTCGCCGACATGAGCCGGGGCGGACCGATCCTCGAGATGGGCATCGGCACGGGCCGCCTCGCCCTGCCCCTCGTCGAGCGCGGAATCGAGGTGTCGGGCATCGAGGGCTCTGAGGAGATGGTCGAGCAGCTCCGGGCCAAGCCGGGCGGCGACGAGATACCCGTCGTGGTGGGCGACTTCGCCGAGGCTCGGGTTCCCGGCGAGTTCGCGGTCGTCGTGCTCGCTCTGCACACCATCTTCGGCTTGCCCTCCCCCGAGCAGCAGATCCGCTGCTTCGAGAACGCGGCCCGGCACCTGCGGCCCGGCGGCGTGTTCGTCATCGAAGCCCGTGTGCTCGACCCTGCTGACTTCCGCGGGGGGCAGGCCCTCGAGCCGCGCTTCTCCGATTCCGAGCAGGTCGAGCTTCAGGTGCAGCGCTTCGACGCCGTCACGCAGCGCGTCGAGGTGACCAACGTCCACCTCTCGAACGCGGGCGTGAAGCTGAACTCCTACGTGAACCAGTACACCACCCCCCGCGAGTTCGACCTCATGGCGCGCATCGCCGGCTTGAGGCTGCGCGAGCGCTGGGAGGACTGGCTGCACGAGCCGTTCACGGCGCATTCCCGCCGCCACGTCTCAGTTTATGAGCGCCCCGCCTAGCCTCGTCGCGGCGGGCGCGAGCCGGGCCGAAGCCGAGCGCTGGGCCACTACTACTCTGGCCGAAGCCGGTTGCGAGACCCCGGGCGGCGATGCCGCAGTGCTCGTCGCCGATACCGCCGGCACGGAGATCGAGCTCACGCCCGAGGCCAGCGAGGCCCTCCGTGAGGCCGTGGCCCGCCGGGCCCGGCGCGAACCGCTCGGCTACGTGCGCGGCCGCGCGAGCTTCCGGGGACTCGAGCTCGTCGTCGACGAGCGGGTCTTCATCCCCCGGCCCGAGACCGAGCCGCTCGTCGAGGCGGCGCTCGAGATCGCGCCCGGTGCCCGGGTGCTCGAACCGTGCACGGGCTCGGGGGCCGTAGCGCTCGCGCTCAAGCACGAGCGCCCCGACCTGCACGTGACCGCCAGCGACCGCAGCGCCGACGCCCTTTCGGTCGCACAGGCCAACGGTGCCCGGCTCGGCCTCGACGTCGAGTGGGTGCAGGCCGACGGCATCGCTGCCGTGCCCGGCGCTCCGTTTGACGCCGTGGTCTCGAACCCGCCGTACGTGGCCGAAGCCGAATCGGGCGCGGGCACCCTCCCGCCCGAGATCGAGCACCACGAGCCCCCCGAAGCGTTCTGGGCCGGTCGTGACGGGCTCGACGTGTACTTGCGATTCGCGGGCGAGCTCGACGGCGTCGCCTGGGTGGCCTTCGAGGTGGGAGACGGGCAGGCCGAGGCCGTCGGGGCGATGCTTGCCGCAGCCGGATTCGGAGAGCCGCGCACGCGCCGCGTGGCTTCGGGGCAAGTACGAGTCGTGATCGCCCAGAGGCCGGCTCCCGCATGAACATGCAAATGGACGGCCCCTCCACCACACCGCTTCCGCCTCCGGCCGGTCCGCTGACCGAGGCCTTGTTCGAGCGCCTGCAGCGACCGCCGCACACGCTCGGCGAGCTGCCCGCGGCCGGGGACGATCCGCTCGGCGGTGACGACCATCACCTTGCGCTCTACGTCTGCTCGGAGCTGGCCTTCCGCGGGTGGGCCGGCGTCGACTCCGAGTGGGAGTGGGAGCCTTCGCTCATCACGTTGCGACTCGAGCTCGAGCGTGCTTTCGAGGGGGCTGTGCTCGACGCCATCGACACCGTTCCCGACGCACGCGAAGGTGACGTGCCGACGCGCCTGCGAACCGCGGTCGAGGCCGACGAATCGCCCTCGGTGGCGCGCTTCCTGGCCCAGCAGGGCACCGCTGACCAGATACGTGAGCTGCTCGCGCACCGCTCGGCCTACCACCTCAAGGAGGTCGACCCGCATGTCCGCACCATCCCCCGGCTGCCCTACCGGGCAAAGGCCGCGCTGGTCGAGGTGCTGACCGACGAGTACGGCGGCGGGCGGCCGGAGTACCTGCACGCCGAGCTCTTCCGCAAGGCCATGGACGCCTTCGGGCTCGACGGCACCGAGAACGCTTACGTCGCCTGCCTGCCCGGCGTGACCCTCGCCACGGTCAACCTGATGACGCTCTTCGGCGCGCATTCTCGCTGGCGCGGGGCGCTCGTCGGTCACCTGGCCGCGACGGAGATGACCTCCTCGGAAGCCAACCGGCGCTACGCCCGGGCAGTGCGACGGGTTGGCTTCGACTTTCCCGAAGCGACCCACTTCTTCGACGAGCACGTCGAAGCCGACGCGATCCACGACGTCGTGTGCGTGCACGACCTGGCGGGCGGCCTCGCCGACGCGGAGCCCGAGCTTGCTGACTCGATCGTCTTCGGCGCGCGCGCGCTGATGCTCGTCGAGGAGCGGCTCGCCCTTCATCTGCTCGGCGCGTGGGAGGCGGAGGCCTCGTCGTTGAGAGCCCCGCTGCAGACCGTCGCCCCGCTGGCCGCCTAGTTCCCGCGCACGTGCCGAGCACGGAGATCACCTTCTACCCGGACGGGCCTTGCGTCGTCCGCGGACCGGTGCGCCTGGTCGACGAGCACGACGAGGAGATCCCGAACCGGCGCAAGACGATCGCGCTGTGCCGATGCGGGCGCTCTCGGCTCATGCCCTTCTGCGACGCGACCCACCGGGCGGCGGGGTTCGTGACGGGCGAGAAGACCGATCCTGGGTCCGGCGAGCACTAGCGTTCGCGTTCGGCCCCGTCCGGGCGGCATCGCCCGGGCCGAGCAACGCCGTCCCGGACGCGACCCACCAGCACACTTGTGGCGCTCCGCCCTTTTATCCCAAGGGTCACACCAGCTCGAAGCCGCACCCAAGGGAGACGCGCTGTGTCCAGGCGCGAACGTGCATTTACCGTGGTCAGGGCACCAGTGCGTGAACGTTCGCGCCGTGGCGAGCCGCCGACCTGCTGATCCTCAACGCAGCACGCCCCCGTGCCGGACGAACCGTGACGGCTCTCCCGCTTTCGCGCCGGCCCGGGCAATGCCGCCCGGCCGGGCCGTACGCGAGCGCGAACGCCGAGCAGGAGTGCTTCAGGCCGCTGCGTCGACCTGCTTCAAGCCCTTGGCCACGTTGCGCTTCAGGCCCGCGGCGATCACCCGGTCGAGACCGGGAACGACCGCGCCGAAGGAGATCTCGTAGCGCAGGTGCGTGCCCTCGCCCTTCGGTGAGAAGCGCATCTCGCCCTTGTGATCGCGAAGCGGCGAGCCCTTCGTGATGCGGTAGCGGATCAGCTCGAGCGGCACGACCTCCGTGATCGTCTCCTCGAACGTAGGACCCGGGCCGACCTTCAGCTGCCGTACGGAACCAACGCCGTTGCGCTCGCCGTCGGTGCCGTCGCGCAGCCGCTTGATCTTCGCGCCGAAGAGGGGCCCGAGGTTCTCGTGCTCGGCCAGGTAGGCGAACACCCTGTCAGGGGGTAGGGCGAAGTCATGCTCGACCAGGACGCGCTGCACGAGCCCTATTCAATCAGGCGGCCTAGGGCCGTTGCGGCGCGGATGCCGCAGCCTTGACACTCTGGCGCTCCGGGCTGATGCGAACCACGTCGTGCGCGAGACCCACGCGCTCCAGGGCCCGGATCGTCAGGGCCGAAGGGTCGACCTGCCAGCGGCCCATACCGTGCGACGCGGAGGTGGGGAACGCGTGATGGTTGTTGTGCCAGGCCTCACCCATCGTGGGCAGCGCCAGCCAAGCGAGGTTGCGCGACTCGTCGCCGGTCTCGAACTTGCGCTTGCCGAAGAAGTGGCACAGGGAGTTGATGCTGAAGGTCGCGTGGTGAAGCAGGAAGATCCGCACGGCACCCCCCCAGAGGAGGCCGGTCAGACCGCCGTCCACAGTCCCGGTGAGGGCGACGCCCAAGCCAAAGGCAACGCCGAGACCGACAAGCACCCAGAGGATGAAGGTCTTGTCGATGAAGCGAATGACCGGGTCGTCGCGCAGGTCCTTGCAGTAGCGCTCGTCGTTGGCAAGCTCGGCCTCTTTGAACGTCCAACCCACGTGAGCGTGGAAGAGGCCACGGAGTGCCCCGCTGAATCCGCCGCCGTGCTCGGTGTGAGGGCTGTGGGGATCGCCCGGCTGGTCGGAGAACTGGTGATGCATGCGATGGCGCGCCGCCCACTCGATGGGCGGGCCCTCGAGCGCCGCTGAGCCCAGGGCCGCGAAGATCCCCCGCACGAGCCCGTTGGTACGGAAGGAGCGGTGCGTGAGTAGGCGGTGGTAGCCCACCGTGATCCCTACGCCGGTGAGGAGATAGGTGATCGCGAGCACGACCAGGTCCTGCCAGTGCAGGGCGCTATCCCAGGCGAGCACCCCGGCCCAGACGAGGAGCAGCAGCGGCACGATCGTGACGACCGCGCTGGCGACCTGGTCGGCGTGGAGGTTGCCCGTCGGGACTGTGACGGGACGGCTCGCGGGGGTGGCGCTCATTCAGGCTCAGGCTTCCATCGGGGGTGGGGCGGAGAAAGCCGTTTGGCCGCGCGGGCGCGCGGGCAAACGGGGGATTGACCGCGTGGGGGCACTCAGGCCGTTCGGCGGTCGAGCGCGCGCGCCGCCACGAACAGGCCGATCACCGCGAAGATAGCCATCGCGACGGCGGCGGCAGTCGGGGACAGCGAGAAGAAGCTGCGCTGATACCCCGCCACGGCGCTGGTCTCCTCGGAGAGGTTGTCGGCGAGACCCATGGAGTGGCCGAGCCCGGCCAGGGCCCAGCGCGAGAAGGTCAGCTCCGAAAGCACCCGGACGGGCGCGGGCATGATGCTCGTCGGGATGATCGCGCCGGCGAACAGGAGCTGCGGGATGAGCAGCAGCGGCACCGTCGAGCTCGCCTGATCGGGACTGCGGGCATAGGCCGAGACGGCCAGTCCCATGGCCACCGACGCCCACGCCGCGAGCACGCACAGCAGCACCGTCGTGGCATAGACCGCCGGAGCCTGGTGCAGGGGCTGGAGGAAGACAGTGATCAGTACGAGCAGCGCCACCTGAATGATCCCGAGGGCGAAGAGAACCGAGACCTTCGCCGCCAGGTAGGCGCCGAGTCGCACTCCTGCCGCGGCCTCGCGCTCGACGATCGGGCGCTCCTTGACGATCTCGCGGCTGGCTGACGTGACCCCGAGCCAGACGCTGCCCGTGATGAGCAGGAAGGAGATCACCACCGCGTAGAACGACGAGCTGTTCGACTGTGCGAGCACGTTGCGCGGCAGCACGACCCCGATGCCGATCGCGATGATCGGCGCCTGGACGAGCAGCACCCACAGGGTGCGGCCATCGCGGCTGAGCGTGCGCGCGTAGCGGCCGGCGATCACCGCCCACTGGCGCCCGAACGGGCCCGACGGCGCAGGCCGCCGGCGCGGCGCACGGGGAGGTCGCGCCCGTGAGTCCGCTTCGGCCTCCGCGGTCGCCTCCTCCTCGGTCTCGAGGACCTCGTACACCTCGTCGAAGGTGGCGACCCCGAAGTGGGCCAGCACCTCATCGGGGGCGCCGGTGAAGCGCAGGCGGCCACCGTGGCCCATCACCGCCACCGTGTCGCACACCGCGAGCGAGCTCGTGGCGTGCGTGACCACGACTACGCCGCGCCCCTGGTCGGCCACCCGGCGCAGGATCATCATCAGCCGCCGCTCGAGCCCCGGGTCGAGGCCCGTCGCGGGCTCGTCGAGGAGCAGCATCGCTGGGCGCGCCATCAGCTCGACGGCGACGGCAGCGCGCTTGTGCTCTCCCCCCGACAGCGACCCGATCCGTGTGTCGGCGCGGTCGGTGAGGCGGAGCTCCTCGAGCACCCCGGCGACGCGGGCACCGACCTCCTCGCGCGTGAGCGACGACGGCAGTCGCAGCGCCGCCGCGTAACGGAGCGCCTCCCCCACCGTGAGTTGGGGATGCACCGTGCTGCCGACCGGGAGGTACCCGACGTCGGTGGAACGCTCGGCGATCGGATCCCCTTCGAGGGAGACCTCCCCCTCGCTCGGCTCCATCACTCCGGCGAGCGCCCGCAGCAAGGTCGTCTTGCCGGTGCCGCTCGGCCCGATCAGAGCCACGAGCTGCCCCGTGGCGACGTCGAGCGAAGCCGGGTGGAGCAGACGGCGCGCGGGCACGGACATGCCGACCTCGCGCGCCCGCAGAGTCACCGGGGCGGTCGCGCTCATGTGGGCGAACGTATCAGGGCGAGGGCGGGCAGTTGGACCGTAGGGAGAGCGCCGAGGGGCGGACGCACGCGGCGCCACCCGAGAGGGCCCTACCCTCTCCCCCATCGGCACCCTCACCCAGCCACAACGCGCCCCCGAGTCCCTGGACCGCTTCGAGCCGCCCGGGCTCGATGCCCTCGCTGACGAGCTCGACGCGATCGGCAACGCGGTGCGGGAGGACCTCGGTGCGGCCGATGCCTCCTACATACGGGGAATCATCGCCACGCAGCGCCGCCTGGAGGTCGCCGGGCGGGGCGCACTCGTCCTTTCGCGATACCGGCCCGCACTCGTGGCCGGCACGCTACTGCTCACCGTCGCGAAGGTCATCGAGAACATGGAGATCGGCCACAACGTCATGCACGGCCAATGGGACTGGATGGGCGACCCGTGCATCCGCTCGACCACCTGGGAATGGGATGCAGCCTCGACCGCCGAGTCGTGGCGCTACGCGCACAACTTCCAGCACCACACCTACACGAACGTCGTCGGGAAGGACCGCGATCTCGGCTACTCGGCCATGCGAGTAGATCCCGCCCAGCCGTGGCACCCGGTCTACCTCGCCCAGCCGCTCTACGGCATTCTCATGGCCACGGTGTTCGAGTGGGGCATCGCTCTCTACGACATGGAGCTCGACGCGGTGCGCAAGGGCACGAAGTCGCGCTCCCAGGCCCGGGCCGAGGTGCTCGCGCTGCTGCGGAAGGCGCGCAAGCAGCTGGGCAAGGACTACGTGCTGTTCCCGTTGCTCTCGGGGCGCTCAGCTCGCCGCACCCTCGCGGCGAACGCGATCGCGAACGTGGTGCGCAACGTGTGGGTGCACACGATCGTCTTCATGGGCCACCTCCCGGAAGGCGCGCAGACCTTCACCGAGGAGGAGGTCGAGGACGAGAGCCGCGGCCGTTGGTACCGCCGCCAGCTCCTGGGCTCGTGCAACCTCGAGGGCACCCCGCTCTTCCACCTGATGACCGGCAACCTCTCCTTTCAGATCGAGCACCACCTCTTTCCCGACCTGCCGAGCAATCGCTACGCCGAGATCGCGCCGGAGGTGCGCGCCGTCTGCGAGCGCCACGGCCTGCCCTACTTGAGCGGGCGGCTGGGGCGCCAGTACCTCTCCGTGGCCCGCAAGATCGTACGTCTGGCGTTCCCGGGTGGCGGACCGGCCCTCGCCGCGGCCTGACCAGAGTCGGTGCGGCGGCCATGACGGGATCCGAAGCCGGGCTCATCGCCGCCGTCTTCCTGGCCTGTGCAGTCGAGGCAGTGGAAGCCGTCACCATCGTTCTGGCGATGGGCGTCAGCCGCGGCTGGCGCTCCGCGTGGGCGGGGGTCGGCGCGGGCCTGGGTGTCCTCGCCGCCCTGGTTGCCGTGCTCGGCCCGGCGGTGACCACGCTGCCCCTGACGACCCTGCGCCTGATCGTGGGCGGCCTCCTGCTCACCTTCGGCCTGCAGTGGCTGCGCAAGGCGATCCTGCGCGCGAGCGGCCACAAGGCGCTCCACGACGAGGATGCGATCTTTGCCCGCGAGCGTGACGCGGCGCGGGCGGCGGGGTCCGCCGGCCGCAGCGGCATCGACGGCTACGGCTTCAGCGTGTCGTTCAAAGGCGTCCTACTCGAAGGTCTCGAGGTCGTCTTCATCGTGCTCACCTTCGGAGCCAACCAGCGCCACGTCGGGGTGGCCGCCCTGGGCGCGTTGGCGGCCGTCGTCCTCGTCGTCGCGACGGCCGTTGCCGTGCGCCGGCCGCTCAGCCGGGTGCCGGAGAACACGATGAAGTTCTCCGTCGGCGTGATGCTGACGTCGTTCGGCTGCTTCTGGGGTGCCGAGGGCGCCGGAGTCTCGTGGCCCGGCGGAGATGCGTCACTGCTCGGCGTCGTGGCGTTCGTCCTCGCGACCTCGCTCTTACTCGTAGCCGCCCTGCGCCGGCCTCGCTGGCACCCCGCGGGGACGGCCGCCTGATGGCGTGGTTGCGCCGTGCTGCCGCGGGCGTCTGGGAGTTCGTCGTCGGCGACGACTGGCGGCTGGCCTTGGGGAGCGTCGTCGCGCTGGGCGGCGCGGCCCTGCTGGTCGCAGCCGGCGTGGACGCGTGGTGGTTCGCACCACTGGCGGTGCCGGCGATCCTTGCCCTGTCGCTGAGACAGAGTCTGAAGCGCGCGCTGCCCCGTTAGATCAGCAGGGTCCGGCCGGCGGGAGGGCAACCGCGATCGCGAAAGTGAAGTAGATGGCGGCGCGCTCGCGGATATGCAGAGGTTACGCGTCGAGTCGCCCTACTCCTCGCCCTGGCCCTCGATCCAGTGGTCGAGTTGCTTCCACCAGCCGAAGAGCCACTCGATCTGCTCATCCGGGTCAGAGGGCCGCTCAGCCGCCGGCGCCAGCCACATGCGCATCCGCAGAGTGCGGTCGCTCGGCAGCTTGCGCCAGAGCTCGGACGGGAACGTCTCGTGCCCCAGGCCGGTGTGGGCGGCGAAGATCACATCGGCGTCCGGGTTGGCGGCCAGTGCGGCAAGCGCCCCGCCCGGCTTGGGCGGCAAGACGTGCTTCATCCGTTCTGCCTGTTGCGCTTGGCGATGTCGCCGGTCGCGGCGCAGGCGGTCGATCGCACGCCGGCGGCGCTCCTGGCTGAAGTTGCCGCCCTCCGGAAAGAGCACCAGCACCCCACGGCCGTCGAGGCTTTCCGCGAGCCCGGCGATCAGCGTCTCGCACTCGTCCTGGTCGGAGGTGTCGAGCAGTGCGTTGGGCAGTCGTTGCACGACGAGGTCGATCACCGGATCCACGGCAAGCGCCTCCTTCATCACGATCCGCGGCAGGCGCCCGAACCGATCGAGTAGGAAGAACACGATCATCAGCGAGTCGCCGAGCCCGGCATGGCGGCTGAAGAGCAGAAGCGGCTTCTCGCGCGCCCTCAGCGCCTCCTCGGCCCCAGCTACCGGTTCGATCTCGACCGTGATGTTGAGAGTGCTGAGCGCCTCTCCGATCAGACCGGAAAGGAACCAGCGCAGCAGCCGGTAGTGCAGCACCTGGAAGCGCTTGGTGTGAAGCGCGGACCCGAACCCGCTCAACACCCACAGACCGCCGCACGCGAGGATCACCGCCGCCTCCCGCGCGAAGTAGATCAGCGTGAACTTCAGGAGCAAGAGCGGCTGGCGGCGGCCGAGCAACTGCGCCACGAGGGCGGCGACCAGAGCGAGCAGGGGCGAGAACAGCGCAATCAGCGCCCCGACCCCGAGCCAGAGAGGAGCCAGCAGGCGCCGCGCGGCGCGTGGGGGTATCACGCCATGTGGCCCAGATAGTCGGAAGAGGCCTCGTAGGCCGACTCGATCTGCCCGGGCACGCCGCCGAGGTTGCGCTGGCGCAGCTGGCCGCGCAGGTCGTTGAACGCTGGGGCGCCTGTGCCACCCGTGGGCAGAACGTGCACGCTGACGCCGTCGGGCAGCGACGCCATGTCGGACTGGAAGCGATGCCGGCGCGCGACCTCGAACGCGACCAGGCCCACCTCCCAGGGCCAGCGCGGCGCCTGCAACGGCTTCTCGAGGCGGCCCACCTGAAGGACGAAGATCGTCGTGGCGCCGAGCGCGACAGCGCGGGCGACCGGGATCGAGTTCACGAGCCCTCCGTCCATGAAGTGCTCCCCGTCGATCTCGACGGCCGGCAGGATGCCGGGGACGGCAGACGACGCGAGCACCGCCTCGGCGATGGGCCCAGCGTCGAACCAGTGCTCTGCGGCCCGCTCGACGCTGGCTGCCACGCACTGGAATGAGACCGCGAGATCCTCGATCCGGCGAGCAGTGATCACCTCTTCGAGCCGCACCCGGAGCGGATCGATCGACTGCATGTGAGTCCGGCTGCGCACCAGCGTCGAGATCTGGCCCAGCAGGGAGAAGCCGAGCACGCCGGGAGAGTCGGCGCCTCGCCAGAGCTTTGAGAGCCGGTCGACGCCTTCCACCGTGGGGTCATCCGCGAAGAGCGCCCCGTTCACGGCTCCGATCGATGTACCGAGGACCATGTCTGGGGCCACTGCGGCCTCGGTGAGCGCGCGCAGCATCCCGACTTCACACGCACCGAGAGCGCCGCCACCGCCGAGGACGAACGCCGTGCGTCGAGCCGGCACGCCGCCTGAGCTAGCGGCGAGCCGGCGGCGGCGGGCAGTCGCCGCTGGCCGGGAACGCCTGGCGGGTCTGCGGCTGTCCCGTCTGAGGATCGGGGTAGTGCAGGCACTCGAGGTTGTTGCGGTTCGCGATCGGGAACTCGAAGAACGCGGGGTTCGGGTTCGTGATCTGCCCCGTCGCGAGGAACCCCGTCAGCTGCTGCTGGCCGAAGCTCCGCCCGGCGAGCGACGGGTCCGCCAGGAACCCGTGCGGGTTGGAGTCGAACGTCGGCGTCTTGTCGTTGCGGTAGTAGGTCACGCGATCGAACAGCGCACCCGCGCGGTACAGCGTTCCCGCAGTCGGGTTCGGCACGGTGCCGTCGGCGTAGGCCGTCTGGAACGCGACCTGCTTGGGGTTCTTGGCCCACGCGGCGTCGGGCCGCAACCGGATGCGCGGCGCGAACGTCTCCGGGCTACCCGAGCGGTCGTACCAGTTCGACTCGCCGAACAGCTCCTGCAGCACTCCCGCCCCACGGTGCGTGATCACGCGCGCGGGCTCGTTGCGCAGCGGGAGGTCTTCCGTGAAGCCGTTGAGCCCCGGGCCGCCGTTCAGCAGGTTGGGCCGCGAGCGGCGCACTTGATCGGCCAGGTTGTTGCGGAAGCCCGAGAGGCGGGCGATGTCGGCGATCGGGCCGCCCGGCACGTTCAGCAAGCCGCGATGGAACAGCGGATCGGTGCCCATGAGCATCGTCCCGTAGATCCCGCCGAAGGAGAGCCCGTAGTAGTAGATCTGGTCCGGGTTCACGAGATTCGAGCTCGAGATCGTCGGGATCGTGAGACCCGCTTTGAGGGCGCGCCCGAGCGCCATGTCGTCAACCGTGGTCTGCACGAGGCCGGACTGGACCCCGTCGAGCGGCTTGCGCGAAGGCAGCTCGCTCTTGCCTGCACGCTTGTGGCCGGTCGGACCGACGCCGTCGTTCAGGCCGGTGCCGATGTCGCCGTCGCCGTCGAGGTCACGTCCGCGGCCGTAGCTGGGGAAGGTCGTCTTCGTGACGCCGCTGGTCACGGTGATCGTGCTCTTGTGACCGTAGGAGTGGCCGGAGGGGTCGGTGGCCACGGTCATGATCCCCTGGGCGGCGTTGTTGTCGGCGCTCACGAAGATGTCGAACTTGCTGCGGGTGAACCCGGGGCCGTAGACGGCTGTGGGCCACGGCGGCGGGTGCATCGTCGGGTCGGGCGTCACCACGATCACGCCGAGCCGGTCGGCGCCGAACGGCCGCGGCGTGCGCTTGCTCGTCACGGGTGGGATTTCGCCGTCGGTGACGCCGCCGCCCCGCCCGTACGGACGGTCGGTGTGCGCGCTGCTCGACGCGTACTGGTAGCGCGGAGAGAGGAAGGATCCGAACGCGAAGAACCCGGAGCGCCCGGGCGCGATGAGGTTCGGCACGACGCTCGACTTGAGGGTTCCGTCGGCGTTCACCTGGTCGTTGCGCACGATGCCTCCCGTCGGTCCCCCGATCGATGGGGGGATCGTCGCGGAACGGAAGACGTTGGGCAGGAAGAGCCTGCGGCTACCGGTCGAGGAGGACGCGCCGGGGAAGTGGGCCAGGCGGTACGCGTTGCTCGGATCCGACAGCGGAAGGTCGAGCGCCCGGCGGATGCGGACGAGCTCGCCGCTGGCCGTGCGGGTGGTGAAGCGCACGCTGCAGACTCGGCGGTGCCCGCAGGCGTTCACGCGATGTCCGCGCGAGTCGCGGACGCCGTTGGTGACGCGGATGCGGTAGCGCGCACCCTCCTTGAGGAACTTGTCGCTGATCCCGGCGAGCACGTGCGAGCGCGGGTCGAAGGTCACCTGGCGCAGGCCGCTGACGAAATGGTTGCCCCGATCGGTGGTGATGGAGACGGTGGCGTCGCGCACGGAGGAGAGCCGGATGTTGCCGTTGAAGGGGACGGTCACCCGCGGCTGTAGATCGAAGCCGTCGAGCTTGTTCAGCTCGGCGAACGCGTCGCAGATCGAGTAGGTCGCGCTCGTGCAGCGGCGCTTCAACCACCCGCCGACGACGGGGTAGTCGACGCCCCGGCGAAAGTGGACGCGCCGGCCCGTGGCCTGATTGGGATCCCGCACGCTCGAGGCGTCGTTGGGGAAGATCCGCGTGAACGACTGCGAGCCGCGGCGGACGGAGACCCCCGCGGACGCAGAGGCGGGCAGCACGGCGGCGCATGCCGACAACACCACGCTCAACGTCAGCACGCTTGCTCGAACCCGAATCATCTACCGCTCTCCTCGACCGTCTACTCGATTACGCCGAGCGATCCCCCGCTGCCGGCACTTGTGAACGAGGATACGTATTAGCGCCCGTCGCCGAGCCGGTTCCGCGAGAGCGACTTCAGGCGTCCGCGGATCGCGACTCCCCACGCTGGGCGTACATGGCCTCGTCGGCACGCGCGACAAGGCCGTCGACCACGTCGCCTGACTCGAGCTCCGCAAACCCCACGCTGACGGAAGCCTGATGGCTTGCGGCCAGATCCCTGTTCACGAGCGCGAAACGCGCTGTCGCATCGGCCACGGTGACACCCGCCAGCGCACAGACGAACTCGTCGCCTCCATAGCGAATGATCAGGTCATACGAGCGGAGATGAGCCCGGATCGAGCGGGCTGTCTCGCACAGAAGCCGGTCGCCGGCTGCGTGACCATCTGCGTCGTTGGTCCTCTTGAGGTCGTCGACGTCGACAAAGGCGACTGCGAACGGTTGCTTCTCCCTTTTCGCTCTGTCCATCTCGCGGTCCAACTCGAGGAGGCCCGCATCTCGGCGGTGTGCGCCGGTGAGTCCATCCACCGAGAGGACGGCTCGCTCCCGGGCCGAGAGGACCCGGTCGGCCGACGCGGCATCTCGGTCGTCTGCTGCCTGGGTTTGGTCGCTGGCTCCTCCTCGCCGGTCCCGCAGGGCTCCCGCCCGGTCGGCGGCGGCGCCGGGATCGACCCCGTCGACGCCGTCTTCCCGTGCCTCGGCGCGCTCGTCCCGAGCTTCGGCCCGTTCGTCGCGCGCGTCGGAAACCCGGTCATGAGCTTCGGCCCGCTGGTCACGCCCTTCCGCGGTGCGGTCCCGGTCCTCACCGGGATGATCCGCCGCGGTGGGGTGATCGTCCATCACGGCCAGAATACGGTCCGCGACGGAGTCAGATCAGCGGCCGGCCGGGCCGTGACCAGAGCCGAGCATGGCGTTTGGTCCTCACGGGCATGGGGCACTGGCCCTCGATGGAGCGACGCCCTCTCGGCCGCACTGGCATGTACGTCAGCCCCCTCTGCCTGGGCGCCATGATGTTCGGTGCCTGGGGCGAGCCCGATCACGACGAGTGCGTGCGGATCATGCACGCTGCGCTCGACGCCGGCGTCAACTTCGTCGACACCGCCGACGTGTACTCCGGCGGCGAGTCGGAGGAGATCGTCGGCAAAGCGCTAGCCGGCGGCCGGCGCGACAACGTGATCCTGGCGACGAAGTTCCACGGCTCGATGGGCGACGACGCCAACCAGAAGGGCAACTCCCGCCGCTGGATCGTTCGCGAGGTCGAGAGCTCGCTGCGGCGCCTGCAGACCGACTGGATCGACCTCTACCAAGTCCACCGCCTCGACCGCGAGACCGACCTCGAGGAGACCCTCTCCGCGCTGACCGACCTTCAGAGCGCCGGCAAGATCCACGCGTTCGGCTGCTCGACCTTCCCCGCGGAGTCGATCGTCGAGGCGCACTGGGCCTCGGAGCGCCGCGGCCTCGGCCGGTTCGTCACCGAGCAGCCGCCTTACTCCATCCTCGTCCGCTCCGCCGAGCGCGATGTCCTGCCCGTCGCCCAGCGCTACGGCATGGGCGTCATCCCGTGGAGCCCCCTCGCGGGTGGGTGGCTGACCGGCCGCTTCCGCAAGAACCAGGAGAACCCTCAGAGCTCGCGCGCGCAGCGCATGCCCGCGGTGTACGACGTCTCGCTGCCCCACAACCAGGCCAAGCTCGAGGCCGTCGAGCAGCTCGCCGTGCTCGCCGAGGAGGCCGGCCTGAGCATGGTGCACATGAGCCTGGCCTTCACGCTCGCCCACCCGGCGATTACGGCGCCCATCGTCGGCCCCCGGACAATGGACCAGCTCGAGTCTCAGCTCGGAGCCGCGGAGGTGACCCTCACCCATGATGTCCTCGACCGGATAGACGAGATCGTCGCGCCCGGCGCCACCCTGTCGGAGATCGAGCGCGGGTTCGTGCCGCCGTCTCTTTCGGACCCCGCTCTACGCCGGCATAGCTAACGAGCGCGCACGCTGCTCCGGCGCGTGGGATGGTGACTCGACAATCGAAGTAAACAAGAGGGAGATTCACATGGCCGAGAGTGTTTATCGAGTCAGCGAGATCATCGGGACCAGCACAAAGTCCTGGGAGGCGGCTGCGGCGAACGCCGTCGAGACCGCCGCCAAGAGCGTGCGCGGCCTGCGTATCGCCGAGGTCGTCCGGCAGGACGTCTCCATCGAGAACGGCAAGGTGAAGAACTATCGGGTGCGCCTCGCCATCTCGTTCAAGTACGAGGGCAAGTAGTCGCCAGGGGCGGGGGTGAATCCGGCCCCCGCCCGGAAGGGCTGGTATCTACCAACCCTGGCCAGTCGACCGGGCGGCTTCCCAGAGCGCCTCGCCCGAGCACTCGGAGGCAAGCACCCGGTGTTGATCTTCTTCCCGGTGCTGATCGCGGGCCTCGCGGCGCTCGCGATCGTCTCGACCCTGCTTGGACTCCTGCTCGTACACGTGCTCGCAGAAGCTCCCGGCCTCGATCACGCGGACAACAGCGTCGTCGAAGCGCTCGCCGGACATCGCACGGGCGCGCTGACGAAGCTCTCGTCGATTGCCTCCGACGCCGCGGGCGGGGTGGTGCTTCCGCTGCTCGCGGGCACGGTGGGACTCGCTTGCGCCATCGTCAGGCAGTGGCGCACCGCCGCGTTCGCGATCTTCGTTTTGCTCACGGAATCGGCGGCGTACCGGATCACGACGTACTTCATCCATCGCGACCGCCCGAGCGTCCCAAGGCTCGAAGGCCTGCCCGGCAACGCGAGCTATCCGTCAGGGCACACGGCGGCGTCCGTCGCCGTGTATCTCGGCCTGGTGATGCTGCTCACGTCACGCTTCACCAGTACAAAGTTCCGGGCGGTGGCCTGGACGCTGGGGATCCTCATGGTCTCGCTCGTCGCACTGTCGCGGATGTACCGCGGGATGCACCATCCCCTCGACCTCGCCGGAGGAGTCATCGTGGGCCTCGGCGCCGTGCTCGTCGTGCGCTTCGCCTGCCGCGCGGCGGACGCGGCGAAGTAGCCGCTGAGCTGGGGTCGCTCGGGGCTCGCCGGAACGGTGCCGCTCCTCTAACGTCATGGCCCTCGCACCCGAATCTTCGCCCCTACGAACGAAAGCTTCAGATCGTGACCGCCTCCGCCTCCGCCCCCGCCTCCACGTCCACGCTCATCGCCCGCCGCGACCTGACGTTCCTGCTGCACGAGTGGCTCGACATCGAGCGCCTGCTCGAGCGGCCGCGCTACGCGGAGCACTCGCGGGAGGTCTTCGACGACGTGCTCGAGCTGGCGGAGCGCATCGCCGCCGAGCGGTTCGAGCCTCACAACCGCGCGGCCGACGAACAGGAGCCGCGGGTCGGCGCCGACGGCCGCGTGGAGCTGGTCGACGGCGTGGGCGAGGCGCTGTCTGCCTTCTTCGAGGCGGGCCTCGCCGCCGCGACGATGCCCGCGGAGGTCGGCGGGATGGATCTGCCGCACGTCATCGGCACGGCCGCGTTCTCGTTCTTCCAGGCCGCCAACGCGGGCACGGCCGGGTACGCGATGCTCACGATCGGCGCGGCAAACCTCCTCCTGGCCAACGGCTCGGCGGAGCAGGTCGAGCGCTTCGCATCCCCGATGCTGGAGGGCCGTTTCTTCGGCACGATGGCCCTGTCGGAGACCCAGGCGGGGTCGTCGTTGACCGACATCACCACGCGTGCCGAGCCGCAGGAGGACGGGACCTACCGGCTCTTCGGGTCGAAGATGTGGATCTCGGGGGGCGACCACGAGCTAGCCGAGAACATCGTGCACCTCGTGCTCGCCAAGATCGCCGGCGGCCCTCCGGGCATCAAAGGGATCAGCCTGTTCGTCGTCCCGCGGGTCCTCGTCGAGGAGGACGGCGCGCTGGGCGAGCGCAACGACGTGGTGCTCGCCGGCCTCAACCACAAGATGGGATTCCGCGGCACGGTCAACACCGTGCTGGCGCTCGGCGACGGGGAGCATCAGCCCGGCGGCCATGGCGGAGCGATCGGCTACCTCGTCGGCGAGCCCCACCGCGGCCTCGGCTACATGTTCCACATGATGAACGAGGCGCGGGTGGGCGTCGGCCTCGGCGCCACCGCGCTCGGCTACACGGGCTACCTCAAGTCGCTGCGCTACGCGCGGGAGCGGCCCCAGGGGCGCCCGGCGCTGGCCAAGGACCCGGCCTCGCCGCAGGTACCGATCATCGAGCACGCCGACGTGCGGCGGATGCTGCTGGCGCAGAAGAGCTACGTGGAGGGCGCGCTCGGCCTGCTGCTCTACTGCGCGAGGCTGCTCGACGACGAGCAGACGTTGAGCGACGAGAGCGAACGCGCGCAGGCGCACCTTGTGCTCGAGATCCTCACCCCCATCGCCAAGAGCTGGCCGTCGCAGTGGTGCCTGGAGGCAAACTCCCTGGCCATCCAGGTGCACGGTGGCTACGGCTACGCGCGCGACTACGAGGTCGAGCAGCACTACCGCGACAACCGGCTGAACCCGATCCACGAGGGCACCCACGGGATCCAGGCCATGGACCTCCTCGGGCGCAAGGTCACGATGCAGGGCGGCCAGGCGCTCGGGGTTCTGGCCGAGCGCATCGGCGCGACCGCCGAGCGAGCGCGCGCAACCGGCGGCGAAGCGGCCGAGCACGCCGAGACGCTGTCGAGTGCCCTCCAGCGCCTGCTCGAGGTCACCGGCACGCTTTGGGCGGACGGGATGGAGGGAGCGGGCGTTGCGCTCGCCAACGCGACCACGTACCTCGAAGCGACCGGCCACGTGGTCGTGGCTTGGATCTGGCTCGAGCAGCTGCTCGCCGCCGAGGGCAAGGACGGCGCCTTCTACGACGGCAAGCGCGCCGCGGCGAGGTTCTTCTACCGCTACGAGCTCCCGCGCACGGGCCCGCAGTTCGACCTGCTCGCTCGGCTCGACCGCACGACGCTGGATACGGATCCGGACTGGCTGTAGCCGAAACTCCGGCGCGCTGAAGCCGCCGGCACTCCATCTCTTACGCCGAAGAAATCCGCCCGCTCGATCCGCTCAAAGAGCAGCCCGCGCCGGCCTAGCCGGCTGGCGGGGGCCAGCCACACTGTGCCCCCGCCTCCCGACACTTCGGTTTACCGCTCGATCCTCACCGTCAGCGCGTCGTTGTCGCCGCTCGTCTGGCGCGAGCGGAGCGTGCCCCTGGCGCGGGCGTAAGCGCCCGTTCCGCCCGTAACGGCGAACAGATCCCCGTTCGTGGCGATTCGCGAGATGCCGCTGAGCGTTATGTCGCCGTGCGGGAGGGTGAGAGTCCCGACGCACTGCGAGAGCCCCGGGCGGCCTGGGCGGGTGACGGTGCAAACGAGGTTCGCCGTGCCAACCCGCTTCCCGCTCTGGAACAGCCGTGCACCGATGACGAACTCGTCGCCGGGATGGGCCGACCTCACCGATCGCGAACGACAGGTCTTCCAGCTGCTCGTCGCAGGCAAGTCCAACACCGAGATAGCCGGCGAGCTGTTCCTCTCCCGGCCCACGATCAAGACGCACGTGAGTCACCTGATGCGCAAGCTCGACGCACGCGACCGGGTGCAGCTCGTCGTGCTCGCGTATCGATGCGGGCTGGCGCAGTGAGCCGGGCCATCGTCGGCCTTTCGACGGGTATCAATCCGTAGCGCGGAAGGCCCGGCCATAGATGCTTGCGCTGTAGCCGCCTAAGCCGCTTGGAAGTTGACGACGGGCAGTATCTCCGGAGGACCGGCCTGCCCGACTCCCACCTCCTGCAAGATCGGCATCAGTCGCTCGCCAAAAGCGCGCATCTGCTCCTCCGAGGCCCACACCTCGCTGATACGTAGGTCGCCGTCGTTTCCAAAGCAAACGTGGAGTTCCTGACCGTCGGGCGGAAAATCGCCGCTCTCACGCAACCGGCGATTGACGGCCTCGTACTGCTCCGCGGTCAGGTTCGCGGGCGAAAACGGGCGAGAATGCTCATGGCCGGTCTCCTTTGCTGGGGGGCCGACGCTATAGACGCCACTGCGTGGGTGCAAGCTTTCCCGGTCGGTGGCTCTCTGTCAGCCTCACGACTGCCCTGAAACACCGAAAGCCCTGTCGTGACGTCTTGCCTACGACTCCGCCTTAAGAGCCGTGGACCTCGAGCTGCGTTATCTGTGGGATGGACTTAGCGCGAACGAACGCCGCGTGTTGGTGGCGGTGGCTTCCGGTCTTTCTCCCTACCAGGCCGAAGCGCGCGCGATGGCAGGCCTGGCATCCGCTAGCAGTGGGCAGCGCGCGGCGGAGGGGCTGCTCGAGCGCGCGATCCTCGAGCGCGAGCCAGATAAACCTCTCGTCATCGTCGATCCGCTCCTCGCGCGCTGGGCGCGTCGCCACGGCGGAGCGCGCCTTAGCGTCTTCGCCTTGCCGGGCGCGGCAGGCGCCTTCGTCGTCACCGACGGGCCGTCGCTCGCCTTCACCCGTTCTGAGCATCCGACCCTCGAAGAAGCTCAAGTCGAAGCCGACCGGATCGCCGCTAGCTGTAGTTCCCATGCAGGTTGGTCAGTCGTGATGCTGGCGGTCGCTTGGAGAGGGAGCCGTGTGGTCGTC
>JBBPXY010000069.1:0-37314 GCA_038200435.1 Solirubrobacterales bacterium
CGCCGGCCAAGCCCGCCGGACGATGATCCTCGGCGCGAAGGTCCAGGCCGCGCGGGCGGTCGGGGCGCTCGCGCGCCGGCTCGGTCGCGGAGGCGGCACGAGCCTGCCGGGCAAGGTCCTGATGCGCCTCGCCCCGGGGGCCATTGGCGAGCTGGGCGGCCGGCTGAGCCGCGGCTCGGTGATCATCTCGGCCACCAACGGGAAGACCACCTCGGCGGCGATGGCGGCTTCGGTGCTCGAACGCAACGGGGCGAAGCTCGTGCACAACCGCGCGGGAGCCAACATGGCGGGCGGGATCGCGTCGACTCTGCTCGACGCGGCGGGCCGCGGCGAGACGATCGCGGGAGACCTCGGCTTGTTCGAGGTCGATGAGTTCTGGCTCGAGCGCCTAGCGCGTGAGCTCGATCCGCGCGTGCTCCTGCTCGGCAATCTGTTCCGCGACCAGCTCGACCGCTACGGCGAGCTCGAGACGATTGCCGACCGGTGGGAGCAGGTGGTCGCGGCGCGCGCCGGACACTCGCGCTTCGTGCTGAATGCCGACGATCCGCTCGTGGCCGACCTCGGGCGGGAGCGGCCGGGCGTCGTCTACTTCGGCGTCGAGGACACGGCGATGGCCCTGCCGGGCCTGCAGCACGCCTCGGACTCGAAGCACTGCCGGCGCTGCGGTGCGCCCTACGTCTACGACGCGGCCTTCATGGGGCACCTCGGCCATTACCACTGCGAGAACTGTGGCCGCACGCGGCCGGAGCCCGACGTGGCGGCGGAGCAGGTCGTGCTGCATGGCACGCGCTCGGCCAGCGTGCGGCTGCGCACTCCCCAGGGCACCGTCGACGTGGAGCTGCCGTTGCCCGGCCTCTACAACGTCTACAACGCGCTCGGCGCCGCGGCTCTGTGCCTCGCGCTCGACGTGCCGCTCGACGACGTCGTGGCCGGCCTGCAAACCGTGGCGGCGGCCTTCGGCCGGGCCGAGACCCTGCAGGTGGGCGACCGGCCGCTCTCGATCCTGCTGGTCAAGAACCCGGCGGGTGCCAACGAGGTGCTGCGCACGCTCGCGCTCGAGGATGGCGAGCTCGACCTCTTCGCCATCCTCAACGACAACACGGCCGACGGGCACGACATCTCGTGGATCTGGGATGCCGACTTCGAGGTGATCGCCGATCGGGCGCGGCGCATCACCTGCTCGGGCGTGCGCGCGCACGAGCTCGCACTGCGCCTGAAGTACGCAGGGGTCCCGCGCGAACGGCTGCACGTGGTGCCCGACTCCTCCGCGGGCCTCGACGCCGCCCTGGCCAACGGCAGCGGCCCCCTCTTCGCCCTCCCGACCTATACCGCGTTGCTCGGCCTCCGCGACGAGCTGGCCGACCGGGGCGCGGCCGCGCGCTTCTGGGAGCCCGCGGCATGAGCGGTTCCAACGCCGTGGTGTGGCACGACATCGAGTGCGGCTCCTACGAGGCCGACCTGCCGCTCTGGCGCGATCTGGCCGACACCCACGGCGGCCCGGTGCTCGACGTGGGCGCGGGCACAGGCCGAGTGGCCTTGGACCTCGCCTCGCACGGTCATCGAGTGACCGCGCTCGACCTCGAGGCGGATCTTCTGGCCGAGCTCGGCATGCGCGCCGCGGGCGCCGGCGTGGATCGCCGTGTGCGCACCGTCGTCGCCGACGCGCGCACGTTCTCGCTCGGCGAGAAGTTTGGGCTCATCCTCGTCCCCATGCAGACGATCCAGCTGCTCGAGACCGAGGCCGATCGCGCTGCGTTCTTGGGCCGCGCGGCAGCGCACCTGGCGCCGGGCGGCCATCTCGCGGCGGCGCTCGCCGACCCGTTCGAGGGCTTCGACGCCGAGCACACCGAGCCGCCTGCGCCCGACGTCGCCCGTCTCGGCGACGTGACCTACGCCAGCCATCCCGTGGCGGTGCGGCGGGATGGGGGCGCCGTGGTGATCGAACGGCTGCGCCGCCGCCTGCCGGTAAGGGGGGAGCCCGGGGTCGAGGCCAGCGCTGTTCGTCTCGCCGACCTCTCAGCCGAGGCATTGGAGGCCGAGGGGCGCGCGGTCGGTCTTCAAGTCGCCGAGCGCAGGCGCGTGCCCGAAACCGACGAGCACGTCGGATCTGTAGTGGTGTTGCTTCATGCCTGAGCCCCCCCTGCGCGTGTGCGCGCTCTATCCCGACCTGATGAACATCTACGCCGATCGCGGCAACCTGCTGATGCTGCAACGCCGGTGCGCCTGGCGAGGGATCGGCTTCGAGCTAAGCGGCGTCGGGCTCGCCGACGAGCTCGATCCCGACTCCGCCGACCTCTTCTACATGGGCGGCGGGCAGGACCGCGACCAGCGCCTGTGCGCGCTCGATCTCGCCGAGGCCAAGCGCGATGCGGTGCACGCTGCCGCGGAGCGGGGTGCTGCGATTCTCGCTGTCTGCGGTGGCTTCCAGTTGCTCGGCCGCTCATACGTCATGGGCGAGGAGACCCTGCCGGGCGTAGGGCTTGTCGACCTCGAGACAGTGCGCGAGGACGGACCCAGGCTGATCGGCAACGTGGCGATCGAGGTGCAACTCGAGGACGGTGGGCCCCAGCGAGTGCTCGCCGGCTTCGAGAACCACGGGGGCCGCACGCGCCTCGGCGCGGGCGAGACGCCGCTCGGCCGGGTGCTCAAGGGTCACGGTAACAACGGCTCCGACGGGTTCGAGGGCGTCCGGCGCGGCCACGTCATCGGCACCTACCTCCACGGCCCGCTGCTGCCCAAGAACGCATGGCTCGCCGATTGGCTGATCGCGGCGGCGCTGGGCCGCGATGAGCTCTCTCCACTGGATGACGAGCTGGAGGACGCAGCGCACGGGGAGGCACGGCGCGCCGCCGGCGTCTGAACCAGGGCGCGTTCACAAACGTCCGGCGCTCGGGTAGTCTTCGCTCTCCCCGGCCGGGAGCTTCCTCATGGAGAAAAAGAACACCGCCCAAGAAGAGGGGGCGTCCTCGTACCCGAGTGCAGCGCCGCTAGAGTTCAGGAACGTCGTCAAGCAGTACCCCGGAAGCGACACGCGCGCCGTCGACGACCTGTCCTTTGAGGTCCCCGCCGGTGAGATCTGCGTACTCGTCGGCCCTTCGGGCTGCGGCAAGACGACGGCCATGCGGATGGTCAACCGCATGATCGACATCACCGACGGCGACATCCTGCTCGATGGCAAGAGCGTCGTCGACCGCAACCCGCCCGAGCTTCGGCGCGAGATCGGCTACGTGATCCAGCAGATCGGCCTCTTCCCGCACCAGACGATTGCCCAGAACATCGCCACTGTGCCCAAGCTGCTCGGCTGGGACAAGGACCGCATCGGCACTCGCGTCGACGAGCTGCTCGACCTGGTCAGCCTGCCGAACGATATGGGCAGCCGCTACCCCGGCCAGCTTTCGGGCGGTCAACGCCAGCGGATCGGCGTGGCGCGAGCGCTCGCCGCCGACCCTCCGCTGATGCTGATGGACGAGCCATTCGGCGCGATCGATCCGATCAACCGCGAGCGCCTCCAGGATGAGTTCCTGCGCCTCCAGGCGGAGATTCGCAAGACGATCGTCTTCGTCACGCACGACATCGATGAGGCGATCAAGATGGGAGACCGCATCGCGATCCTCCGGGAGGGCGGCATCTTGGCGCAGTACGACACGCCGGACGCGATCCTCTCGCGACCGGCCGATGAATTCGTGGCGCAGTTCGTGGGCGTCGATCGCGGCCTCAAGCGTCTCGCGCTGAGCCACCTGGGTGAGATCGAGCTCGCCGCCTCCAACGGTCAGCCGGCCGACACGCCGCGCGCCAAACGGGATGCTTCGCTGCGCGACGCGCTCTCGCTCATGATGGCCAGCGGCCATCAGCAGATCGTTGTCGTCGACGACAACGACGAGGCCGTCGGGGTCGCTTCGCTCGAGCTGATCGCCGGCGTGCTGAAACTGCCGAACGGCAGCGTCACGGCACCGAAGAAGAAAACCGCCTCGGAGACCGGCGAGACCGCCGCACCGTGACATCGATGCACGCAATGCTCGCCGCTGGCGGGCCGGTCATCCCCTCGTTCGGCAAGAGCAGCTCGTGCGTACAGGACAACGGCGCCTTCTGCTTCGACTGGATCCGCGACAACTGGGATTCCACCTTCCAGCCAGCTCTCATCAGCCACCTGAAGTTGACGGTGATCGCCGTGGGCATCGGCTTCGTCCTCGCGCTCGGGCTGGCCCTCCTGGCCCACCAGCGCCGTTGGCTCATCACACCGCTCACGCTCGTGTTCGCCACCGTCTTCACGATTCCCAGCCTGGCGCTGTTCCAGGTTCTGGTGCCCATCAGCGGGCTGACGGTGCTGACGGCCGAGATCGCCCTCGTGGGCTACACGCTGTCAATCCTTTTCGCGAACATCATCACGGGCCTTCGGGAGGTGCCCGCAGAAGTACGTGACGCAGCGCGCGGAATGGGGTTGAGCGATCGCCAGATCCTCTTCCGCGTCGAGCTTCCCATCGCGCTCCCAGCGGTCATGGCGGGCTTGCGCATCGCAACGGTGACCGTGATCTCGCTGGCGACGATCGCCACGGTCATCACGGTGCAGAGCCTCGGTGGGCCGATCTTCGAGGGCATCCAGAACGACTTCAAGACGAAGTACGTGGCGGCCGGACTGCTGACGGTCGTGCTGGCGCTCGTTGCCGACGGACTCCTCGTCATCACCCAACGACGGCTGACGCCGTGGGCGCGCGCGCGGAGGGCATGACGTTGCCCGTCGGGGACATCTCCGCTCCCTTTACCTTCCTGTGGGACCAGTGGGACTCGCAGGTGCGCGACAACGTGCTCCAGCAGTTCGGCTATTGGGGAGCAGCCATGGCCATCGCCTCTGTCATCGGGCTTCCGGTAGGGGTGTGGCTCGGCCACCTTCATCGCGGGTCGTTCGTCGCGATCAACACTTCGAACATCGGCCGTGCGCTGCCCACTCTCGGCGTGCTCGCAGTGGGAATCGGCGTCTTCGGCCTTACGTTCCTCAACATCGTCTTCGCGTTCGCCGTGCTGGCGATCCCGCCGATACTGACGAACGCCTACGTTGGCGTCGACAGCGTCGACCCCGACGCGGTCGAGGCGGCCAAGGGCATGGGAATGCGACCGCGCGAGGTGCTCGTCCGCGTCGAGCTGCCACTCGCCCTCCCGCTCATCTTCGCCGGCTTGCGGACCTCGGCGCTGTTCGTGATGGCCACCATCCCCATCGCGGCCATCGTCGGCGGCAAGGGCCTCGGCGAGATCATCAACAACCAGGCGAGCTTTCGCCTCTCGGGCGTCATCGGCGCCGGGATCCTGGTGATCGTCCTCGCCCTCGGCGTAAATGCTCTGCTCGGCGTGGTACAGCGCCTTGTGACCCCGCGCGGGCTGCGTTTGAGCGGCGCGGACGCCCGCGGCGACGCGCCCGCAGCTACGACCGTGTTGCCCACCACGGCAACGCCCGAGCAATGACTTCTCGTCTCGTCCCCCACGAAAGGAACGCAAACACGTGATCCATCGGACATCGAAGCTTGGCACGGTCCTCGTGGCCTGCCTGGCGCTGGCTCTCACACTCGCCGCATGCGGAAGCAGCAAGAAGAGCAGCAGCTCCTCGTCCAGTAGCTCGGCGTCGGGTAGCCCGTCGGTGCCGTCCGGCCAGCCCGGCAAGGGCAAGCCCGCCGTCACGCTGGGTGACAAGAACTTCCCTGAGCAGTTCATCCTCGGGCAGCTCTACGCGCAGGCGCTCCAGGCCAAGGGCTTCACGGTCAACGTGAAGAAGAACATCGGCTCGTCGGAGATCACCGACAAGGCGCTCACGAGCGGGAAGATCGACCTGTATCCCGAGTACACGGGCGTGATCGTCCAAGAGCTGGCCCACGAGAACGGGCAGCCCAAGAGCGCTGACGAGACCTACACGCGCGCGTCGGCCTACGAGGCCAAGCGTGGGTTCAAGACGCTCAACAAGACCCCGTTCTTCGACGCCGACGGCCTCGCGGTACAGCCGGCCTACGCGAAGAAGTTCGGCCTCAAGACGGCGGGCGACCTGACGAAGGTCGGGGCGTTCACCTATGGCGCGCCGCCCGAGAACAAGACGCGCTTTCAGGGCGTCGTGGGCATGAAGAAGGTCTACGGGCTGAAGAAGCTCAAGTTCGTGCCGCTGACGATCGGGCTCCAGTACAAGGCGCTCGCGTCGAACAACATCGACGTCGCCGCGGTGTTCACCACCGACGGAGAGCTCAAGGGCGGCAAGTACACGGTGTTGACCGATCCGAAGGGGATCTTCGGGTTCCAGAACGTCACTCCCGTTGTTTCGAAGAAGGTCCTGGCCCAGGAGGGTCCCGCGTTTGAGCAGACGCTGAACGCAGTGAGCGCCAAGCTCACCAACGAGGCGGTTCAGACCATGAACGCCGCCGTGGTGCTGAACAAGCAGGATCCCGCAGTCGTGGCCAAGGCGTTCCTGAGCGCCAACGGCCTGCTCAAGTAGAAAGCACGGTGAGCTGGTGGCGGGCGCCGGGGCGCCCGCCACCGATCTCACCTCAGGGACTGCTGAGCGGCGAGCCGGTGAACCCGGCGTCGTAGCCCGGACCGAAAAGCAGGTCGTTCGCGAAAAGGCCACAGTCGCTGTCGGCATCGCGGTACTTCATCCCGCGCCCGAACACCTCTCCCGCGCCGCGCAACAAAGAGCAGCGGATACGCGTGCCGACGGTCATGGACTGGTTGAACGCGTAGTTGTCGTTGTCGAGCGGTGAGACCTCGTCGCCCCGCTGGTTGAAGAAGTTGCGACGAATGGGCTCCGGGTAGGCCTTGAACGGCGCGATCAGGTAGCCGATCTGGTCTCCGGCCAAGCCCGCTGTCATGTAGCCACGGAAGCCCTTCGCGATCGAACGGACCCCGAGCGGGATCTGGGGGTAGGCCTCTCCCGGGATCACCGACATCAGTACGTCACCGATTCGGACGCTTCCGGTGACCGTGCCCAGGACGTTGCCCTCGAGCCACGGCGGCGTGATCGACCGGTTGAGCGGAATGCCCGCGGCGTCGCCGGCGTAGTTGAAGCCGAGGATCGCCCCGTTGTTCGCGACGTCCTCGATGAGGTAGGAGCGTCCGTCGACAAGCGCTTGGCCACCTAGGGGCTTGGCCGAACGGACTGCCTGCACCGTGAGGTCGACTACGCGCTTGGCGTAGTCGTCCAGCGTGCAGAGGGACTTGGCGTCGTCCTTGAGCTTGTCGTTGTGGCAGCCGCGGTCGGCGGGCTGGGTACGCCCAAGGGTTCCCAGGAGCGTCATCGCCCGGCCGCCCAGTCGCTTCTGCAGCATCGGGTTGGCCGCCGATGCCCAGTCGCCCGTAACCTTCGTGTTGCTGCCGCCGAGCACTGTGGAGTGCGCGGAGAAGTTGAGCAACGTGGCCATCGCATGCCCGGCCCTGTCTCGCGCCTGCAACACGCGCACGTCGGAGTCGAGCGTGTCGTTCCCGTTGGCCTTGTCGTAGCCGAACTGGTTGGAGAGCAGCTTCTTGCCGTCGGCGGTGCCGTAGACGAGCCGGGCGGGATGACGGCCGTTGTAGGCCGTGACGATCGCGTCGACCGTGCGGTCGAACATGTACTGGCGGTAGGCCTTGGGTACGCCGCCCCAGACGCCAATCGGGTCGGGGCCTCCGTGGGTGTGATCGGACTGGATGACGACGCGCTGTGCCGGCAACCCACCCTTGGTACGCCGCTCTACCTCACGGCGCATGTCGACGATGCCGAGCGGGCCGTCCTTGTTGGCCACGAACCAGCCCTGCACTTGCATGTCGGCGATGGCGATCGAACGCTTACCGTCGGAGATGACGATGGCGCGCGTGTCGATGCCCGGGCCGAGGATGCCGGTGGCGGCACGCCCGAGGACGCCCTGCCCGACGGCCCCCGCCGGGGGCGAGCCGATCCCGTAGCCGCCGAGGTAAACCGGATGGGGATCGCCGTTGAACTTCCCGTCCTTGCCCGGGTTGATCGTGCGCGTGGCGAGCCCGACCGAGTAGGGCAGCGGGCAGAATCGCTTGAGGTCGATGCCCAGGCGGCGGGTCGTCTTCACCGTGCCGCCGCCCGAGAGGCGGGCGATGACGGTAAGGCTCTTCGGCGGATCGCATCCCAGGACGGAACGGCGCCCCTTCGGGGTGAGCCCGATGACCACGATCCGAGTGCCGCTATGGCGCAGGTTCGCGACCCGGGCGGCGCTCAGAGCCCGCAGCTTCCCGCCGGTATCCCGGGCGTACACCTTCAACGTGGCTCGCAGCGGCCTAGAGGCGGTCACCTTCACCCGCACGGTGCGGCGCAGCTGGAGCGAGCGCTGCGAGGTGGGCTGCAGGCTGGCCGTCAGGGTCGCAGGGCGGGCCGAGGCGGTGGCGGGCACGAGGGCGAGCAGGCCGAGGGCAAGGATGAGAAGACTGCGCGAGCGTGTCATGAGTGGGCATGGTGCCCGATCCGACGCCCGGATGCGCCACCCACTGGTATGCGGTGCGACAGCTACGTGCCGCTCGACCCGAAGCCGCTCTCCCCACGCGCGGCGCCCGAGAGCTCGTCGACCTCCTCCACCTCCGGCGCCTCGACGCGCACGAGCACGAGCTGGGCGATGCGATCCCCCGCTTCGAGGGTGACCGCCTCCTCCCGGTCGGTGTTCAAGAGCAACACGCGCAGCTCGCCCCGGTAGCCCGCATCGATCAGGCCCGGGGCGTTGACGAGCGCGATGCCGTGCCGGGCCGCGAGGCCCGACCTCGGCAGCACGAGGCCGGCCTGTCCGGCCGGGATCTCCACAGCAAGACCCGTACCCACCGAGTCACGCGCGCCCGGTGCCAGCTTCACGCGCTCGATCGCGTGCAGGTCGAGCCCCGCGTCGCCCGGGTGGGCGCGCCGCGGCAGGATCGCCGCCGGGTCGAGCCGCCTGACCCGCAGGCTCACGCGGGCGCCGGGCGCCCGTTCACCGCGAAGCGCTCGTAACGCGCGGCCACGGTGGCAGGGAGCCGCACGCGGACCCGCACGCCGTCGGCCGTGTCCTCACGCTCGAGGTCGCCCGCGACCTCGTGCAGCTCGGCGAGCTGGCCTCCCTCCGCGTAGGGCAGGAGCAGATCGACCTCTTTCAACCGCCGCTCGAACTCCTCCTGAACCCGCTCGCCCAGTGCCTCCATCCCCTCACCGGTGGCGGCCGAGACCGCCATGCCGTCCGGGTGGCGGAAGCCGAGCTCGCGGCGCCGCTCATCGTCGAGCGCGTCGATCTTGTTCAGCACGAGCAGGCGCGGCTGCTCGCCCGCCCCGATCTCCTCGAGCACGTCCTCGACCGCGCGGGTCATCTCGGCCAGCTCCTCTTCACGTGCCGTGGCGTCGACGACGTGAAGCACGAGATCGGCGCGGCGCGTCTCCTCCAAGGTGGCGCCGAAGGCGTCGACGAGCTGGTGGGGAAGCTTGCGGATGAAGCCGACCGTGTCGGTGAGCAGGTAGTCGCGGCCGCCGAGCCGCCAGACGCGCGTCGTCGGATCGAGGGTGTGGAAGAGCCGGTCGCGCACGCCGACCTCAGCCCCGGTCAGCGCGTTCAGAAGCGTCGACTTGCCCGCGTTCGTGTAGCCGGCGATCGCGACCGCCGGAGGTTGGTGCCGCTCGCGCTCGGCGCGCTGGGTGGCGCGGCTGCCACGAACGCGCTCGAGCTTGCGGCGCAGAGCGGCGATGCGGTCGCGGGCGAGGCGGCGGTCGGTCTCGATCTGCGTCTCGCCCGGTCCCCTCGTGCCGATCCCGCCCCCGAGGCGTTCGAGGTGGGTCCACAAACCGCGCATGCGCGCGAGGTTGTACTCGAGCTGGGCCAGCTCCACCTGGAGCTTGCCGTCGGCCGTGTGGGCGTGGCCGGCGAAGATGTCGAGGATCACCGTCGTGCGGTCGATGACGGGCACTCCGAGAGCCTCCTCGAGGTTGCGCTCCTGCCGCGGGCTCAGCTCGTCGTCGACGGCGACCACGTTGGCGTCGGCGCGGCCGAGCTCGGCCTTCAGCTCGTCGATCTTGCCTGGGCCGAGATAGGAGTTCGGGTGCGGTTTCTCCCGCCGCTGCGTAAGCTCACCGACCGTCGCGACGCCCGCCGTGTGGAGCAGCTCCTTCAGCTCGGAGAGATCACCCCCGTCTTGCGGCGCGGCGATCGCGTAGGCGCGCTGGCGGGCGCGACCCTCGGGCTCGCCCTTCTGGCTGGGGGACCGGTCGTCTCGACCGCTTCGTGAGCGATGCACGCGCCGTGTCAGTGTAGTCGCGCAGCGCGTCGTCTCGCCCGTCGCGATGCGCTTCGCAGCCTTTTGGGGGACGTAGCCCACCAAATGCTGCGACCTGCGGAGCCGCGCGACACGGCGGTCGGCGTACTCCCGTAGTCTCGGCCTGAAGTGAGCGACGTCATCACCCTCGACCATGTGCAGGTTGCCGCCCCTCCGGGCTGCGAGGAGGAGGCGCGCGGCTTCTACGGCGAGCTGCTGGGCCTGCCCGAGATGCCGAAGCCGGCGGAGCTGGCCTCGACCGGAGGCGCATGGTTCGCCTGTGGCGGTGAGCAGGCCCTGCACATCGGGGTCGAGCCGGATTTCGCTCCCGCCACGAAGGCCCACCCCGGACTGCGGGTGTCGTCCTCCGACGCCCTGAACCTCCTCGCCGAGAGACTCTTCGAAGCCGGGGCCGAGGTGCGTTGGGACGAGCGCCAGCCGGAGGTCGGGCGCTTCTACACCTCCGACCCGTGGGGCAACCGGGTCGAGCTGCGCTGCTGATGATCGAGCTCATCCTTGGTCCGCTGCTGAGACACGTCGGCCCCGGCGAGGCGACGATCTGGGTCGAGACGGACGGCGCCGCGACTGTCGAGGTGATGGCCGGTAACGCAAGCGGGATGAGCGAGACCTTCCACGTCTCGGGCCACTTCTACGCGCTCGTGCACGTTACTGGGCTCGAGCCCGCCTCCATCACCCCCTACTCGGTCTCGATCGACGGCCGGACGGCTTGGCCCCTGCCCGACGACCCGTGGCCCGACCCGTCGATCGCCACACCCAACCCCGACGGGGCCTTCCGCCTCGCTTTCGGTTCGTGCCGCGTGTCGGTCCCCCACGAACCGCCCTACTCGCTGACGAAGGACGAGGACGAGCGCGGGCGCGAGACCGACGCGTTCTATGCCCTCGCGCTCCGCATGCGCGAGCAACCGCGGGAGCTCTGGCCTCACCTCCTGTTCCTCTGCGGTGACCAGGTCTACGCCGACGAAGTCTCGCCGGAGACGAAGGAGTTCATCGAGAGCCGGCGGGATACCTCGCAGCCGCCCGGCGAAGAGGTGGCGGACTTCGAGGAGTACACGCGGCTCTACTGGGAGTCCTGGCAGGACCCGACCTTCCGCTGGCTGCTGTCGACCGTGGCCAGCGCGATGATCTTCGACGACCACGACGTGCACGACGACTGGAACACCTCGCGCGACTGGGTGGAGGAGTACCGCAAGAAGCCGTGGTGGGAGGCTCGCATCGACGGTGCTTTCGCCTCCTACTGGGTCTATCAGCACCTCGGCAACCTCTCCCCCCGGCAGCTCGCCGGCGACGATCTCTACGCCCGTGTGCGGGCCGCCGACGACGCCGGGCCGCTCTTGGGCGAGAAGGGCCACGAGGAGGACCGCGGCACCGACGGCACCCAGTGGAGCTACTGCCGCGATCTCGGCGGCAACGGCAAGCTCGTCGTGATCGACTCGCGCGCCGGCCGGGTGCTCGACCCCGATGACCGCCGCATGGTCGACTCGGCCGAATGGGACTGGATCGAGTCCGAAGCGCACGGGGATGTCGATCACCTGCTGCTCGGGACCTCCCTCCCCGTTCTGCTCGCCCCGGGGATGCACGACCTCGAGGCCTGGAACGAGGCGGTCTGCGAGGGCGCGTGGGGCGCGCGAGCAGCGGCGCTCGGCGAGAAGATCCGCCAGGGCCTCGACCTCGAGCACTGGGCGGCGTTCGGCAAGTCGTTCGCGGCGCTCGTGGACCTGACCCGCGCCGTCGGCGCTGGCGAGCGCGGACCGCCGCCCGCCACGATCGTCGCGCTCTCCGGCGACGTGCACCACGCCTACCTGGCCGAAGTCGGCTACCCCAAGGGCAGCGGCGTGCGCAGCCGCGTGTACCAGGCGGTCTGCTCGCCGGTGCGCAACCCCCTGGACGCGCGCGAGCGGCGGGCGATCCGGGCGATGCGCACCGGCCCGGTGGTGAAGCTCGCGCGGGCGCTCGCGCGGGCCGCCGGCGTGCCCGCACCAGCCATCCGCTGGCGCGAGGAGGCCGGCCCTTGGTTCGACAACCAGATCGCCGCGCTCACGCTGGAAGGGCGCTCGGCCCGGCTGGTGCTCGAACGCGCCCAGCCCGGGCACGAGTCGGGCGAACCGACGCTCGAGCTCGTGATGGACCGCAGCCTGTAGCCGGCTACTTCAGCTTGCTCAAGCGATCGACTGCTTCGAGCAGCCTCTCGTCCGGCGTGGTCAGCGAGATACGGAAGAAGCCCTCGCCGCTTTGCCCGTAGGCACCGCCGGGCGAAACGACCACCCCGGTCTCTTCCAGCACATGCTCGCAGTAGGCCGCGGCGGAGTCGTAGCCCTCCGGGATCGGTGCCCAGATGTAGATCGTGCCCTTCGGCGGGGTGACATTGACGCCCGCTGAGCGCAGCGCGTCACACACCAGGTCGCGACGACGGAGATAGACCTTGTTCATCTCGGCCACGGCCTCGTCGACATCGGGCTGCAGGGCGCGGATGCCGGCCAGCTGGACGGCCTCGAAGAGCCCCGAATCGATGTTCGACTTGAGGCGCCAGTAGTGCGAGATCACGTCCGGGTTGCCCGTGATCGCGGCGCACCGCCAGCCGGTCATGTTGTAGCCCTTGGAGAGCGAGAAGACCTCGACTCCAATCTCCTTGGCCCCCGGCGTGGCCAGGACCGAAGGGGCGACGTAGCCGTCGTAGGTCGTCTCGGAATAGGAGTTGTCGTGCACGACCAGGATGCCGTGAGCGCGCGCGAACGCGACCACCTCCTCGAAGAACCCGTCGGGAACCACGGCTCCGGTCGGGTTGTTCGGGTAGTTGAGATACATCAGCTTCGCGCCGTCGCGGTCCTTTTCAGAGATCGCCTCGAGATCGGGCACGAAGCCGCGCTCGGGCAGCAGCGGCATGAGCACCGAGGAGGCGCCCGCCAGCAGCGGCCCGCCCGTGTAGACCGGGTAACCGGGGTCAGCGGCGAGCGCAACGTCGTCGGGGTCGAGGAATGCGAGGTTCAGGTTGAAGATGCACTCCTTGGCGCCGATCGCCGGCATGACCTCGGTGTCGGCGTCGAGCTCGACCCCGAAGCGCCGCCCGTAGAACTCGGTGACGGCGGCGCGGAAGTCGGGGCGGCCGCGATTGGACGGGTACTGATGGGTGGCGGGATCAGCCATGGCCTTCTGGCCGGCCTCGACGATCGGCGCGTATGTCGGCGTGTCGGGATCGCCGATGCCCAGCGAGATGACATCGACCCCGGCGGCCTTCTTCGCGGAGATCTTCCGCTCGAGTTCCGCGAACAGGTAGGGCGGCATGCGGTCAAGGCGCTCACTCGGTTTCATGCAACTCCCTCATCAGTTCTTCGGCGAGCTCGCCCGAGTACACGGGCACCGCCCAACCGGTCAGGTTCACGTGCAGGTCCTCGCCCACCTCGACCTCGAGCTCTCCGCCGTCGAGGCGCACCCTCACCGTCTCCTCGCCCCCGCGCAGCACGCTGGCGATGGCGGCGCCGGTCGCGCCGGTGCCGGACGAGAGCGTCTCCCCCACGCCTCGTTCGAAGATGCGGGCGCGGATGACGCCAGGCTCGAGCTCCGTCCACCACGAGACGTTGGTGCGGTTGGGAAAGAGGGTGTTGTGCTCGATCGCGGGCCCGATCGCGGGCAGGTCGAGCTGCTCGAGCTGCTCGAGCCCGTCGACTTTGATCGCGCACTGCGGGTTGCCGACCTGGACGTGCTGAAAGCGCCAAGTGTGTCCTGCCGCCTCGAGCTCACCCGTGCCTTCGTCGCCGCCCGCCGGGAAGTCGCCCGAGCGCAGCCGCGCGCGCCCCATGTCCACCCGGCAGGTGCTTGGCCCGGTGATGGTCGGGCGGATCTCGCCGGCAGCCGTGCGGATGGAGAACGTGTCGGCCTGGGCCCACCCATGCCGGCGCAGGTACATGATCGCCTCGCGCGCTCCGTTGCCCGACAGCTCGGCCTCGGAGCCGTCGGGGTTGAAGATGCGCAGGTTCGCCACGAAACCCGGCTCCTCCGCGCGTGAGAGGAGCAGAACGCCGTCCGCCCCCGGTCCGAAGTGCGGATCGCACAGGCGCGCGAAGCGCCCGGCGCTCGGAGCGAACGGCAGCTCGCCCTCCTCGAGGATGAGGTAGTCGTTGCCGAGGGCTTGCCACTTCTCGAATCGCACGGGCGGCCACCCTATGCATTCGGCGGCGGATCGAGGACCCGGGCGGCCACATAGTCCGGTTGGAGGGCTGTCACGTTGATCACTTGCACGCCGGGGAGCTTGCGCATCCACGTCAGCTGGCGTCGGGCGTAATTGCGCGTGCGGCGCTTCATCGCCTCGACGTCACCGGTCAGCAGCTCGGTGAAGCCGAGCGCCTGGCGTGCAGTCGCAGAGGCGCCGGCCAGGTGCGCGGCGCTCACTTCCCGTGCTGCCCCGGCCGCGAGCATTCGGTCTACTCGGGCGTCGATGCCCTCGTACAACGCCTCGCGGTCCATCGTAAGTCCAGTCAACACGGTCGGGCGGCGCGTCTCTTCGCTCCAGAGCTGCGAGGGCCCTTCGGGCGGCTCGAGCTCGCCCGCGTCGGAGAGCTCGAGCGCACGCACGATGCGATGGGAGTCGGTCGGGGCCAGCTCCTCGGCCGCCCAGGGTGCCCGGCGGGCCAGCTCGGCGTGTAGCGCTGCCGGCCCCCGCTCGGCCAGGTCGGCCATCCACCGCTCGCGCACACCCTCCGGAGGAGGCGGGCGCAGGCGCAGGTCGGTGAGCGCGGCGCGGAGGTAGAGGCCGGTGCCGCCCACCACGATCGGGCGGCGGCCCGCGGCGAGCAGGTCGTCGATCTCGGCGTGGGCGAGTTCCGCGTACTCGCCGGCGCTGAACGACGCGTCCACGGGTACAAACGAGATGAGGCGGTGCTCGAGACGCGCCCTTTCCTGCGCGGAGGCGGCGCCCGTCAGGGTCTCGAGGCCCTGATAGACCTGCAGCGCGTCGGCGGAGACCGCTACCGGATCTTCCCCCCGCGCACGCAGGCGATCGGCCAGGGCGATGGCGACGGCCGTCTTGCCCACGCCCGTGGGCCCGAAGACAGCAAGCACAGGACCCGGAAACACGCGCGGAGTATGGTCAGAGGAGTGGGTGTGCGCATCGCAACCGGGCTCTCTATGCGGGCCGACGCCCGCGACGGCGCAGTCGAGGCCGCGGCGGCCGCTCGATCGGGGTTGGGCGGCCAGAACGCCGATCTGGCCATCGTCTTCGCCGCCGGTTCCCACCTGGCAGCGCCGGAATCCACCCTTGAAGGGGTCCACGACGCGCTCGAGCCCGACGAGCTGATCGGCTGTGGCGCCGGCGGGGTGCTCGCGCAGGGTCGCGAGCAGGAGGACGGCACAGCCGTCGCGGTGTGGGCCGCCGCCTTCGACGAAGGCGAAGTGAGCACATTCCACGCTTCGGTCGAGCAGGTCGACGAGGGGCTGGCCGTCTCGGGCCTCCCCGCGCTCGAAGGCGCGGCGGCCGCGGTGATGCTGCCCGATCCCTTCTCTTTCCCGACCGACGTCCTCCTGCGTGATCTCGCTTCGCGCGCGGCCGGCGTCCCGATCCTCGGGGGCCTGGCCAGCGCGCGCTCGGTCGGCGGCGCGAGCGCTCTCTTCCTCGGCGAGGAGGTTCACGAGGGAGGCGCGGTAGGCGCGCGCTTCGAAGGGCTCGAGGTGCTGCCGTGCGTCTCGCAGGGAGCCGCGCCGCTCGGCCCCGAGATGACGATCACCGCCGGAGAGGGCAACGTGATCCACGAGCTGGCCGGGCGGCCGGCACTGCAGCGACTCCGCGAGGCCATCGACGAGCTCGACGAACGCGAGCGCGGGCTGCTCGGCGGCGGGATGCTGCTCGGCATCGTGATCGACGGCGACAAACCCGACTACGAGCACGGCGACTTTCTCGTACGCGGGCTGGCCGGGGCGGATCCGAAGACCGGCGAGGTGATGGTCGGCACCACAGTGCGCCCGGGACAGGTCGTGCGCCTCCATGCCCGCGACGCCGCTTCCGCCGATCGCGACCTGCGCAGCGCGCTCGACCTGCGTGTGCGCGCGCTCGGAGGCGCGACGCCCGCCGGTGCTCTGCTCTTCTCGTGCAACGGTCGCGGGCGAGGCATGTTCGGCGTGCCCGATCACGACGCGAGCATGCTGGTGGAGGAGCTCGGCGGCGCTCCGACGGCGGGCTTCTTCGCGGCGGGCGAGATCGGCCCCGTCGGCGGGGAGAGCTTTCTCCACGGTTTCACGGCGACCGTGGCAATCTTCCCGTCATGAAAACTCTGAACGGGCAACACGTCCTCTTGACCGGCGCGACCGGAGGCCTCGGCCACGCGATCGCCCGCGCCCTCGTCGCCCGGGGCGCAACTGTCGTGCTCACCGGCCGCCGGGCCGAGGTGCTTGAGCCGCTCGCCGCCGAGATCGGCGGGGTGGCCCTGGACGCCGACCTCAGCGACCGCGTGGCTTTGGAGCGCCTTCTGGCCGAGGCCGGTCGCGTCGACGTGCTCGTGGCCAACGCCGCGCTACCCGCGAGCGGCAATCTTGCCGACTACAGCGTCGAGCAGATCGATCGTGCTCTCGAGGTCAACTTGCGAGCGCCCGTGGTGCTCGCGAAGCTCGTGAGCGCCGGGATGATCGAGCGCGGCCGCGGCCACCTCGTCTTCATCTCGTCGATCTCGGGCAAGGTCCCGAGTCCGGGCAGCTCGCTGTACAACGCCACCAAGTTCGGCCTGCGCGGGTTCGCCGGAGCTCTCCGCGAGGAGTACCGCCCGCACGGCATCGGGGTCTCCACGGTCTTCCCGGGATTCATCAGCGGCGCGGGCATGTTCGCCGACACCGGCGTGAAGCTGCCGCCCGGCGTGGGCACGAAGACGCCGGAGGATGTGGCGGCCGGGGTGATCAGCGCGATCGAGGACGACCGTGGCGAGGTCGATGTCGCCCCGATCCCCATGCGTTTGGGGGCGAAGCTCGCCGGGGTGGCTCCCGACGCCTCGGCGAAGGTGGCGCGCCTTCTCGGCGGCGACAAGATCGCGGCGGAGATGATCGAAGCTCAGCGCGAGCGGCGTTAAGCGCTGGCGCTCGCGCTCGCGCTCGAAGGCGAGCTCAGCGTCGCCATGGCGCCGAGGATCTCGTCGGCGAGGCGCGATCCCTCGGCGGCCTGAGCCGGGGTCGCCTCGATGCGCACGACCACCTCGTCTCCGTCAAGTTCCTCGAGCGTGATCCGTGGGTCGGCGCGGGTCGGCGTGGTGATCGACTGCTCCAGGAGCTCCTGGATGTCGGAGGGCTTCACGTCGGCACGCAGGCGGGCACGCAGATCCACCGCGTCGGGCTCCTTCAGCGGCATGACCGCGGCGCTCAGCACCACCGAGTTGGGCACCATGATCTGGTCGCCGCCCGACTCGAGCGTCGTGTAAAGCAGCCCGAGCGAGGAGACGACGCCCTCCACCCGGCCACCGACCCCTCCCGCCTGGAAGCGGACCCTTTCCCCGACCCGGAACGGGCGCGCGCTGAGGAGCACCGTTCCCGCGATCACGTTGCCGAGCGTCTGCTGGGCGGCGAGACCGAAGATGACCGCCGTGAAGGCGCCCACACCGAGCAGGGTCTGCGGGCGCAGTCCGGCGACGTGCGAGGCTACGGCCAGCGCGATGAGGATCGTCGTCAGCCTGATGAGGAAGCCGACGGTGCCCGCCGTCGAAGGATCGAGGCGGCGGAAGAGGGCCGGGCCCATCGCCCTCCCCACACTGCGGGCGAACGCCCAGCCGAGTGCGACCAAGGCGATGACCGCGCCGACGCGCACCGGCACGTCGGCGTGGAAGAGCTTGTGGCGATAGTAGTAGGCCAGCAGGACCCCGGCGATCAGGGGCAGGAGCACGAGCGCCTCGGCGCGCGCACGTCGCGCGGCGCGGGCGCTGACCTGATGCGCGAGCCCGACGCTCTCCCACGCGTGGCTCTTGGTCTGGAACATCCGCTCGAGCGTCTTGTCGGAGCGGCGTTTCTGGAACGGCAGTTGCATGACGCTCACGATAAGGCGCGTGGCTGTGCGCCACGTTGACGGGCGGTTAGAGCGCCCGGAGAGTTAGGTCAGTCGGCGGCGGCCGCGGTTCGGTCGATCGCATCCGCGATCCGGCCCGGATCGTCGAGCTGGGGGTAATGCCCCAGCTCCGGCAGCTCGGTCAGCGGGCAATCCCGCAACGCGCGCAGACCGCTGAGCACGCTTGTGGTGGCGACGGGATCCTGCAGCCCCCAGGCGAGATGCAGCGGATGGGTCCAGTCGCGGAAAGCGCCATGCCAGCGCTCGGTGAGCCGTTCGCGCTCGTCCATGTAGTGGATGAGCCGGTGGGCAATGCGGTGCCCGCCATCGTGGGCGATGAGCGCCCACTGGTCAGCCGCTTCTTCTCCTGATAGTGGGTGGCTCGGCGGAAACAGACCCGAGAACTGCCGCTTGAACGCCGGCTCGTTGGTGAGACCCGCGAACACGGGGCCCAGACGCGTCCGGAGCAGCTTCTGCCCGATGGTCGGGCTCGCGCGATCGAGCAGGATGCTTCCGTTGAAGAGCAGAGCCGACCCGATTGTGACCCGGGACTCGCCGGCGATCTCTCGGGCCATCAGCTCGGTAGCGACCGAAGTTCCCATGTCGTGGGCGACGACGACGACGGCGCCAGATCCGGCCTCCTCGGTGATGAGGTGCTCGGCCAGCGTTGCCTGCCATCCGAGCGAGTAGACGTGGTCCCGTGGTTTCTCGGACAAACCGAAGCCGAGGAAGTCGAACGCGAGCGCGTTCCACTCTGGACGCAGCTCGAGGACGGAGCGCCAGTCAAACGAGGATGACGGAAAGCCGTGCAGGAACACGATGAGTGGCCCGCGCGCCCGCTGGCGGTGGACGTGTATGCGCCGGCCGGCGATGACGCGCTCCTCCCCCGCGTCTCGCCAGCGCTGGACTCGATCGCTGAGGGGCATCAGTCGGGTGAGGCGCCGGCGCGGCTCACCCGTCGTCCTGGCGGAAGGCCCACCGGACCTCCTCGATCTCCAAGCCCGCTGCCACGCACGCGAGCAGCTTCATGCGCGCGGCCTGCGGAGAGAGAAAGCCGACCGGGATGATCGACGTGCCGCGCAGGTCGCGCTCCGAACCCGCGTAGCCGTAGGTGCCGGTCAGCACCACTCCGCGTTCGGGACGGCAGTAGGCGACGATCGGTATCTCCTCTGCGGCGGCGGCCCACATGTCGAGCAACGGCGGCGCGAGGTGGCCCGCGCCGAGCGTGCCGATCACGACACCGTCGGGCTTGGTGTCCAGCGCGGCACGGGCGAGCGAGCCGTCGTCGCCGGACGTCGTGGGCACGATAAGCACTCGCCTCTCGAGATCGGGCGGGTCGAGTGGTGGGTTGCGCGGCAGGCGCGACCAGAGCGTTGGGTGTCCCTCGGTGACGCGCCCGACCGGGCCCGTCTGGGGCGAGGAGAACGCCGTGAGCGAAGTCGTGTCGGTTTTCCGCGCGCAGCGCGCGTGATGGATCTCGCCGCCGAAGACAACCAGCACGCCCATCCCGGCCGCGTCCTCGCTCGAAGCCACCGAGACCGCGTCGACGAGGTTCGCCGGCCCATCCGCCCGAGGCGCGCTGGCAGCCCGGATCGCCCCCGTGAAAACGATCGGCGCTTCCGCGTCGTGCAGAAGATCGCAAAGCATCGCCGTCTCCTCGAGCACGTCGGTGCCGTGGGTGACGACCACGCCGAACCCCCGGCGCGCTGTATCCCGCACCTCGCGGCTGATCAGGAGCTGATCGGCCAGCGTCAGGTGCGCGCTCGGCACGTTGACCACCGACCGCGCGTCGAGATCGTCGCGGTCCGCGAGCGCAGCGACCCCGCCGAGCAGCGCCTCGGCGTCGAGGTGCGGCGTGGCCGCCGAGTCGCCAGCCATCGCGATCGTGCCTCCGGCGCCGAGGATCCGCACCCTTCGCGCGACTGTGATCTCCTCGGGGCGCCTCATCCGTGGCCGAGCGTACCCGCATCGCGCCGCCGGCTCGCGCGTCTCGGTCAGAACTGGCTCGGCGGCCTCACCTCCACGGGCGGGAGGGTCAGGCCATCGCGCGAGGCATCGTCGAGGCCGTCTCCGTGGCACCCCGGCGGTGCTCGTTTGACCGCGTCGGCGGCAGCGCCTAGGATCCCACGCGTCTGGCACTCGGATCGGGCGTTGGTCATCTCGTAACCCCAGGTCGGCCGACATCGGGCCGACTCACCAGGAGGCAACATGCGCATCAGATTCACACGCCGGCGGGTCTTCGCCGCAGCGGCCGCAGCGGGCGCGATGGGCGCCACCGGCATCGCCTTCGCGGGCGGAGCCAGCATCTCCTCCGTTGCTCACAACGACGCGGGCGCCCTCGCCCTCGCTCGCGCCAGCGCGGCGATTCCCTCCCAGGTGCTGAGCGCCCATTTCCGCATCATCCCTGGGGGTCACAGCCCGGCCGCGATCGGTCGCGGGGCGTCCGGCGGCTTCGTCGGCTTCCCACGCCGCGGCAGCAGCTTCGGTCTGCTCAGCAGCGGCTGCGCGTCACTGGCCCCAGCCCCCAACGGCTCCGGCCGCACGTCCTGTCGCGACGGGAAGAAGATCTTCCGCGGTACGCGCGACACTACCGTCCTCGGCATCCGGCTGGCAGTGCCGAGCAACGCGACGTGCCTTTCGGTGCGCTTCCGCTTCCTCTCAGACGAGTACCCCGAGTTCGTCGGCTCGGAGTTCAACGACGCGTTCATCGCCGAGCTCGATCGCTCCACCTGGCGCACCGCCTCGAGCGCCCCCAGAATCCGCGCGCCGCGCAACTTCGCCAAGACGCTCAACAACCGCAACATCTCGGTCAACGGCGCTGGAGTCGGGCGTGTCTCGCCGGCCTTCTCGCGCGGCACCACCTACGACGCGGGGACGCGGCTGCTGCGCGCCTCCACGCCGGTGAGTCCTGGGCACCACACCCTGTGGCTGTCCATCTTCGACCAGGGCGACAACATCTACGACTCGACTGTCCTGCTTGACGGGATCACGCTCGACCGCCTCAGCCCCTGCCGGCGCGGCGTGGCGGCCGACGTGCCGACGACGGGCTCTCCGCAGTTCACGGGCTGAGCGACGGTCCGCGGCCCGGCGACGCGCCGGGCCGCGGACTACGCTAGGCGTCAGGTCAGCCCGCGGCGCGCGCCAGTAGGAGCTCCTCACCGGACAGCGTCTGGCTCGTCGCCGACTCGATCCGCACCGGGACGATCTCGCCCGGCGACGCGAGTCCCGAGAAGTTCACGACCTTGTTGTGGGCCGAGCGCCCGCGCAGGCGCGCGGCGTCGGTGCGCGACGTGCCCTCGACCAGCACGTCGAGCGTGCGCCCGACGAACCGCGCTGCCCGTTCGGTCGCGCGACGCTGGACGGCCTCGATGAGACGATCCATGCGCTCGACCTTGACCTCGTGCGGCACCGTGTCGCCGAGCTCGGCCGCCTCGGTTCCGCGACGCGGCGAGAAGACGAACGTGAACGCACTGTCGTAGCCGACCTGCTCGACCACTTCGAGTGTCTCGGCAAAGTCCTCTTCGGTCTCCCCTGGGAAACCGACGATGATGTCGGTGGAAAGCGCGCAGTCGGGCAGGTGCTCGCGGATCAGCGCGACCCGGTCGAGATAGCGGCTGCGGTCGTAGGTACGGCGCATCGCCTTGAGCATTCGGGACGAACCCGACTGGAGTGGCAGATGGATGTGCTCGCAGACCGCCTCGAGCTCGGCGTGCGCGCGCACCACGTCCTCGCGCATGTCCTTCGGGTGTGGGCTCGTGTAGCGGATGCGCTTGATGCCGTCGATCGCGTCTACCTCACGCAGCAGCTCCGCGAATGTCAGGCGCTCCTCGCGCGGCAGATCGCGGCCGTAGGAGTTCACGTTCTGGCCGAGCAGGGTCACCTCGCGAACGCCGTCAGCGGCCAGCCGCTCGACCTCCGCGACGAGCTCCGCGCCGGGCCTCGAGACCTCGCGCCCGCGCGTGGAGGGAACGATGCAATAGGAGCAGCGCGAGTTGCACCCGACGCTGATCTGCACCCAGCCCTGGAAGTCGCGCGTGCGCTTGTCGGGTAGCCGGCCGGTGAAGCCCTCCCACTCGAAGTAGCCCTGGGCGGTGAGCGAGTCCGAGTTGAGGAACTCGGCCAGCTTGTGCACCTGGCCGGGTCCGAACGCGACGTCCACGAAGGGGAAGCGCGCGAAGACCTCGTGTTTGACCGACTGGGCCCAGCACCCGCCGACGCCGATGATCCTCTCGGGGTCCGCGCGCTTGAGGATCTTCGCGTCGTGGAGGTGGGAGACGAAGCGCTCGTCGGCCTTCTCGCGGATCGAGCAGGTGTTGAAGAGGATGAGATCGGCCTCGTCCCGGACCGGGGCTTCGGCGTACCCGAGAGACTCGAGCATCCCCTTCATGCGCTCGGAGTCGTGCTCGTTCATCTGGCACCCGAAGGTGGTGACGTGGTAGGTCCTCACCGTAGGCCAAGCGTAGCTAGGAGGCACGCGGGCGCAGCTTTCGAGAGAGCCTGTTTCGAGGTGACCAGCAGCTTCCGCTTCTCGATCACTCCGATAGTGCTGCGGCGGCTTCGCAGCGCGTGCGGTGCGAGGGTTCAGCGCGTCGGTAGTCCCCTCCGGGGACACGGTGCGCTGAGGCGGACCTCTAGGCTCGGCTAGTCCGCGTCGGTCCAGTCGTGCTGGCGTGGTTGCCCGGGCTTCATCCGATCCACGAGATGCGTCCAGCGACTCGGCTTGACACCAGGCTCATGGACGCGCCAAGCCGGCGCGGCGCCTTGCGGCTCGGGGAGCGCGACCGCAGCAGCAGCATCGATGCGCAGATCTACTCCGTGCTCGTGCAACGAGGCGACCTGGTCGGCGAACACGAAGCGTTGGCCTGCCCGGACACGGATCACGATTCCGTGAAAGATGTCTTCCGCTGGGGCAGACACCACGTGGTCGACTGTCCCAATCTGCTCGCCGTTCGAAACGAAAACGGGCACATCCTTGTCGAGTACTTGGTACGCGATCGGAAGCCCCTCGTCCACCCGCCACACACTAGCGTTCGCGGGATCGGGGGTGCCCGCTGTCGCGCAATGCGGGAGCCGCAACTAACCGTCGTATTTGGTGCGCCACCTCAGCATCCCCTTCCCCGCTGATGGGCCGTTCGCTTTGCCCATCTCGCTCCGCCAAGCTGTCTCCAGAAGTCGCCTCCTCCGCGAAACGAGCATCGACTCGATCAGACCCTTCCACTGTCGCTTGGGGCTAGGAGCGGCAGTCTCTCCCTACATGGAGTTGCGGTACCCCGTGGTGACGTGGTACCGCTTCATGTCTTCCTCAGGCTAGAGGGATTGCGCAGTGAGACGCTTGCCGCTTGTGGTCGGACCGGCGCGGCGGGGCCTCGTCCGGCGCCTTCGGACGAGGAGCCGCCGGACCGGTCCAACCACTTACTCACGGCCATAGGCACGAACGGCGTCCCCGGCCAGCTCGACCTCGTACCCCCGCCGGACGAGCAGCCCGAAGGCGCGATTGCGCTCACGCGGATCGTCCATCGAACCGAGCCGCCGCGCGCGCAGTAGCTCGACGGCTGCCTCCATCTCCTCGGCCGCGCTCCGACCGCCCATCGTGGCCTCGACGAGCTCGCGATCCACCCCCAGCTCCCCCAGGCGGCGCCCGATCCGCTCGCTCCCCCAAGCGTCGAGCGTGCGCCGGTCTTCGGCGAAATGCTGCGCGAAGCGCGCATCGTCGAGGTACCCGCCCTCCACCAGCTCCGCGATCGCTTGCTCGGCGGCTTCCGTCTCGACCCCTCGCTTCTCGAGGTGCTGCTGCATCTCGCTAAGGGTGCGGTCGCGCCGGTTCAGATACCGCCACGCAATGCCGAGCGCTTGCTCGAGCTGCGCGGCGGCGGTCTCGGCGGAAGCCACGTCTACGCGGCTTGCTCCTCGGGAATCGCCGCGACGCGGATCTCGCCGTTCTCATCGACCTCGATGCCTTCAGGCCGGTCGATCTCCTGAACGAGGTCGTCGCTGATGCCGAGCGCCGTATAGATCTTGTCGGAGATCTCCTTCGCGACGTCGGCGTGCTCCTCGAGGTAGGCCTTGGCGTTGTTGCGCCCCTGGCCGAGCCGCTCGTCGCCGTAGGAGAAGAACGACCCCGACTTCGTGACCACGTTGTGCTCGATCCCGAGGTCGATGAGACAGCCCTCGGTGGAGATGCCCTTGCCGAACTCGATGTCGAACTCCGCCTGGCGGAACGGGGCGGCAACCTTGTTCTTGACCACCTTGACCCGAACACGGTTGCCGACGGCCTCCGTGCCCTCCTTGAGGGTCTCGATCCGGCGGATGTCGAGGCGCTGCGATGAGTAGAACTTGAGCGCGCGGCCACCCGGCTGGGTCTCAGGCGAGCCGAACATGACGCCGACCTTCTCGCGGATCTGGTTGACGAACACGCAGAGCGTCTGGGTGCGGTTGAGGTTGGCCGTGAGCTTGCGCATGGCCTGCGACATCATGCGCGCCTGCGCGCCGACCGACTGGTCGCCCATCTGGCCCTCGAGCTCTGCTCGCGGCGTGAGCGCCGCCACCGAGTCGACGGCCACGAGGTCGACCGCGCCCGAGCGCACGAGCATGTCGGCTATCTCCAGGGCCTGCTCGCCGTAATCGGGCTGGGAGACCAGCAGCTCGTCGATGTTGATGCCGATCCGCTGGGCGTAGAGCGGGTCCATCGCGTGCTCGGCGTCGATGAACGCGCAGACGCCGCCAAGCTTCTGAGCCTCCGCGATGATGTGGTAGACGAGGGTGGTCTTGCCGGACGACTCCGGGCCGAAGATCTCGATGACCCGCCCGCGCGGCACGCCGCCAATGCCCAAGGCGAGGTCGAGCGACAGCGCACCCGTGGGGATGGCGTTGCACTTGACCTGCGCGCCTTCGTCGCCCATGCGCATGACGGCGCCCTTGCCGAACTGGCGCTCGATCTGCGTGAGCGCGCCCTGAATGGCGGTGTCGCGGGCCTTGGCGGCCTTCTCTTCAGTGGTCGTGCTCACGGGATGCTCCTCTGGCGGATCAGATCTGGACCGGCCACGGTACGGCGTGGACCGGACGGATCAGGCACGCTAGATCGCCCTGCTGTGAGGGCACAACGCGTGGTTGTGCCGGATGTGGCGCGTGATCGTGTCAACACGCGCGAGGGACGCGCCCCAGCCGGTTCCTTCTGACGCCGCGTGCAGGGTTGGCTGCCTTATGGCCCAGCAAACCCTGCACGAAAGGCGGGCGTCGGAGATCCGGCTGACCTTACGCGCGGCCGACCGCGCGCCGCCGCCAAGCTCACCCCGAGTCGCGCTCGCCCAGCAGCAGCCGGCGCAGCATGTGCAGGGCGACGGTCACGGACCGGTCGCGCACGTCGGCGCGGCCGCCGGGGAGGTTGACCTGGCGCGTCAGCCGCGCGCCGTCCGGCCCCGCCACCGAAACGCAGACCAGCCCCACCGGCTTCTCCTCGGTGCCGCCGCTCGGTCCGGCGACTCCTGTGATGCCCGCCCCGATCTCGGCGCCGAACCGCTCCCGCGCGCCGTCCGCCAGGGCTTCGGCGACCTCCACGGAGACGGCGCCAACCCGCTCGATCAGCGCGGCATCCACCCCGACGAGTTCTGCCTTCGCGCCGTTCGAGTAGGAGACGATCCCGCCGAGTACGTAAGCCGACGAGCCGGCACGCTCCGTCAGCCGCGCGGCCAGCAAACCGCCGGTGCAGCTCTCGGCGGTCGCCACGGAACGCCCGGCGAGCAGATCCGCCAACTGGTCGTCGATGGTCGAGCCGTCCAACGAGAAGATCACGTCGGCGTGGCGTTCCCGCACGGCCGTCTCGAAGGCCGCGTAGTCGGACGCGGCTCCGGGCTCGAAGCGCGTGGCGATCTCGATCTCGCCGCGGCGCAGGCAGGTCGTGACCTCCATCGCGTCGAGGTTCACTCCCGCTCCTTCGGCTGTGCGCAGCGTCAGAGCTATCTCCGACTCCGGGATGCCGAACATGCGGATGACCCGGAAGTCGTACGTCGTCGCGTTCGGTACGGCCGCCGCGAACGCGTCGGTGCCGGCTGCCGTGTCCCACATGGGTTGCAGCTCGCGCGGAGGGCCCGGCAGCACCACCACCGTAGGCCCCTCCCCCGCACGCGCGGGCGGCACTACGAGGCCCGGCGCGGTGCCGACCGGCTCGAGCACCGCGGCACCCTCGGGGATCACGGCCTGCTTGCGGTTGCCCTCTCGAACGGCAGCCTCGTCGAGCCCCGGCCAGCGCTTCATCAGCGGCCGCAGGATCTCGGCGATGCGCTCCTCGAGCGGCTCGTCGAGCACCATCTCTCGCGCGCAGAACTCTCCGACGACCTCGGCGGTGAGATCGTCAGCGGTGGGCCCGAGGCCGCCGCTCGTGACCACGAGGTCGAGGTTCTCGCTCGCCATGAAGCGCAGTGCGGCGAGCATGTCCTCCCGCCGGTCGCCGACGATGGTCAGCTGGGCGAGGTCGATGCCTCGCTCGCGCAGGCGTTCGGAGAGCCACGGCCCGTTGCGGTCGGAGATGATCCCACTCAGCACCTCGGTGCCCGTGATGACGATCCCGGCCCGTGCGCTCATGCGCAGCGCGGCCGTTGCGCGGCCGTCAGCAGCTTGTGCCCGCGTGGTGTCACGAGGTAGCCGATCGGGACAGCCCGCCCGGGCACCGCTACCGTCTTGCCGTCTATTCGCAGCTTCGCCTGGCTGTTCCCCAAGCTCAGCAGGAGCTTGGGGCCCGTGAAGGTGCGACTCGGGCGCCCCGCGGTCAGAGTGGTGCCGGGGATCAGCCGCTTGCCTGTCTCGTCGAGCAGGCACACGTAGACCGCGCCCGTCGGGACGATCTGCAGGCGAACGTTCTTGCTCTGGCGCTGCGGCGCCGCGGCACGGCGCTTCTTGCGCGGACGGTGCCCGCGCGCAGCGGCCGAGGTAGAGCGCGAGGATGCTGTCTTGTCGTTCGACGGCGAGTTCTTCCCCCAGGTGCCGAGCGCGTAGAACGCCGCGATGACCGCGAGGACGAGCAATGCGATAGCCCCGGCGCGGGGCGAGATCGGTGCCTGGCGCCGCGGCCGGTCGCGTTCGGAGCGGCGCGTGGGCCGCAGCGGAGGCAAGTCTCCCGCGGCGGGCCCTTCCTTACGGCGGCGGAACTCCTCCACCAGCAGCCGGCCGTCGAGGCCGAGGTACTCCGCGTAGGTGCGCAGGAAGCTCTTGACGAACGTCGGGCCCGGGAGAAGCTCCCACTCCTCGTTCTCCAGCGCACGCAGGTACTTTGCGCGGATCTTCGTCGCCAGCTCGACATCGGTGATATCTGCCCCGGCGCGCAGGCGCGCCTCGCGCAGGGTGGCACCGATCTCGGTCATGCCCGGAGGCTAGTGGACGTAGCTAGTCGTCTCGCTCGAGAACGTCTGTGGCGTCCGCTCCGACCGGTACAGCGTCGGCGGACGAGCGCCCACTTGCGCCCTCCGACAGGGCGACGAGGATGCGAGGAACATCACCTTCTGAGATGAGCACCTGCCGCGGCTTCGAGCCCTCGTAGCCGGAGATGATGCCGCGCCGCTCGAGCATGTCGATCAGCCGCCCGGCGCGCGTGTAGCCCAGTCGCAGCCGCCTCTGCAGCATGGAGGTCGACGCCGTGCCCATCTGCGCCACCAGGCCGATCGCCTCCTCGAGCAGCGGATCCTCATTGGGGCTGAACGCCTCGTCCTCGCTGCTCGCCGGCGTGTCGTCGTCGACTACTTCCTCGAGTAGCTCCTCGCGCATCTCCGGCTCGCCCTGGCGCCGCCAGAACTCGGTGAGCGTCGCGATCTGCTCCTCGTCGACGTACGCGCCCTGGATGCGCTGCAGGCGCGAGGTCCCGACGGGTGAGAAGAGCATGTCGCCCTGGCCCAGCAGGCTCTCGGCGCCGCCCTGGTCGAGGATCACGCGCGAGTCAGTCTGAGAGGAGACGGAGAAGGCTATGCGCGAAGGCACGTTGGCCTTGATCAGGCCGGTGATGACGTCGACGCGGGGCGACTGCGTGGCCAGAACGAGGTGGATACCGACGGCGCGGGCCTTCTGAGCCAACCGGATGATCGAATCCTCCACATCGGCGGGCGCCACCATCATGAGGTCGGCGAGCTCGTCGATCACGCAGAGCACGTAGGGCAGCGGGGCCTCGTCGCGCTTCGCCCGGGAACGGTTGAGCTCCACGAGTGAACGCGTGCGCGCGAGCGACATCAGGCTGTAGCGCTGCTCCATCTCCTTGACGAGATTCTGCAGCGCGTTGGCGGCCATCCGCGGGCTCGTGATGACCGGCGTGAGCAGGTGCGGGATCGACTCGTAGTGGTTCAGCTCGACCTGCTTGGGGTCGACCAGCACGAGGCGCACCTCGTGAGGATCGGCGCGCAGCAGGATCGAGGCGAGCATCGCGTTGATGGCACCCGACTTGCCCGCGCCCGTGGTACCCGCGACGAGGAGGTGCGGCATCTTGGCCAGATCGGCGCCGATCGCCCGGCCGGCCACGTCCTTGCCCAGCCACACGGTGAGCGGCGACCAGTCCTCGGGAGCAGCCTGGAAGACGTCGCCGAGGTGCACCATCCGGCGGCGCGCGTTGGGCACCTCCACGCCGACCGCCTGCTTGCCGGGGATCGGCGCGAGGATGCGGATGTCGGTGGCCGCGAGGGCGTAGGCCAGGTCGTCTTTGAGGTTGGCGACCTTCCCGACCTTCACGCCGGGGGCGAGGCGCAGCTCGTAGCGGGTGATGTGCGGGCCGGCGACGGTGCCCACGACCTTCGCCTCGACCCCGAAGTGCCCGAGGGCCTCGACGAGCTGCGCGGCGACCTGGCTCTGTCCGGCGGTGTCGGGGCGGGCCTGCTCGGCGGTCGAGCGGGTCAGGAAGCGGGCGGTGGGCACCTGCCACTTGAACTCGGGATCGTCGGTGACGCTGGCGCGGTAGCGGCCCTGCGGGGTGAGTGCGGGAGGATCGGCATCGTGCTCGTCGGCCGGATCGGGCGACGGGACGGGCGGGAAGTCGTCTTCCTCGACTGCCTCGGGCTCTTCTTCCGACTCCGCGGGTTCGACCGTGACGGGGAGCGGCTCTTCGAGGGTCTCCTCTGCGTAGGGGCTCTCGCCGTCGAGCGACGGGGCCTCGACGTGCGTGGCCGTGACGCGCAACTCCTCCGTGTTCGGCTCGGGGATGTCGAAGCGATCGCGGGCAGCGACGATCTGCGCCGGGGCCTGCCGCCTGGCGATGACCGCCGTGCCGACCTGCGTGGTCGTGCGCAGCTTCCGCCCCGTGTCGGCTACGCCGGAACCGGCGAGGCGCACGATGGTCGCCACGGAAGCTCCCGTGATGAGGATCAGCCCGGCCAGGAAGAGGAAGACCGCGAGGATGTGAGCGCCGACCGACGAGAAGAGGTGGGCGACGACCCAGTGCATCCCCTCCCCCACCATGCCGCCGCGGCCCTCGACCGCGTGGCGGGCGAAGCTGCCGCGCGGCCCGGCGTCGGCTCCGAGGCCGAGCGTGCCGGCCGCGAGGCCGAGCAAGAGCGCCAGGACGAGACACAGCGTGCCCGTGCGGAAGGGCCGCGCCGCGGGGAGCGACGCACGGGCGAGGACGAGGCCTCCGGCAAGCATGAGGCCGGCTGGTACCCCGTAGGCCAGGCCCCCGATCGCGAAGCGCATCCCGACCGCAACGCCGCGGCCGACGTCGCCGCCGGCGAGCCCGAAGTAGACGACGCAGGAGAGGAAGAGGCCGACCGCGATGAGGCCCAGGCCGAGCAGGTCGAGTTCGTGCGGCTCGAGCTTGGGCAGCCGAAGAGAAGGAAGCGCCGGGCCAGCACGCCGAGCAGGCGCGCGCCGAGCACGAGGCTTGGGCTTCGTCTTGGGCTTCGTCTTTGGCTTGCGGCTGGCGGAAGAGGGCATGGTGAGCCCTCGTTGCTTCGCCGTGGGCGAGGCGAACCCTCCCCCACGGCGCAGACTCCGTGAAGCCCTCTATCCCCTATAGGGGGTACGGGGCTTCACTGTCGTCCCGGAACCCCGCTCAGACCTCGACGACGACCGGCAGCACCATCGGGCGGCGCTTCAAGCGGTCGTACACGTACTTCGCGAGATCGTCGTGGAGCATCCGCTGAATGATCTCGATCTCGTGGACGTCGTCGCTTGCGGCGCGGTCGAGAGACGTCTCGACGGCTTTGCGGATCTCGTCGACGACGCCGTCGGCCTGATCGAGAAACGGCACACCCCGGAAGATCACCTCGGGCGGAGCGACCGAGCGGCCGTCCTGCTCGGAGACCGTGGCGACGACGATGAAGATGCCGTCGGCCGAGAGCATCCGGCGGTCGCGCAGGGCCACGTCGGCGGGATCGCCGATGTCGACGCCGTCGACGAAGATCATCCCCGATTGCTCGGGTGTGCCGAAGCGGGCGCCGCGTTCGTTGATTTCGAGCGGGAGGCCGTTCTCGCCCTTGAAGATGCAGCTTGGATCGACGCCCACCGACTCCGCGAGCTGGCCGTGCAGGTGGATCCGCTTATGGTCGCCGTGGATCGGCATCACGTAGCGCGGCTTGGTGAGGTTGAGCATCAGCTTGAGCTCTTCCGCGTAGCCGTGCCCCGAGGCGTGAATCGGCGCGTCGCGCGGCGTGATCACGTCGCAGCCGATGTGGTAGAGCCGGTCGATCGTCTCGTTGACGGCGCGCTCGTTGCCAGGGATCGGCGTGGCCGAGAAGACCACGGTGTCGCCCGAATGGAGCTTCACGTTGTGATGGTCGTTGTAAGCCATGCGCCGCAGCGCGGAGAGCGGCTCGCCCTGGGAGCCGGTCGAGACGACCACGAGCTTGTGATCGGGGAAGTCGTCGATCTCACGCGGCTGAACGAGCATGCCGTCCGGCACGTCTATATGGCCGAGCGTGCGACCGATGTTCACGTTCTTGCGCATCGACCGCCCCACGAGCGCGACCTTTCGCCCGAGAGCGGTGGCGGCGTCGACCACCTGCTGTACCCGGTGGATGTTCGAGGCGAACGAGGTGACGATGATGCGGCCTTCGCAGCGGCCGAAGACCTCCTCGAGGTGTGGGCCAACCCCCGACTCCGACGGCGAGAACCCCTGCCGGTCGGCGTTGGTCGAATCGCCGCAGAGCAGCAGCAGGCCCTCACGGCCGAGCTCGGCCAGACGCGACATATCGGCCGGATGGCCCCCGACCGGCGTCTGGTCGAACTTGTAGTCGCCGGTCAGCAGAACCGTTCCGAGGTCGGTGGTGAGCGCCACCGCGCAGGCGTCGGGGATCGAATGCGTCATGTGCACGAGCTCGACGTCGAACGGGCCGAGCCCGAGCTCCTCCCCGGGAGCGAGCTCCTCGAGCTCCACGTTCTTGATGCGGTGCTCGTCGAGCTTGGAGCGGGCCATGGCCATGGTGAGGCGGCCGCCATAGACCGGTGGCAGGTCGCCCCCGAGCTCGCGCAGGAACCACGGCAGGGCGCCGAGGTGGTCCTCATGGCCGTGCGTGATGACGATGCCCTCGATGTCCTCCACCCGGTCGCGCAGGTAGGCGAAGTCGGGCAGGACGAGATCGATGCCGAGCATCTCGGCCGTCGGGAAGCGCAGGCCGGTGTCGACGACGACGATCCGGTCCTCGTACTCGACGACCATCATGTTCTTGCCGATCTCGCCCAGGCCCCCCAGCGGGAGGACGCGAAGAGTGCCGCTCACGCGGCGGCCGACTGAAGCAGGCCGTGGCGCTCGAGCATCTCGCGGACCACCGTGGTTTCCCGCTTGTCCGCCTCGACCAGCGGAAGGCGCAGGCCGCCGACGTCGAACCCGATGAGGTTGAGCGCGGCCTTGACCGGAATCGGGTTGGTGGTCACGAAGAGGTCTTTCCAGATGTCGCTCAGCCCGGCGTCGATCTCGGCGCGGGCGCCGGGCTCGTTGACCATCCGGCGCATCTCGTCGCCGACGATGTGGCTGGCCACGGAGATGACTCCTGCCCCGCCGAGATCGAGCGTGCGGGCGAAGATGTCGTCGTTGCCCGCGTAGACGTCGAGGCCGTCGATGAGGGCGAGCGAGTCGTTGTTGGCCTGCTTGACCCCGTCGATGCGCTCGATCTGCGCGAGCTCGGCCAGCTGCTCGTTGGATATGTCGAGCCCGGTTCGGCTCGGGATGTTGTAGAGAAGCACCGGTTTGTCGGTCGCCCGCGCCACCTCCTCGTAGTGGCGTTGAAGCCCACGGAAGTTCGGCCGCACGTAGTAGGGCGTGACGGAGAGGAGCGCATCGACCCCGAGCTGCGTCGCCTTCTCGGTGAGCTCGACGGCGTGGCGCGTGTCGTTCGACCCAACGCCCGCCACGACGCTCGCACGACCGCCGAGCTCACTCACGGCCAGCTCGACCATGCGCAAATGCTCCTCGTCGCTCAGCGTGGCCGCCTCGCCGGTCGATCCCGCGATCACCACACCGTCCGAGCCGTGCTCGACCAGGTGGTGCATCAGCCGCGCCGCGCTCGCTTCGTCGACCCGCCCGGAGGCGTCGAACGGGGTCACCATCGCGGTGAGGATGGGGCCGAGGCCGAGCATGGCCGTGAGACTACCCGGCGAGCGGATCGCCGCTCGACATCTTCGGCGGTGCGTACTCGCCCCCGCTTTCGCCGCTCTTCTCGAGCGGCTCGGATGGCGGAGGAGCCGGCGCCTTGGGGGCTTCCTGAGGCTGCGCCTGCACGGGTGCGGCAGGTGCTTCGGCGGCAGGCTCAGCCGGGCCGGGCCCTGGAGGCGGAGCGACCGAGGGTCCCGCGGGCGGCGCGCCTGCGCCGGTCTTCGGGCGCCCAGCGCTGTCGTACTCGACCGGAGACCCGGTGGGAGCCGGAGCGGCACCGGCCTGCTGGTTCTCGTTGAACTTCGTCTGGGCCTCGTCGAGCTTGGTCTGGGCCTGCTCGGCCATCTTCTTCGCTTTGTCCATGAATCCCATCGTGTGCTCCTCTGTCGAAAGTCTGTTGGCCCGAGTCAAGCGGGTTAGCCGCGCGCGGGCAAGTCGCGCAACGCATCGGTGTAGCGGCGAGGCACCCGGGCTGGGCTGATCCGCTCGTCTTCCCACAGGGTTATCACGACCAGCTCGGCCGCCGGCGCGTCGTGGCGACAGACGAAGACGAGGCTGCGGTCGACCAGGTCGCGAATGTACACCGAGCCGCGCGCCCCTGAGGCACCCGGCGGGGCGATGTCGCTAGCCCGGCCCGCCGCCCAGGCCTGCGCTACCCGCCGCACGATTTCTCCGCGCGGGTCGAGCTCGCCGCTACGCGCCGCCACCCGCTGGCGAAAGCGCTCAGCGGCGTGATCGGTGACGGCGACCAGAACGCCGGGGGCCGACCTCAAAGCAGGTGCTCGAGCCCCACGGTCGGCGACTCGACCAGGTCGCCCACGCGCCGCACCGCGAGCAGAACGCCCGGCATGAACGACCAGCGGTCGATCGAATCGTGGCGGATCGTCAGGGTCTCCCCCTCTCCGCCGAAGATCACTTCCTGATGGGCGACGAGACCCGGCAGGCGCACCGAGTGGATGGGCATGTCGGGAGTGCCCATGAGCTCAGCGGTGCGCTTGGCGGTGCCGCTCGGCTTGTCGAGCTTGCGGTCGTGGTGGAGCTCGATGATCTCCGCCTTCGGCATGTGCTCTGCCGCTGCGGCCGCGAAGCGCATGAGCAGCACCGCGCCGATCGCGAAGTTCGGCGCGGCGAAGACGTGGGCGCCGCTCACTCCGCGCAGCTCCTCGACGTCGAACCCGGTGGTGCCGATCACGACATGCACTCCGGCCGCCAGGCACGCGCGGGCGTTCGCGAGCGCGGTGTCGGGCGTCGTGAAGTCGACGACCACGTCGGCACCCGGGAGTACGTCCCCAAGGCTCGCGCCCAGCTGAGGGTCGGCGCGACCTGTCAGCTCCATGTCTTCGGCGCCTTCGACCGCTTCGCACACGGTCGCGCCCATGCGACCCGCGGCACCAGCCACGGCGACCCGGATCATGCCGAGCCGGCCACCGCGGCGACCCCGACCGCCGGCACCGCGGCGCGAAAGGCGTCCGCGTCCGGGCCGATGCCCGCCGCCGAAAGGCGGCCCGGGTCGTAGATCTCCGCCGCGAGGGCTTCGAGCTCGTCCGCGGTCACGGCGTCGATCTTCTCCACGGCCTCCTCGACCGACAGAATCGGTACCTGCGTGATGAGCGAGGCGCCCAAGCGGTTCATGCGCGCGCTCGTCGATTCGAGAGAAAGCAGCATGCGTCCCTTCAAGTTCTCCTTCGCGCGGGCCAGCTCGTCGGCGCCGACCGGTTCCTCCCGGATCCGCTCGAGCTCCGTGCCGACCACCGAGAAGGCCTCAGCGAGGTTGTCCGCGCGCGTACCGACGTACACGCCCGCCTGCCCGGTGCCCGCGTAGTGGCTCGAGAAGGAGTAGACGGAGTAGGCCAGCCCGCGCTTCTCGCGGACCTCTTGGAAGAGCCGCGAGGAGGAGGATCCGCCGAGCACCGTGTCGAGCAGCCTCAGCCCGAAGCGGCGATCGTCGTCGCGCGCGAGACCCAGCGCGCCGAGGCACACGTGGTACTGCTCGGTGTCCTTGACCTCGAAGCACACGCGCGGATCGGTGCTCGGTGTGACCTGCGAAGCGTCGTCGCCGGCCCGCGCCTCCTGGGGCAAGCGCGTGCGCAGCATCTCCACGAGCGCGTCGTGATCGACCGAGCCCGCTGCGGCGATCACCACGTTCCCAGGCCGGTAGCGGTCGGAGTGGAAGGCGGCGATCTGGTCGACCGGCGTCTCGGCCACCACCTGCGCACGCCCGATGATGGCCCGGCCGAGCGGATTCTCGCCGAACACCGCAGTGCCCAGGACATCGAAGACCTTGTCTTGGGGATCGTCCTCGTACATCGCGATCTCCTCGAGGATCACCGCCCGCTCGGAGTCGATGTCAGTGAGCGTCGGCCGGAACACCATGTCGCTCATCACGTCGACGGCCTTCTCGAGGTGGTCGTCGATCACCCGCGCGTAGACGGAGGTCGTCTCCTTGCCGGTGCCCGCGTTGAGCTCGGCGCCCATGCCGTCGAAGATCTCGTCGATCTCGGTGGACCCGTAGCGCTCGGAGCCCTTGAAGAGCAGGTGCTCCAGCAGGTGGGAGAGCCCCGCCTGCTCTTCTGACTCGCCGCGCGAGCCCGTGCCGATCCAGTACCCGAGGGCCACGGACCGGACGGAGGGCATTGCCTCCGTCACGATCCGCACGCCCGAGTCGAGCTCGGTGATCTTGTGGTCCTGGGGCAAGGGCTGCAGCTGCCCGGCGCTAGGAGCGCTCGGGGTCGCGGCGCGGCCCGCGGCCACCCTCACGGCCGCCGCCGCCGCCGTTGCGTCCGCCGCGACCACCGCGATCGCCGCCGCGGTCTCGTCCGCCGCCGCCGCCGCCACCGCCGCTACCGCCGACGGAGGCGAGCTCTTCGACCGACTTGCCGGCGACCGACGGGTCCTCGGCGAGGCGCAGGCCGATGCGCCCGCGCTCCCGGTCGACCTCGACCACGCGCACGGCGATCTCGTCGCCCTTGTTGAGGACTTCCTCGACCGTGTCGACCCGCTGGCCGGGTGAGACGTTCGAGATGTGCAGGAGGCCGTCGGTGCCCTTGGAGAGCTCGACGAATGCGCCGAAGGTCGTCGTTTTCACGACCTTGCCGGTGAACTCGTCGCCGACCTCGACCTCCTTCATCATCGTCCGGATCCGCTCGAGCAGGGCGCTGCCCAGCTCGCCGTTGGCGGAGTAGATGAGCACCTGACCCTCGTCGTTGACGTCGATCTGCGACTCGTACTCCTCCGAGAGGCCGCGAATCGTCTCGCCACCCTTGCCGATGAGCAGCCCGATCTGCGACTGGTCGATCTGGATCTGCTGGATGCGGGGAGCCCACTTGGAGAGCTCGGCGCGGGGCTCCTCGATGACCTCGGCCATCTTTCCGAGGATGAACTCGCGGCCGACCTTGGCCTGCGCCAGCGCGTCGCGCAGGATGTCGAACGTGACGCCCGTGATCTTGATGTCCATCTGAAGGGCGGTGATGCCCTCCGAGGTGCCGGCGACCTTGAAGTCCATGTCGCCCAGGTGGTCTTCCACTCCGGCGATGTCGGACAGCACGATGTAGTCGTCGCCCTCCTTGATGAGGCCCATCGCGATGCCGGCGACGGGCCGCTTGAGCGGCACGCCCGCGTCCATCAGCGACAGCGAGGATCCGCAGACCGAGGCCCTCGATGACGAGCCGTTGGACTCGAAGATGTCGGAGACCACGCGGATCGTGTAGGGAAACTCCTCGATCGATGGGATCATCGGCACCAGAGCGCGCTCGGCGAGCGCACCGTGGCCGATGTCGCGGCGCTTGGGCCCGCGCATAAAGCCCGCCTCCCCGACCGAGAACGGCGGGAAGTTGTAGTGGTGGAAGTAGTACTTCTTGGTCTCGAGCCCGAGGGTGTCGAGACGCATCTCCTCCTTGAGCGTGCCGAGGGCGGCGACGCTGAAGGCCTGGGTCTGACCGCGTGTGAAGAGCGCGGAGCCGTGGGTACGCGGCGCGACGCTCGTCTCGATCGTGATCTGACGGATCTCGTCGGCGCTGCGCCCGTCGGGACGCTTCTTCTCCACCGCGATGCGCTGGCGGATCGTGCTCTTCTCGAGCTTGTCGAACGCCATCTGCGTCGCGGCGCGGCGCTCGGAGTAACCGTCGGACTCCTTGTCGCCGGCGTGCTCGGCGAGGATCTGCTCCTCGACGGCCTTGGTCGCGTCCTGGCGCTCGAGCTTGTCCTCGACCTGGGTGGCCTTGACCAACGCGTCGCCGTGGGACTTCTTGATGGCGTCGAGCACGGTCTCATCGACCTGCGGTACCTCAACCTCCATCTTGGCCTTGCCGGCCTTCTCGGCCAGCTCGCGCTGAAGCGCGCACAGCTTCTTGATCGCGTCGTGCGCGATGTCGAGCGCGTCGAGGATCTCGGCCTCGGGGATCTCGGTGGCCCCGGCCTCAACCATGAGGATGGCCTCCTCGGTGCCCGCGACGACGAGATCGAGCTCGGAGTTCTCGAGCAGGTCGGCCTCGTCGGGGTTGAC
>JBBPXY010000070.1:0-27977 GCA_038200435.1 Solirubrobacterales bacterium
GATCGAAAGCGTGCCGCCTCGGCGCACGATGTCGATGCCCAGGTAGAGCGCGTTCATGCGGTCGATGCCGCCGGTGGTCATGATCTTCTCGGCGACGGGCTTCGGGAGGTACTTGACCATCTCGTGGGCGAGCTTGCCCACCGGTGAGCCGTGCGCCTCCATGCCGACCGCCTCGAGCACGGAGTCCGGCCCGCGGCCGTTGGTCATCTCACGGATGACGTCACCCATGTCGTTGCCGTGCTCGTTCAAATCGAGGACCTCGATGCCGCGCGCGCGCTCGCGCTCGAGCCGCTCGGGCACGAGATCGACCGAGATCACTCGGTAGCCGCGATGCTGGGCGATCCGGGACGCCATCGCACCGATGGGACCGAGGCCGAGGACGACGACGGTGCCCCCGTCGGGCACGCCGGCGTAGTCGATGCCCTGCCACGCGGTGGGGAGCACGTCGGAGAGGTAGACGAAGCGCTCGTCGGGCGGACCTTCGGGCACCTTCATGGTCGTGTTCTGCGCCTGGGGGACGCGCAGGAACTCGGCCTGGCCGCCGGCGACCTGGCCGTAGAGCTTGGTGTAGCCGAAGAAGGCGGCGCCCTTCTCCTGCTCGTGCACCTGCGTCGTCTCGCACTGCGAGAAGAGCTGCTGGTCGCACATGAAGCAGTGGCCGCAGGAGATGTTGAACGGCATGACGACGCGGTCGCCGACCTTGACGTTCGTCAGGCCGCTGCCGACCTCTTCGACGATGCCCATGGGCTCGTGGCCGAGGATGTCGCCCTCGGTCATGAAGGGCCCGAGCGTCTCGTAGAGATGGAGGTCGGAACCGCAGAGGCCCGACGACGTGATGCGCACGATCGCGTCGGTGGGCTCCTGGATCTTCGGATCCGGCACCTCGTCCACTCGCACATCCCGCGTGCCATGCCAGGTGACTGCCTTCATACGAGTTCCTTTCGGGTGGGGCGAGAACGCCGGTCCGCGAGGATTGCCCGCCGCCGCGCGGGCTGAAACGATCGTGGCGCGCTCGGGTGCGGGGCGACTGAAGAGCCGCCCCGCACGCCACGCGGGCGCTACTCGCCCGACTCGTCCTCGGCGAGGATCCGGTATACGGCGCGCCGCGCTTCGGAGAGGATCTTCTTGACCTCCTCGGCCTGCGCTTCGCTCCCAGTTCCGGCCGCCTGCATAACGGCCGCGCCGAGCTGCCAGACGAGGTCGCGCAGCTCGACGATGCCGCTGGTGGCGGCGCCCGAGACGGTGTCCCAGGGGGCCTTCAGCTCATCGCCGCGCTCTTTGATGTGCGCCTGCCCTTCTTCGGTCAGCTGAAAGGCGCGGCGACCGTCGGTCTCCTCCGCGCGGATCAGCCCTTCGTCCTCGAGCTGCTGGAGGGCCGGATAGACCGCTCCGGGGCTGGGGCGCCAGACGCCCCCGCTGCGCTCGCCGATCTCCTGCATGATCCCGTAGCCGTTGCGCGGCTCCTCAGCCAGGAGGGCGAGGATCGCGGCGCGAACGTCGCCTCGGCGAGCCCGCGGCCCGCGGCCGTGGAGGTGACCGCCGCGGCCGCCCGGGCCAGGAGGGCCCCAGCCAAAGCCGCCGGCGCTGCCGGGACCGGGACGGCCTCGGCCGCCCGTCATCGCGCGCCAACCGCCTCGGCATGAGCCGTGACCGGTGGGGCGCTGGTGGTGTCCGGGCCAGAGGCCCGGCGTCGCGTAAGCCGCGTACATAGTCGCTCCTTTGACGTATCTCGATATATCGAAACCGTAGCAAACGTAAGTCGACGGGCCGCGGTGGACGGATCCAAGAGGGAGGAGGCGGAGCTAGCCGCCCCGCGGAGGCCGGCGGTTTCTGTCCACATATTTGGACCGGCTCGCCCCCACAGGTCAGGCGAACGCGCAGTCATGGACAGAAACCGCCGGCTGAGACGGCTGCTCGCCTTCCCCAGACCAGGTCCCTACGCCGACGCCTCGCGAGCCCGCGCCACGGCATCGCCCGGAGCACCCACATACGGCTCGCCATGCCCGAACAGCAGCGTCCCGGCATCCACGCCCTCGAGCTGCCCCAGCGACGCGCGCGTCGCACCCGGGTCGTTGTTGAGCGCGTCCGGAAGCAGACGCGGCCCGGTTTCGCGAGTCAGCACGTCGAGCGATGCGATCGCATCGCCGGTCACCAACACGCCCGCCTCGCCGAACAGGAACGACACGTGGCCCGGTGTGTGCCCGGGAGTGAGGATCACCTGCGGCCCGCCCGGTAGGTCGAGTGGCTCGCCGGCGTCAAAAGCGTTCACCTCCTTCACCCACTTCGGAGTCATGAAGCCGTGCGCCGTCGCGTGCAGCACGAAACCGAGCGCCGAAGGCCGCCACAGCGTCGGGGCCAAACCCGGCACGAGGGTGAACGGCGAGGCTCCCTTGCTCTTGCCCCGCACGCGCTCCACCTCCTCGCGATACGCCCAGACGCGCGCTCCGGTGTTACGGCGGGCGTCCTCGGCTGCGCCGAGGTGATCGGGGTGGCCATGCGTCAGGAGCACGGTCCCGAGGTCGCTCGCCGACGAGCCGATGGCGCGAAGCGCGCCCTCGACGACGCGCCAGCTGCGGGGCCAGCCCGCGTCGACGATCATCAGCTCGGAGCCGTCGCGGACGATGTACCAGTTGACGAGGCCGTCGGCGACGCGGTACACGCCGGGTGCGACCTCTTGCGGGGAGATATCGGTCATCTTCAGGGCCTACCCCGCGCGCAGCGCGGCGATGCGCCAACTCTTCGCGCTCGTTTCGCGCCACGGTCGCGGGGAGAGGATCTGTTCGATGAAGCTCGCTTTCCTCGGAGCCGGTGGCACGATGGGCCTTGGCATGGCCCGCAACCTGGCTCGCGCCGGATTCGACGTGCACGCCTGGAACCGCACACGAGAGAAGGCGGAGCCGCTCCAGGACGACGGCATAACCGTCGCTTCATCCGGGGCGGAAGCGGCGAACGGCGCGGAGATCGTCATCACGATGCTGACCGACGCCGACGCCGTGCTCGAGGCGATCCAGGGCGTGCCCGCCGTTCTGCCCGCTTCCGCCCTGTGGGTGCAGATGAGCACCATCGGGATAAGCGGCTTCGAGCGCTGCGCGGAGGCAGCGAAGGCCGGGGGCGTCGCGCTGGTCGATGCGCCCGTGCTCGGCACGAAGCAGCCCGCCGAACAGGGTGAGCTCATCGTGCTCGCCTCCGGGCCCGACGGCATGCAGGAGCGCTGCGCCCCCATCTTCGACGCCGTCGGCAAGAAGACCCTGTGGCTCGGCGAAGCCGGGGCGGGGTCCCGGCTCAAGGTCGTCACGAACTCGTGGATCGTCGCCCTTGTTGAAGGCCTCGCCGAGACTCTCGCTCTCGCGGAGGGCATCGGCGTCAACCCCTCGAAGCTGCTCGAGGCCATCGGGGGCGGTCCGCTCGATGCCGCCTACGCCCAGATGAAGGGCAAGGCGATGATCGACCGCTCGTTCGAGCCCGCGTTCAAGCTGAGCCTGGCGACCAAGGACGCCGGACTGGTGCGCGAGGCGATCGAGCGCCACGGCCTCGAGCTGCCCGTGCTCGACGCGATCCGCAACCGCCTCGAAGAGGGCACGCAGGAGCACGGCGAGGAAGACCTCGCCGCGACGTTCTTGACGAGCTCGCCGTCTTAGCACCGACGAACCACCCTTTACACCCCCACAGAGGAGACACATGGCCGACGAACTCAAGGGCAAGAAGATCGCCATCCTCGCTGCCGACGGCGTCGAGCAGATCGAGCTCGAGAAGCCGCGCGAGGCCGTCACACAGGCCGGCGCCACGACCGAGTTGCTCTCCCTCGAGACGGGTGAGATCCAGGGCATGGAGTCCGACATCCACCCGAAGGACAAGTTCACGGTCGACAAGGCGATCGCCGACGCCTCGGTCGGTGATTACGACGGACTGCTGCTGCCCGGTGGCACGGTCAACCCGGACAACCTGCGCGTCGACGAAGGCGTCATCAAGTTCCTCCAGGACTTCTTCAAGGCGGGCAAGCCCGTGGGCGTCATCTGCCACGGCCCGGCGACGCTCGTCGAGGCCGACCTCGTGCGCGGCCGCAAGATCACCTCCTACCCCGAGCATCCAGACCGACATCCGTAACGCGGGCGGCCACTGGGTGGACGAGGAGGTTGTCGTCGACGAAGGCCTCGTCTCGAGCCGGAGCCCCGACGATCTCGAGGCGTTCTGCGCCAAGGTCGTCGAGGAGTTCGCCGAGGGCGAGCACGAGGTGCACGACGAGGGCGCTACGGCCCGTTAGCCAGCAGTTTCTACGAGAGGAGCGCGCATGTCGCGTGACGAGAACGTCGCCGCCCAGGAGCACCTGGCCGGCAAGATCAACGGAGGAGACGTCGAGTCGGCGGTCGAGACCTTCGCCGAGGACGCGGAGGATCACGATCCGGCGCCTGGCCAGCCCCGCGGTCGCGAAGGGTTCAAGGAGTTCTGGACCACCCTGACCACCGCCTTCCCCGACGCGCACATCGAGCCCCGCCATGAGGTGGTCGACGACGAACACGTGGTGGTGGCCTACACGCTCACGGGCACCCACAAAGGGGAGTTCGAGGGGATCGCGCCCACGGACAAGAAGATTCGCATCAACGGCATCCAGATAGGCCGCTTCGAAGACGGCAAGATCGTCGAGCGCTGGGGCTCGAGCGACGAGCTGGGCATCGTCAAGCAGCTGAACGCCGACTCGAGCGGCTCCTGATGAGCGCCGCCGGCCGCACACCCCTGGGCGCGACGCTGGGAGGCCTCGCGGCCGGCGCCGCGGGCACGGGGATCATGACCGCCGCGCAGCTGACCTACTCCAAGGTGACCGGCGGGGGCTCGAGTGACACGCCCGCGCAGGTCGGCAAGCGGATCATCGAAGGCGTGTTCCAGCGCGAGGTGCCCGAGGAGCGGATGGAGCAGCTGAACAACGCGATGCACGTCCTCTACGGCACGAGCTGGGGTGCCGTCTACGGCATCGCGGCCGGCAGTCGGTTCCCGAGCCTGCTGACCGGCGGGTTGGTGTTCGGCACGGCGGTCTGGGGCGCGAGCCTCGTGCACCTGCCCGCGATGGGACTCGCGCCACCGCCGTGGGAGTACGACCTCAAGGGCATCGCGCCCGACCTCGGCTTCCACCTCATCTACGGCCTCGGGGTCGCGGCCGCGTTCTCGGCGCTAGAGCGCCGAGACTGATCGCCGGCGCTCAGCCCGCAGCGCGGGCAGCACCGTCTCGCCGTAGGTGCGGATCGTGCCGAGCGGGTCGGCCTGCCCGATCAGCTGCAGCGCCACCACGGTGGCGCCGTCGATCGACTCGATCTCGCGGATGCGCTCGACGTGCTCCTGCGGATCGGCGCCGACGATGAAGCCCTCCTTGGCGAACTGCTCGTCGGTCATCTGCTCGTCGGCGCGGCGCTGCATATCGTCCTGGTCGGGGATCTCGTCGCGGTAGAGCTCGGGCAGCTGGGTCGGCTTCCACCGCTTGGCGCCGGCGATCGCCTCCGCCTCTTCCTGCGCCCACGCGATGCCGCTCTGCAGGATGATCTCCCCGACGTCCTTCCCGCTCTTCGCGCACGACTCCTTGTAGGCGTCGATCACCTCGGGGGCGGAGTCGGGATCACCGAGCGTCCACAGGCCGTCGCCGTAGCGACCGGCAATGGCTGCGGCCTGGGGCCCGAAGGCGGAAACGTAGAGCTTCGGCTTGGACTGCGCGCGAGTCCACAGCTTCGCGTTCTTCAGTTCGAACCAGCCGCCGTCCATCGTCACCGTCTCCCCGTCCCACAGGCGGGTGATGGCCTCGAGGCCGCTCTCGAACCGCGCGTGCTGCTCGCGAGGGGAAGGCCAGTCGAGCCCGAGCGGCACCTCGTTCACGGCCTCGCCCGACCCGACGCCGAGGAAGACGCGCCCCGGATACAGCGCCTCGAGCGTCATGAACGCCTGCGCGATCACGCCGGGGTGGTAGTGGTGGAGGACGGGGGTGACGCCGGTGCCGATCGGTTTGGACGTCGCCTGGCCGATGGCGCTGAGCGTGACCCACGCCTGCGTCGCGAGGCCGTCGGGGAACCACGGGCCGAAGTGATCGGAGACTCCAAGTGAGTCGAACCCGGCCTGCTCGGCGGCGCGGGCGTGCTCCACCATGTCGGCGGGCAGGTACTCCTCGGTGGAGGTGGCGAACCAGTACTTGGTGGAGGGCATGGTTGCCGCCTACCTCATCGGCACCGGCGCGAAACGAGCGCCCACGCGCCGAATCGCCGCGACGTCACTTCCTCAGCGGGGCGCTGCTCGACCTCCCAGCCCACCGGGCGTATTATGCGAGGGCCATGGCGGAGCAGCTAAGCGACCCGCGGACGCTTTCACGCAGCCCCGCGCAGACCATTTCCAACGGCATGGTCGGGCTGATAAGCCGCCATACGGGGCGAGGCCCGACGCACGCCCGCGCAGTGCTCAACAGCAACTTCGTGCTGGTCTCCTTTCACGACATGCTGACTCGCGCCGAGCAGAACCTCGTTGACGCCGGGCAGAGCGAGGTCGTGCTGGGCATGCGCCGGACCTTCCACGAGGTCATGCGTCAGGAGGCGGTCGAGCTGGTCGAGCAGGCACTCGACCGCCAGGTCGAATCTCTCCTGAGCGATCTTGACCCCGGGGCCGGCGTAGCCGTCATGGTCTTCTTGCTCGACGGGGTTCCGGAGACGGACCTGGTGGAGGTCGCCGAGGTGGGCGGGCCCGGCGGTCTCTGAGCCGCCGGAGAGGTGGCGCGCGGCCGGGCCTCCTACGGTAGTTTCGGGTTCATTCGAGGCGTACGCGGCGACAGATGCGGCCGGCGGGCGCTCGCGACGAGCGCTGCGCTCCTGGCCCTGTGCGCCGCGACGGCGCCTGCGGCGAGTGCCGCACCGCTTGGACTCTCCACATGCGGGGTCGTTCAGGGCGTCTACCAGTGCTCCGGACTGGCCAGCACCTGGGACGGCATCCCGCTCGACGTGACGGTCACGCTGCCGAGCGCGGCGGCGACCGGTCTGCCGCTCGTGGCCGAGCTGCACGGGCTCGGGAACAGCAAGTACGAATATCTCGACCCGGGTTCGACCGCCTACACCGACAACGCCTTCGCCTGGGCGCGTGACGGTTACGCCGTCCTCACCTACACCGCGCGTGGGTTCTGGGGCTCGTGCGGGACACCGCAGTCCCGGGCCGCGAGCCCGCTGGCATGCGCGGGGGGTTACATCCACTTGGCCGACGTCCGATACGAAGCTCGTGACACGCAGGAGCTCATCGGGCGACTCGTCGATGAGGGCATCGCCGACAAGTCGAAGATCGGTGTCACCGGCGACTCCTACGGCGGCGGGCAGTCCTTCGAGCTAGCCGCGCTTCGCGACCGGATCAAGCTGCCCGGCGGGCAACTCGTCCCCTGGCGCTCGCCGATGGGCACGCCTCTAAGCCTCGCGGCGGCGGCGCCCGTGATCCCGTGGACCGACTTGGCGTACGCCATCGCCCCCAACGGCCGAACCCGCGCGAACGCGGTCAGCCCCGCGGGGGCGGAGGCGACGCCGATCGGCGTCTTCAAAGCGACGTTCGCAAACGCGATCTTCGCGGCCGCTCAGTTCGCCATCGGACCAGGTCAGCCGGTGGGCGATCCGTTCGTTCCGGGCCGGCCGATCGGGTTCCTGGCCCCACCCGGCTCAGGCGATGCCGATTTCGCCTCGGACGTCGCTCGCGCCGACCTCGGCGAGCCGTACACCGATCCCGCGGCGCGCGCGGCGATCGAGCGCCAGCAGCGCAACCGCTCCGCCTACTACGTCGATTCGAGCCACGCTCCCCCTCCGCTGTTCGTTGGCAGCGGGTTCACCGACGACCTGTTCCCGGTTGACGAGGCGCTGCGCTTCGTAAATCGCGCCCGCCGGGACCATCCCGGCACACCCGTCTCGCTGCTCTTCGGAGACTTCGGCCACCAGCGCGCTTCGAACAAGGCCGCGGATCGCAAGCGCTTGCTGGAGGCAGTCCACGCATGGTTCGACCACTACGTGCGCGGCGGCGCGCCGACCCCTGCCAGGGACGTGACCGCGAGCCTCCAGACCTGTCCGCGCACCGCGCCAGGGGGAGCGGTGTTCACCGCACCTACGTTCGCGGCGCTCGCTCGGGGGGAGATCCGGTACCACAGCTCGGTCTCTCACACTGTCCTTTCAACCGGCGGCGACCCGAGGATCGGGGCGGCGATCGACCCGGCGGCCGGAGGAGGCGACGCGTGCGTAGTGACCAGCGCAGCCGCTGAGCCCGGCACCGCGACCTACCTGCTGCCCGCGGCGACGGGCGCAGGGCTCACGCTCCTCGGGGCACCGAGCGTAACTGCGACGCTCGCGGTGACCGGCCCGCCGCCGGCATCCACGCAGTTGGCCGCGCGGTTGTGGGATGTCAAGCCGGGGGGCGCTGGGCAGACCCTGGTCGCTCGGGGGCTGTACCGGCCCTCAGGCGGCGTAACCGACACGTTCGAGTTGCACGCCAACGGTTGGCACTTCGCGGCGGGTCATGTCGCCAAGCTCGAGCTGCTCGGCGCCGACGCTCCCTACGGGCGGCCTTCGAACGGCGCGTTCACGATCGACGTGCGGCGACTCGGACTCAGCCTGCCGGTGCGCGAGGCGGGCGCCTGTCTGGGCTCCGGATGCACCGCCGCCACACCGCCACAAGGCGCTCTGCGCCTGCATCTCACGACGCGCTGTACGGGGGCCGGGTTGACCGCCTTTGTAACCGGGCGCGGCTCCCGGCTTCGACGCGTGAGTTTCTCCGTGGGTCGCCGTTCGGTGGCGATCGATCGCACGCGGCCGTTCAGCCGGAGGGTCCTGCGACAGCGATCGCGACCCGGGCGGGTCCGTGTAAACGCGCGCGTGCTCGCCGTCGACGGGCGCCGCGCGAGCGCCTCACGCGTGGCTTCGGTCTGCCTCCGTGCCCGACGGCACAGCGCCCGCTTCACAGGCTGATGCAGCGCGCGGGTCAGCCTGAGCCGGCCGCCGGGCAAACCGGGGGCCGCGTTTTCACTACTCCGTCGCTTTGAACGGCCGGGATGCTCCGATCACGCGGCCTTTGCCGTCGAGCGCCTCCACCTTGAAGTTCGCGTAGTCGCGCGACATCGGGATCGCCGTTTCGAACCCGGATCTGGGCTTGGTCGCCACGACCGCCGGCCTGCCGGTGCTCGCTCCGGCCAGGACCCTCCAGGAGACGATCTCGGTCGCGCCGTTCCAGCTCGCGTACACCGTGGTCTTACCGCTGCGCCCGCGTGCGGCGCCAACCGGTGGGTACGAGGGCAGGCCGACCCACGGCTCCCGCCTCGTGCGATAGCTCAGGTCCGGCTTCGGCAGCGCCGCCTGCATGAGGCGCTCCCCCGACGCGCTGTACTCGGAGAAGTACGGCTCCGATCCCCAGCCGACGAGCTCGTTGCCGTTGGCCAATGGCTCGACGCTGCCCATGTAGGCGGAGTTCAAGTTGGTGCCCTGGCTGTACTGGCCGTGGAGTGTTGCGGTGTGCGTTTTCTGGTCGAGCTTCAGGACGACCCCTCGAGACGGTGCAGTCGGCGAGACGAACGTGCCGCCCCCGGTCATCTGGCAGCAGTGATTGTCGAACACGGAGACCAACGGCGACCCGCGATACACCTTGACGTCGTGCTGCCACTGAAAGGCGGCGCCGGGGCCGAACTTGAAGCTCGAATGGGGGCCGCCAAGAGTCCAGTCGATCCTGCCGCTGTTGATGTTCACCTTGTACGCGGCCCACATGTCGCGCATCGAGACAACGAAGCTCCCGTCGTCCGGCAGGGCGATCGCGTTGATGTGGTAGGCGTCCCACGGGAACCCGTTGGTGGGCAGCGAGGCGCGGGAGTCCTTCAGGGGGAGGTGATCGAGCGCGTCCCAGGTGCGAAGCAGCTTGCCGGTCTCGAGGTCGTACTCCTGCACTGCCGAATCGATCAGCGTGCCGTTGTGCGTGCCGCCGTACTTGGACAGGTCCATGGCCACGTTCTTGTTCGCGGTCACCCAGGCGTGATGGCCCCGGATCTCCAGCTCGTGCAGGGTGAGGACCCAGCGGTCGACGCCTCGCAACGTGGCGACGGTCTTGTAGTGCTGGTCGACGATCACGACCTCACCGCTTTCGGTGGCGCCGGTGTTGGTGATCACACCGCGCCACCATGCGAGTACCGGCTTGCCGTCATACGTCTGCAGGCTGAGATTGGCGGCCACCACGTTCTCGGGCTCCGGTTTGGACCAGACCGGCTGAAGGCGGTTGTCGAGGATCAGCGGACCGCTCTGGCCGACCATCGGCGGCCGGGAAAGGTCGTAGAAGTTCGCCATGAAGATGTACCCCGGGGCGAGCTTGCGCGAGGCGGTCGGGGCGTCGGAGCGAATCGTCGGTGGATGAAGTGCCGGCGCCGTAACGTATGAGTGGGTGTCCTTGGTCGTGTATGCCCCGATGGGATCGCCATGCGAGCCTCCGACCGCGAAGTCGAGCCCGACGAAGCCGGCTGCGATCACGCCGACGGCGGCTGCGATGGGGATCCGTCGCATCAGCGGCCCCGGCTCCTTGGCGCGCCCTGGGATGAGCACGAACGTGGCCACCGCCGCCGCAGCAGCAAGGCCGGCACCGATGAAGTAAGCCAGCCGGAACCCTTCGGTGAGCGCCTGGGCGACGTCTTGGCCGTTCCCGATGAGCTCGCTCGTTCGCGTGGTCGCCAGCGCGATCAGGACCGCGATCCCGAGTCCGCCGCCGACCTGGCGGGATGTGTTCACGAGTCCGGAGGCGAGGCCGGCCTGGCCCTGCTTGGCTCCCTGGGTGGCGGCGATCGTCGAGGGGACGATCGACATGCCGATCCCGGCCGCCGTGAGCAGCCCCGGGATGATGATGTACGCGATCGCGCTGCCGCTCGCCGCGATCTTCGTGAAGAGCAGCAACCCGACCGTCATCAGCGTCAGGCCACCGCCCAGCACCGAGCGCACGCCGAAACGGCTCACGAGCTTGCCGGCGCGCGACGCGACCAGCATGATCATCAGCGTCATCGGCAGGAACGTAAGACCGGTGCGAAGCGGCGAGAGTCCCAGCACCTGCTGCAGGTAGAGCGAGCTCAGGTACCACATCGGGAACAGCGCGGCGCTGAACAGCAGCACGATCGTATTGGAATCCCGAAGCGGCTTGGTCAGCTCCTTGAAGGGCACGAGCGGGGCGCCCGCCACCCGCGTCTCGATCACGCAGAAGATCGCGAGCAGGGCGAGGCCGAGGATGAGCGGCCCGAGCGCGAAGAGCGCGCCCCAGCCCCGCAAGCCCGCCTGCACCACGCCGTAGACGAGCACGACCAGACCGAGCGTCAATGTCACGGCGCCGGCGAGGTCGAAGCCGGCGCTCCCTCGCGCTTTGCGGCGGTCGCTCACCACCCGATACGCCACGATTGCCGCGGCGATCACGATCGGGGGGTTGATCAGCAGGACCCAGCGCCAGCCGAGTCCCTCGGTGATGATCCCGCCGAACAGCACTCCCGCGGCACCGCCGGCACCGTTCATCGCCGCCCACAGGCCGATCGCCCGATGAAGCTGCGGTCCCGGGGGAAAGGACGAAGTGATGATCGCCAGGGAAGAGGCGGCCATGAACGCGCAGCTGAAGCCCTGCAGCGCGCGCGCCCCGATCAGCATCTCCTGGGTCGGGGCGACTCCACCGACCAGTGAGCTGAGGCCGAACAGCAGCAGCGCCGCGACAAACACCCGCCGTTGCCCCATCCGATCCGCAACGCGGCCGCCGAGCATCAGGAAGCCCGCGAAAGTGATCGCATAGGCGTTGACGACCCACTGCAGATCCGCTGAGGAGAAGCCGAGGCTCGACTGGATCGAGGGCAGCGCGACGTTGACGATGCTCAGGTCGAGGATCACCATGAACTGCGCCACGCAGCAGACGACCAGGATCCAGGTCAAGGGCGAGCGGCGTTCGGATCGGCTGGTCCCGTCCCCGTCTTGCCCGCCGTTCCCCCTGGTGGGACTGTCGGCGGCGGCCGCGATGCCGACTACCTCACTGGGTCCTTGAGTCATCTCATCGCGCTCCGGCATCAACCTGATCCTGTCTCGCCCCCCGAACGGGCCGTATTGTCGCAATGCCGACCGCCGGCGCACCGGCGGTCCTGGTCGCGATACCCTGAGGCCGAACTAGGCGAACGATTCGAGGAGTTCGGTCCATGAAGAGAGCGCTAATGAGCGCCATGGCTGTGGCTGTGGCTGTCGCTGTGGCTGGTTGCGGAAGCGAGAACGCGTCGCAACCCGTCTCGACCCCCCGCGCGGCCGCGACGACTCCCAAGCCGACCCATCGCAAGAAGGCGCGTCCGGCTCGCAAGCATCACAAGGCCAAGAAGCGCCATCAGAAGGCGGCCACGGCCACGGCCACGACCGCGACCACGGCGCCGGCCACCACCGCCGTACCGACACGCACCGCGGCGCCGACCCCGACGACGACCTATCATCGGGCGACCCCTGCTCCTGCTCCGGTCACGAGGGCGCCGGCGCCGACCAGGGCGAGCCCGAGCCCGAGCCCGGCCCCCCAGCCGAAGGCGACACCCAAGCCGCCGCCCAAGAAGACAGGCGGCGGGGGCGGACCGCCCGCGGGCTACTAGCCGGGGCCTGACCGGCCGCGGCGGCGAAAGCTCACGTCGTCGCGATTGCCGGCGCGTCCTGCGCGCGCCGCTCCTGCAACACGCCGAGCGCGCCGTCGACGATACGGTCGGCGAATTCGGCGCCATCGTTCAGATGCGGGAAGGGCGTGTTCGGAACCGGTAGGTCCAGGAACTGGCAGATCGGATCCCAGCCGTCGCTCGCCGACCACACCAGCAGCCGCTCGGGCGGCACCATCTGGCGCACGTCTTCGTTGAAGCGCTCCATCGCGCTTGCCATCAGCTCGGGGTCCGCCGCGTCCTTGATCAGCCCGCTGCGCAGCAACATCTCCTTCATCATCTCGATGAACCCGTGCCACTGGGAGTCGACCCGGCCTCGCGCGCTCGACATGTCGCGCATCAGCGTGTCGCCGTAGAACAGACCCCAGATCGTCTTGCGCATGCTCCGCTCCCAGCTGTCGGCCGTGCGCACGCTCAGGAGGACCTTGGCGTCGGGATAGGCATCGATCAGCTTCTTGTAGAAGAACGATCCGGGCCAGTCCACGGTCGCCTGGAAGCCCTCAAAGGCTTCTTGCCAGGGCTCCTCGCCTCCGAGCGCGCGACGCCACACCTGGGCCCGGTCCAGGTCGCCCAGCACGTTGACCATGTGGTAGCACGGCGCCAATCCCAGCGTCTCCAGCGCCGCCTTCTGCGACAACGTTCCGGTGCGCGGGAGCCCCGCTCCGATCAGCCTCATCGTTTCTACTCCGTTTCTTTGCGTTGTGGCAACAGTACCCGCGGACGGTGAGGGCCTGCGGCGTGATCTGCCGACGCCGCTGAGCTGCTTCTCGCCCCGAAGATGGAGCTAGCGCGAAACAAGCGCTCACGCGCCAAGAAGGCGAGAGGCGTAGCGCAGCTCGTACTTCATCCGGTAGCGCCAGATGCGCCAGTCGTGGCGCCCGAAGTAGACCGAGGCGGAGACGCGGGCACCGGCGGCGCGGGCGCGCCGAGCGAACAGGAGCATGTTCGTCTTCTCGTGGTCCCGATTGCCCTGGTAGAGCGAGCCCGTCACGCGGAAGCGGTGAAGAACGCGCGCCAGGGAGGGCACGTAGAGCGCAGGTGAGTTGCGATCGAGAGCCGCCTGCGGCTCGTGCTTGAAGGCGGCGGTGCGATCCTCGACGAAGAACCCAGACCAGCTCTCGAAGGCTCCGAAGAGGGCCGGGTGATGCAACGTGATGTTCGCCGCGGCGTAGCCGCCGGTGGAGAACCCGGCGAGCATGCGACGTGCCCGGTCGGGTTGCGTGGGCCATCGGCGATCGACCGAGCGGACGGTGTCGAGTACGAGGTCCTCGTAGCGGCCGATGCGCGTGTTCGACCACTCGGTGTCGGGCGGTCCGGAGTGCACGCGCCCGTACGGCATGACCATGAGGAGCGGGCGCACGCGGTGCGCGGCGAGCTCGGTGTCGTAGGTCACCGCGACTGCTCCGATGCGGACGAAGTCCTCGGGGATGCTCGGACCGCCGTGGAGCAAGTAGAGCACCGGGAAGCGCACGCCCTGACGTAGGTCCTGCGCGTATCCCGGGGGCCGGTAGAGGAGGTAGTACTTGAAGGCGCGAAGACTCGGCGAGAAGAAGCGCACCCGCTCTACGGTGCCGGCGGCGACACCCGGGGGGTCGCGCGCGGGCTCGAAGCCGCGGTAACGGACGTAATGCCGGACGTAGGAGGTCGCGCCGACCAAGCCGGCGGCGAGCCATGCGCTTGCCGCCGCGGCGACGAGGATCGCGCCCCAGCGGGTTCGCAGCCGTCTCAAGGAGCTCCGGCGCCGCCGCTCGTGTCACGGCGGACTCGGGACAACGCGTCGAGGATCGCGAGACCAATTGCGCGGTAGCCGGTGTGCTTGGCGTGATCGTCCGGACCCTGCGGCGGCCTGTCGCAGGCCCAGGTCCACTCGCAGACGCGCGCCACGGCCAGCGGCACGCGGCCGTGCCCGGCGAGCGTGACGTAGTGGCGCAGATCGCGTGTCGCGAACCGGCCGGCCGCGTCGGCGAAGCTCACGTGCGCGCCCCGGTAGGCAGAGCTCATCGTCGCGTTCAGCTTGGTGATGAAGCGCACCGACGCGACGGCGATCTGCCGTGCCCTACCGCCCCGGAGCCAGTAGGCGAGGAACTGGTCGTAGTCGGCGACGCCGATGATGGGCACACCGCTGCCGGCGGCACTGCGCAGGCGGCGGCCGATCGTCTGGAGGTTGCTCCGCATCGTGGCGAGGCGAGAGTCGAAGCAACCGCGCCGGATGCCCGACGCCGACAGGCAGCCCTCGACGTCGTTGTCGCCGATCTGCACGGTGACCAGGGCCGTCGACGAGCGATGAGCGCGGAGGATCTGTTCGGCCTGTTGCACCTGGGAGCCGCTCCCGTAGCCCCGGTTGCACGGAGTCCCGCGTAGGGCTGTGGAGGTCGTGCCGCCGCACCCGAGCTTCAGCGTCCGCAGCGGCCCGACCTGGCGCGCCAGCTCGCGGCCCACCACCTCGACGTACCCGTCGTTGGTGTTGTGCTCCCGGCCGCTTGCGTCCGGTTGCCGCCCGACGGAGAGGGAGTCGCCGAGCGACAGGTAGTAGTGGGTCCCGGCTTGCGCTGGGGCGGCCGGGCCGGCGGCGAAGGCGGCGGCGGTCACGACGACCGTCGCTACCGCGCGTCTCATGAAGCCAGAGCTCCCACGGGCATATAGTCGCCAGGATGAGGGCTCTGCGGGTTATGGTCGCGTGGTTTCTCGGCGTTCTGACGGTGCCGGCGGCGGTCGGGATCCTGTACGCGTTGCGCTCGGCCACCGCGCTCGCGATCGGTCCCGACGTGGCGGGCGCCCTTCCGCTGCAGCAACTCGCCCGCGGTGAGGCCCAGCCGTTTGCGCGAGTGGTCCTCGCCTGGGTGCCGGCGGGCATCGTGGCCGGCCTTGCGCTCAGGCGGCTCGGGCGGGTGCGCCCCGTCCCGGGCATGGTCGGTCTGGTGCTTGCGGCGCTCGCGCTGCTCATCGTCGCGGGAGCCGCTGCCGATGCCGTCGCCGTCTCGGAGCCCCTCGGCCCCCACGTTGGTCCTCAACTCCGCCGCTCCGGCACGTGGGTGGCTCTCACGTGTCTGCTGGTCGGAGCGGCGATCGTGTCGTGGTGGCCGGCAAGGCGCCCGGCTGCACTGCCCGCGGCTCCCACCGCCGGCTGAGGGCTCGCGCGCGCGGCGGGCGAACGTACGCCTCGGCCTGCAGCACGCGCAGTGCCGCCACCGGCAACTTTGTCCGCCCGCGGTAGAGCAGATGACGCGTCTGCCACTCGGGGTCGAACTTGGCGTTGAAGCGCACGAGCCGTTCGAGCTGGAAGCGGCCATGCGCCCTCCGGAGCACCGCCCGCAACACGCGCTGGCCGCCGCTGAGCGCAGCGTCGGCGGCCATGATGTGAGCAAGCCCGGCGAAGTTGAGGCTGACCTGGTGCACGTCGTGCTCTCGGGCGTGGGCGATCGCCGCGACCACCAGCGCCTCGTTCAGTCCGTTCGGCTGCTCGCCGACGGCGCGTCGCATGACGTCGAGCGACAATCCGCCGGAGAACTCCGCGAAGCGGAGAAAGGCACGCAGCCGTCCGTCGGCGTCGCGTGCGAGCACGTAGAGGCTGCGACGGTCCTCGTCGGCACCCCACAGGCGCCCGAGAGTCATGGCGAACCCGTACAGCCGCTGCTGCCGGCTGCGCCAGTCGACCTCCAGTGCGGTGAGCTCCGCGAGCAGGGAGGCGGTCACCGCTTTGCCTGCCACCGTCTCGACGGACCAGCCGTGACGCTCGACGCGCCCGACGGACTGCCGGACCTTGCGGACCCCGCGGCCTTCGAGCGTGAACCGGCGCGGGTCGACCACGGCCTCTTCCCCGATGGGGATCGAGCGCATGCCAAGCCCGACCAGCTCGGGGGCGCGGCGGCCCGAGACGGCGGTGACGACCACGTCCCACCCCCGCGCTTCGGCGAAGGCGAGGAAGGAGCTCAGCACGTCGGCCGCGCGCCCGGGAGGAGCAACCGGATCGCCGGCCACCACCGCCGTCTCACGCAGGGTCCGGTAGGCGAGGAAGCCTCCGGTGGCGAAGTGGAAGCTCTTGTCAGCGCGAAGTGCGAAGGGGTCGAGCGAGTCGGTCCCGAACCGCACCACGAGCTCGGCGGCGCGGCGGTGCTCGGCTGAGGTGTGACCTTCCGAGCCGGTCTGGGGACGCAGCAACGCGCGGAGAGACAGGGCACAGGCGCCGAGCGTCACAGCCATGAGCACGTCGAGCGCAACCGGCACGGACCCGGTAGGGGCCAGCCACCACGTGCTGGAGACAAGACCATGCCCGGCGCCGCGGACCACGTGCCCGGCCAGGGAGACAGCACGGTCCACGTCGGTGCCGCCTGGCCGGTGCAGCTGAACGCCTGTGTGCAAGGCGTAGGCGGCGGCTCCGGCGACCACCGCTACGGCGCCGGGGGCGAGAACGGGGCGGAGTGGACGCATGACCGGGAACGCATCCCGGCTCAGAGCCAGCAGAGCGGCGGCGCCGAGGTCGAGCCCGACGTCGGCCAGGCCCTGCCCCTCGACCCAGCGGCCCAGCCCCAGCACGACCACGACGACGAGAGCGATGTCGGCGGCTCGCCGATTCCCGCGGTGCATCCCCCGGGCCAGGGCGAGCATTCCGATACCTCCCGCGAAAGCAAGCAGCCGGTCGAAGGGCGCGGAGACGGGTAGTCCGAACTCGTCGCTGTCCAGGGTCGCGCCGAGCGGCGTGAACTGGGCGATGATCGCCAGCGTCCCGGCCAGGGCGGTCAACCCCGCAGCTACCCACCGCCGCCACGCCCCCGGTCTCACCGGAACACGCCCGTGTGCCCGATCGAATACCGCCCCGGTTGTGGATAGACGCTCAGGCCGTGCGGTCCGCCCCCGACCGCGATCTTGTGCAACAGCCGCCCGTCGGCCGTGCTGATGGCGTATACGACACCGTTGTAGCGGCCGGAGAGCCAGAGGATCTTCCCGTCGGCCGAGACGCCGCCCATGTCGGGACTGCCGCCCCCGGGGAGGCGCCACGTCTGCTGCACCCGCTGGGTGGCGAACGAGATGAGCGAGATCGAGCCCGCGCCCCGGTTGGACACGTACAAGTTGCGGGAGTCCCGGCTCGCGTAGAGGCCGTGGGCGCCTGGACCGGTCGGCAGCAGGCGCTCGACCCGCATGGTCCGGGCGTCGATGAGCCAGACGCCGCCCGCGGCCATGTCGGCGACGTAGAAGGTGCGGCCGTCGGGGGAGAGCTTCACGTCCTGGGGCATCGCGCCGGGGCGCAGCGGGATCGAGCGGACGACCTTCTCCTCCTGCAGGTCGATCTCGACCATCTTCCCGGCAAACTCGCAGCTCGCCAGGGCGTAGCGGCCATCGGCTGTGTAGTCCATGTGGTCGACGCCCCGGCACGGCACGGCGAGCGAATGGTGCAGTGCCATCGTGTGCGCGTCGCGGAAGTCCAGGCGCTGGAGAGCCTCGGCCACGACGATCGAGTACCGGCCGTCGGGCGTGAAGTAGAGGTTGTAGGGGTCGGCCACCGGGACAGGGCGCCCGGGGACGCCGGTGCGCGGGTCGACCGGAGTCAGCGAGTTGCCCCTGTCGTTGTCCACCCACAGCGTCTTCAGGTCGTAGGACGGCGTGACGTGCTGGGGCAGGGCGCCCGTGGCGAAGTGGCCCGTGACCTTGAACGTCCGCTGATCGATGACGTCGACCGTGTTGCTCCGGCTGTTCGGCACGTACACGCGCGCCGGGTAGCCACGCACGACCGGGCTGAGCGCTCCGGCGCGGTCGGCGGCGTAGACATCGCGCGGGTCCAGTGGCGGCGGGATGCTCGAGCGGGCCGGAGGCGCGACGGGCGTTCTCGCGGGCGCGGTGGCGACCGGATGATCGCGCGCCGCCGGCGACGCCGCGCCACAGCCCGAGACGGCGAGGCTCGCCGCGGCGATCGCCGCGAGGGCCGCCGCGCGTCTCATTTCTTCTTCACCTCGACGACGTCGTTGTGCACGTGCCCCGTGGAGTCGCGGCCACCGAACAACAGGATCCGGTCGGCGAAGGCCGCGGCCCCGCTGTCGGAAACCGTGAAGGGCAGCCGGCCGGCCGGTGTGACACGGCCGTTCTGCGCGTCGATCGCGAGGATGCCGCGGCTCTGGGTGCCCTGGGCCGAGCCGCGACCGCCGAGAAGGTAGATCGTGCCACCGAGGACGCCGGCCGCGGCGTGCGAGATCGGTCGGGGAAGCTGCCCGAGTTGCCGGACGCGGCCACCGGCAGGGTCGAAGGCGTAGATCGCCCGCGAGGCCGTGGTGCCGTCGGTACCGCCCGCGACGATCACCTTTCCGTTCACCGCGGCGGCGGCCGCGTAGCGAAGTGCCTGCGGCAGGCGGCCCACGACCCGCGCCGCCCCTCCCGGCCGCCAGGCGACGATCGTTGCGAGGGGCTTAGCGCCGTCGTAACCGCCGACCACGTAGATCGTTCCGGCCAGCGCGACCGCCGCGACGTCCGAGGCGGCGCGCGGCAACCGCCCGCCCACCCCGACGGAAGGCGCAATGCGCCGGATCGTCGCGCTGCGCGACCCCCCGTTGCCTCCCCCGACGAAGTACGCGTTGCTGCCCAGGCTCGCCGCGGCTGCGTCGTGCAGCGGTGAGGGCAGGGCGCCGGCGTTGCGCGTGGCGCCCGTGGCGAACTCGTCGATGCGGCCCACGGAGACATCCGCCGAGTCGAGGCCGCCGGCGAGCACGGCGCGACTGCCGAGCGCTGTGGTCGCGGGGTCCTGGACGGGCGCCGGTAGGTGTGCGACGGTTCGCGCCGTGGTTCCGGCGGGCGTGGCGCCTCCTCCTCCCTGTGCCTTCGATGGGTTGCTGCTGGGCGCGCTGTTCGACCCCGTCGCCGCGGGCTTCGCGGCGCGACGGGAAGTCGCCGAGCTCCCGCAGCCCGCCCCCCCGATTAGGAGAAGGAGGGCGGACGCGACGGCGGTTGGAGCACGAGAGTGTGTAGGCATGGCCACGGTGATAGTCGTTCCGGGCGCCTGACCGGCTCCTGAACGCCCGATTGTGGCAGGGACGCGCCCTGGCGGTGCCTACGCCGGAACGGCCACGCGCTCGTGCGCAGCGGTCACCGTCGTCACCGAGTAGCCGAGCTTGGCGATCCGGCGGGGAAGGTCGACGTGAAGCCAGTGCGACACGTGATCGGGCAGCGTCGAGATGATGATCTCGTCGTACTTTTGGACCTTCAGCTCGGCGACGATGTCGTCGTAGGCATTAGGGCTGCTGGCCACCCGCCCGTCGACCTCATCGCCGCCGGCGGCCTCCTCGAGCAGCGGCAGCGCCAAGGCGAGCACCTGCTCACCAAGGTGGATGTCTCGGCTCACGCGATCGAACACGAGATGGTCGGGGTTGGGGACCAGCAGGAAGAACCTCGCGGGTTCGGCCCTGGCGCGTGCACGCACCGCGTCGATCAGCGCCGGCGTCGCCGCCGTCTTGTTGGCCACGATGAGGACGCGGGCGTCGGGCGTGCTCTTCGCCTCCGGGCTCACTGCCCTCGCCGCGGCTCCCTCGATCCGGTCCTTCTTCGTGATCGTCAAGAAGATCACGACGGCCAAGATCGTAAGGAGGAAGATCGCACTCGTAAGAGTCGTGCCCAAGGCGAGCCCGCCGTCGGCCTTCGCCTGCGAGAGGTAGTCGCCGATCGACGCACCGAGCGGCCTCGTGATGATGTAGGCGATCCAGAAGGCCAGGATCGCGTTCAGCTTGAAGCGGACGTGCGCGAAGTAGACGATCGCGATCGCCCCCGCGAAGATCAGCGCGGACTTCCAGTACCCGACGGCGAGCTTCTCGGCCAGGAGGTCACCGGCGGCCGTGCCGAGAGCGAAGGTGAAGAGCACCGCCAGCCAGTAGAAGCCTTCCCTCTTGGTCGTCACGATCGTGTGGATCGAGAGCGTCTTCTCGCTGGCGAACCAGACGCCGAACGTCACCGCCAGGGCGATCGCGAACGCGATCGTGGTCGTCGGGAGAGTCACCCCGAAGTTGTCGGTGAGGTTGTCGGTGATGAGCGTCCCCACGACGCTGATGAGGACGACCGCGAACCAGTAGACGCCCGGTACGTAGCGCCTGAGCCTGAACTGAAAGAACAGCGCGACGATCAGGACGCCGGTCATGATGAACGTCGTCCCGGTGAGCCCCAGCTTGAGGTTCGTGTTGAGGAAGTCGGCCGCCGTCTCGCCGACGGTCGTGGCCAGGATCTTGATGATCCAGAAGTAGAGGGTGACCTCCGGAACCTTGTTCAGCATCTTCTTGATGGCCGACCGGTTCGGCGGGAGCGCGCCGGTCGTTACGGGGTTGGAGATGGGGGCGGTTGACATGGGCGCAGGATCGCCCGACCCACCTGAACGCCGCCTGAACAGTGGTTCTAGTCAGACCGCGGGCAGGCGGAGCCTGAAGCGAGCACCCTGTTCCGCCGGTTCTGAGTGCACATCGCCGCCCGCCGCGTGGGCCAGGCGGCGAGCAAGGGCGAGGCCCAGTCCGGCTCCCACGGGTTGCCCGCGGCGCCGCGCTCCGTCGCCGCCGTGCTCACCCGGCTCGAAGATGCGCTCGCGGTCGGCGGCGTCGACACCCGGCCCGTCGTCTTCGACCACGAAGTCGACGTGTCCGTCGCATCGCTCGACGGTGACGCTGAGCCGGGTGCGGGCGTAGCGGCAGCCGTTGTCCACCAATGGCGCCAGGGCTCGCTCCGCCAGTTGCGACTCGACGCCGACGAGCGTTCCCGCCGTGGGAACGTGCACCTCCAGGGCGATGGCGCGCTCCTCGGCCAGCGGGCGCCACGCCGCCGCGACGGCCTGTGCGAGTGCGTCGGCCGAGGTGACCTGGCGCTCACCGGACCCGTCCGAGCGGGCCGCCGCCAGCAACGCGTCGATCGTCCCGCGCAACTGCGCTCCGCTGCGCCGGATCTGCTCGAGCGCCTCGCGGTAGTCGCTCGAGGATCGCTCGCGGCGCAACGCGAGGTCGGCCTGGGCCAGGATCCGCGAGAGCGGTGTGCGCAGCTCGTGGGAGATCTCGGCGGTGAGGCGCTGCTCGTGGCGCAGGCTTGCTGCGAGGCGGTCGAGCAGCCCGTCGAAAGTCGCGGCCAACTCGGTCAGCTCGTCGCGCGGGGGCCCGAGCGCAAACCGCTGGTCGAGGTCGTGGTGGCCCCACTCCGCCGCCGATGCGGTCATACGTGCCACCGGCCTCAGGGCCCCGCCTATCACCCACCAGGCCGCCAGCGCGACAGACAGAAGTATCAGCAAGGCGAATATGAGCGATGCGATGAGCGCGGTGCGCTCGGTGCGCTCGTAGGGCGCAAGGGAGAGGCCGGAGACGAGGGTCCCCACGCGGTGGCTTCCGCGCGTCACCGGTACGGCGTAGAGACGGGTGTCGGTGCTCGAGACGGTGATGGTCTGCCGTGGGCCACCGGCGAGCTGATCCGCCGCTCGTTGGTTGACCGGGCCCGCGCGCGGTCGCTCGAGCGCTTGCGCGCCCGCGAAGACCCAGGTCTGGGCGTCGACCGCAGCGTCGTCCGGTGCCTCGCCGACCTTCAGCCGCCCGTCCACCTCGCCGAGCGTCGCCAGCTGCGTCGACGCGCGGGCGCGCAGAAGCGCGTCGGCGTCGGCATCGAGACGGCGAACGAGCACGAGGTTGAAGCCCGCCGTCAGCACCGCCAGCGTCGCCAGCGCTCCGGCGATCACGACGACGACCAGGCGCGAGCGCAGGCCCTGGGCGCGCAGGCGACTCACTCGAGGCGGTATCCGACGCCGTGCACGGTCGCGATGGCGCTCACGTCGGAGACCTCTCGCAGGTGACGCCGCAGCCGGCCGAGGTACACGTCGAGTGTGTTGTCGTGGACGATGGCGCCCTCGGGCCAGCCGGCGCGCAGCAGGTCGGCGCGGCGCACGAGCTCGCCGCGCCGGGCGGTGAGCGTTGCGAGCAGCCGGAACTCCGTGGGCGTCAGCGTGGCGGTGCCGAGGCCGCCGGTCACCCGGTGTGCGAGCGGATCGAGCCGAAGGTCGGCAACAGTCGTCGTCGCGTCGTGCCCCGCGCGTTTCAGCAGGGCACGTAGGCGCGCGATCACCTCGTCGATCGAGAAGGGCTTGGTGACGTAGTCGTCGCCTCCGGCCGCGAACCCCGAGAGCCGGTCCGTCACCGCGTCGCGCGCCGTGAGGAACAACACGGGTGCCTTCGTGCCGTGAGCCCGCAGGGCTTGGCACAGGTCGCGGCCGTCGGTGTCGGGAAGGCCGATGTCGATCACGAGAGCCGCGGGCCGGGCGGCTTCGACGCGGGCCATCGCCTCATGACCCGTCCCCACCGCAGTGACCTTGAAGTCGCTCTCGCTGAGGGCGCGGCCAAGGAGGTCGCGCAGCTCGGCGTCGTCCTCCACCACCAGTATCCGGGGCTCGTGCACTGGCGCTCAGTATGTAGCCGGCGTTTCTGACCAGGACCTGAACGCGACGACTTCAGCGGCAGTCAGGAGATCGTCAGGCGCAGACGCGCATCATGGTCGCATGACGCAAAAGACAGCTATGGCCTTCGCCTTCTCGGTGCTCATCTCGATCGCCGGATGCGGCGGCGCGTCCTCCTCCCCGTCGAAGTCGGCCTCCCAGCCTTCGGCCGACGCCAAGTCCGCGGCCACCGGGGACATCCCGGACAATCAGGCCTTCCTCACGTACCGCGACCCTTCGGGCTACACGATCGAGTACCCGGAGGGATGGTCTCGCCGCGGCTCGGGCGCCAGCGTCACCTTCCAGGACAAGGCCAACACGATCGAGGTGCGCGTGACGCGCGCGCCGGCGCCGACACTCGCAGGGGTGCGATCCGGTCTCGTGGCGGAGCGGCGGGTCGATTCGACGATCACCCCGGGTCGCGCCCAGGCGGTCCACCTCAAGTACGGCACGGCGATCATGGTCCGCTACACACGGCAGGGCAAAGCGGACCCCGTGACGGGCAAGCGCCCGCTGCTGCTCGTCGACCGCTACGTCTACGGCCGCGCCGGCCGGGTCGCCACGGTCGATCTCGCGACTCCGAAGGGCGTGGACAACGTCGACGCCTATCGCATGATCAGCAACTCGTTCAGATGGCGCTGAGAAGCCTCTACGTCGAGCCGGAGGCCGAGGGCGAAGAGGCCGTCCCGCCCGCGCTCGAGTGTCTCGACGTGTTCAAGATCTACCGCTCGGGCCCGGTGGAGACGGTCGCGCTGCGGGGCCTTGACCTGCGCGTCGAACGCGGCGAGCTGGTGGCCGTGCTCGGTCCGTCCGGATGCGGCAAGAGCACGTTCCTGAGCCTGGTCGCCGGGCTTGATCAGCCCTCGGCCGGAGAGGTTCGCGTCGCCGGGCACGCCCTGAGCCGGCTCGACGAGCAGGAGCTGGCGCGCTACCGGGCGCGCGAGCTGGCCATCGTCTTCCAGAGCGACAACCTCTGGCCGGCGCTGAGCGCCGAGGAGAACGTCTCGACCTCCCTCCGCTTGGCTCGCTCAGCCGCGGGCGGCGATGCGGCACAGGTGTCGCTTGCGTCCTTCGGTCTCGCCGCGCGGGCGAGGAACCGAGCCCGCGCGTTGTCCGGCGGGGAGCAGCAGCGTGTCGCGATCGCCGCCGCGGCGGCGCGCCGCGCGCCGCTCGTGCTGGCTGACGAGCCGACCGGTGAGCTCGACGCGCGCAGCGAGCAGGTGGTCCTCGACGCCCTGGTCGACCTGCGCGACACCGCCGGCAGCACGGTGGTGATCGTGACTCATTCCGAGCGGGTCGCGAGCCGGGTCGATCGAGTGATCGAGCTGCACGACGGACGGGTCGCACCGTGACACCGGCGACCGCCACCCGGCCGTCCCTCGCTTCGTGCGTCGGCCTCGGCGTCTCCCACGGGCAGGGGGAGGCGCGCGTCGACGCTCTGCGCGACGTGACCCTCGACGTCCCCGGCTCCTCGACGGTGGCGCTCTGGGGGCCCTCCGGCTCGGGCAAGACCACGCTGCTGCACGCGCTCGGGGGCCTCGTCGAGCCGACGGAAGGGACGGTTTGGTGGCGGGGTGAGAAGCTGTCCTCACTCGACGCCCGCGCTCGCGGGCGGGCGCGCGCGGGCGGGATCGCCTACGTCTTCCAGGGCTCGAATCTCCTGCCGCATTTCACCTCGTTCGAGAACGTCGCCTTCGCGCGCTGGGCAGCCGGTGACCCGGCGGGGCACGGCGCGGCTGAGCTGCTCGAGTTGGTCGGCCTCGGCGCGAAACTCGACTCCCTGCCCTCCGAGCTCTCGGGCGGAGAGGCCCAGCGCGTCGCGGTGGCGCGAGCATTGGCTCAGCAGCCCGCGCTCCTGCTCTGCGACGAGCCGACCGGGCACCTCGACTCCGACACGGGCGCGCGCGTCCTCAACCTCATCGACGCCGCCCAGCTGGAGTTCGGCTTCGCACTCGTGGTCGCCACGCACGACGCTGACGTCGCGGGCCGGTACGAGAAGACCGTCGAGCTCGAAGACGGCCGGGTCCAGGCGGGCGAGAAGACGCGGTGACCCCACGCCGTCTCGCCTTGGCCGGGATGCTGCGCGCGCCCGGACGCACCGCGACCCGCGTGGTGGTGCTCGCCGTGGCCACAGCGCTCCTCGGCTCGATGCTCCTCTTCGTCGGCAACTCCCTGCGCACGGTCAGTGCGGGGGCAGTGCGCGCTGTCCCGCTCGACTGGCAAGGGCCCGTCTCCTCCTACGCGCAGTCCGTCGGCGTCGCTCGCGGCGTGGCCTCCCAACCCGGCGTGCTCCAAGCCTCCGCCACCGCGACCGCTCCCTTCACCGGGGCCAGCGGGACCGGCCCTTCGGGCGCGACGAGCTCGAGCAGCGGCTCGGTGCTGGCGGTGCCACCCGGCTACGAGCGCCATCTGAGTACCTTCCGGCTGCTCCAGGGGTCGGTGCAGCCTGGCCGGGTGGTGCTCGACCAGCAGATGGCGGCCACCCTCCAGGCCCGGATCGGTGGCACGGTGGCTCTGAAGCCGAGCGCTCGAGCGCGAGCCGTCCCGTACCGCGTGAGCGGCATCGCGGTGGTGTCGTCGCCCGACGTGCTGTTCCAGCCGTTGAACCCGCAGGCGGGGCCGGCCCCGGCTCAGCCACCGGCGAACATCGCGATCCTTCCGATCGGCACCTTCGCACGCACCTACGCACCTGCGCTGCGCGCGCTCACCCCTCTGAACGTCGGGTCGAGCGCGCAGCCCGGCGCCCAGGACGGGGTGCAGTGGCAGGTGCAGGTCCAGCTCGATCCCCGTCCGCTGTCGGCCGGCAGTCCCTCTCAGGCCTACGGGCTGGCAAACCAGGCACGCAACCGGGTCGAGCGCTCGCTTCCGGGCAAGGTGCAGTTCGTCGACAACCTGGCCGACTCGCTCAACACCGCCGCCGGTGACGCGCTCTACGCGCAGGCGCTCTACCTCAGGCTGGCACTACCCGGCGCCCTCATCGCCCTCGGACTGGCCTACCTTGCCGCCCTCGGCACGGTCGAGCGCGATCGGCGCGATCTCGCGCTGCTTCGCGCCCGCGGCGCCAGCCGCCGCGATCTGCTGAAGCTGGCGGGGGTCGAGAGCGCCGCGATCGGCTTGATCGCCGGCGTGTTGGGCTCGGGGATCGCCTTTGCGGCGGTCTCTGCGCTCATCGGCGGCGGCGTCGGGCTCACGCCGGCACGCGCAGTGGTCACCGTGCTTGCCTGCGTCGCTCTTGCCGTGGCCGGAGCGCTCGCGGCCCGGCTCGGGGCGAGCGCGTCCGTTCTGCGCGCCAGCGTCTCCGAGAGCCGCCGCAGCGCTCAACGTCAGGGACGCCCACTGTGGCAGCGGTTCTACCTCGACCTCGTCGCGCTCGCCGTGAGCGGGCTCGTCTACTGGCTGACCGTCAGCACCGGCTTCTCGGCCGTGGTCAACCCCGACTCCAATCCCACACTGTCGCTCTCGGTCTACATGTTCTTCGCGCCCGCACTGCTGTGGATCGGCGCAACGCTCCTGCTCGTGCGGCTCCGCGGGCGGGGACTCGCCTGGCTGGCCCGGCGAATCGCCGGCGGCCGGGCAGACTCGACGCGTTCCTTCCTGCTGGTCAGCGCAGGCCGGCGCGGCGCCGCGATCAACCGCGGCCTGGTCGTGGTCGGCCTTCTCCTCGCGTTCGGGGTCAACCTCGGGTTGTTCTCGGCGACCTACGACCAGCAGGCGGCCGTCGACGCCCAGCTGACGCTCGGCGCTGACGTGACGGCCTCTTCGCCGCCCGGCGTGACCGCATCGCGCGGACTCGAGCGGCGCATCGCCGCCGTACCCGGCGTCCGGGCCACCACGTCGCTCGATCACTCCTACTCCTACATCGGTCCCGACCTGCAGGACACCTACGGCATCGACGCGCGCACCTTCCCCCACGCCACGACGCTCCGCGACTCCTACTTCGTCGGCGACAGCGCGGCCTCGGCGATAGCCCGCCTCAAGCGCACGCCCGACGGCATCCTGGTCTCAAAGGAGACGATCACCGACTACTCCCTTCGCCGCGGCGACCTCCTGAAGCTCAGGGTGCTCGACCGCCCGAGCGGGCGGTTCCGCGTCGTGCCCTTCCACGTGGCCGGCGTCGTGCAGGAGTTCCCGTCCGCGCCGAAGGACTCCTTCATGGTGACCAATCTCGGCTATCTGGAGAAAGCCAGCCGGGGCAGCGGCCCGAACGTCGTCTTCGCGAAGACGAGCGGATCACCACCCGTGGTCGCCAGCCGCGTTGCCGGCGCGACCCGCGGCAGCGGCACCGAGGTCAAGGACATCCGCGCGCAGGCCCGCCAGACAGCCACGGCGATCACGACGGTCGACCTGGCGGGTATCAGCCGCATCGAGCAGCTCTTCGCGATCCTGCTCGCTGCGGCCGCGATGGGACTGTTCGTGGCGCTGAGCGTTGCCGAACGCCGGCACGAGCTGGCCACCATGGCCGCCCTCGGTGCACCGCTGAAGTCGATCTCCGCGTTCGTCTGGAGCGAAGCGGCGGCGGTACTCGCGGCGGCGCTCGTGCTGGCCGCGGTGTTGGGTTTTCTCCTCTCCGAGATGTTGATTGCGATGTTGCAGCACGTCTTCGATCCCCCTCCCGACGCCCTCGCGGTGCCGTGGCTCTTCCTGGGCGGCCTGGCGGCAGCGGCTATCGCCGCGACTCTCGCCGCCGCCGCGCTGTCCGCGCGCAGCCTGCGACGGCTACAGCTCGGGTCCGTGCTCCGCGAGCAGTAGCGCCCGCGACCGCTCGCCGGACTTGGGGCGCGACTGATCCAGTCGCGCTGCGAACGGAGTACCTTCCCTCTACAGGGCGGCTCGCGCAGCAGTACCTCGGTCGTCAAAGGCTCAACCTTGGGGGTCCCTCGTGACTGCTCCATC
>JBBPXY010000071.1:0-27881 GCA_038200435.1 Solirubrobacterales bacterium
AGATGCTCCGCCGGCAGCCACTCCCGCACGCTCGGCGGCATCAGATAATCCTGATCACGATCACAAGACAAGAAGTTCTGGCCCATCACCAAAGCCTCTTAAACGGTCCGGACAGACCGGGACTTACGCAACAGCCTCATAGCGCATGTTTCTGTCCACCCGCTATGGCTTCGCGCCCACCGTGGACAGAAACCGTCGCTTCAGGCGAGTGCCTCTTCCCAGAGCCGGACCCGGGCCCACGCGCCGCCTAGGAGGGGCTAGCGAAACGGCTAGCGAAACTCGCGTATGAGGATGCTCCATGTCGCGATGCCCGCAGACTGAAGCCCCGTGCTCCCGATTACACCGCCGACAGGTAGGCCGCCATAGCGCCACTCCAAGAGCGTCGCGATTAGGTCTCCCAGATCACAGCCGACGTTGAGACCGAGCGCGAGACGAATGTCTCGGTTTTCGAGTGCCGCCCGCAAGCTTAGGAGCGACAGGTTGGTATGCACGGCCCCGAATGCGCGGGTCGTCATCGTGGCGTAGGCGTCGTCCGTGGTGTCTGCGGCAAGCCGCCGTTTGCTCATGGCGGCAGGCGCTAGCAGCAGCCCCAGTGCGTACGAAAGCCGTCCAAGTGAAGCCGCGATCATCAGTGATCGCGCTGATTGTCTTGACATAGCCCCCGGAGCGTAACCTACGCCGCGAGCGCCACGACGCGCGCCCTTGCGAGCGCGCAGGAAAGCTTGGCGAGGATCGTCAGGTCGGTATGCAGCCGAACCCGTTCGAGTCCTCGCACGCGCAGAGGGGTGAGCGCCCAATCGTGCTTGAGCCGGCCGAACTCACGCTCGACGGCCCCGCGCTGTTTGTAGAGCTTGCGGAAACGCAGCGTCTCGCGCGGGATGAGCGGGTGCAGGCGGTCGGCTTTGGTCCATCGTGACGCGGGCTTGCACTCGCCGGTCGGGCAGCGCCACTTCGTTGCCTGCCGTTGGTAGTCGGCTCCGGCGAATCGCCACTCGCCGTGAGTGCAGGTCGGCGGCTTGTGATCTCCGCGCTTGACAGCCGGTGTCTGTCGAAGGGGGATGATCGGGGCCGCGCCGCGCTCGGTCGTTTCGGTGTAGACGCGCTCGATGTCGTAGCCACGATCCATCGCGCACGTCTCGGGCCGGATGTCGAGCGCCTGGAGCTTGTCCAACAGCGGCGCGACCATCGTGGACTCATTCGCGCTGGCCGTCTCGACCGACCAGGCGAGCGGGAGATCGGTTGCGGTATCGACTGCCATGTGCAGGCGATAGCCGTAGAACCCGCCGCCCTTGCGTGTCGAGACAGCGGAGCGGTGGCCCCACGTCGCGTCAGGGTCCGAGAACTCGCTGTCGGCGCGCTCGCGCCCACCCTTGCTCACGAACCGCTGTCCGTTGGCGTACGCGGGCATGTCGGATGCGTCGATTGCAACGTGCTCGCCGGAGCCAACGGCCTGGACGACGCGCGCAATGCACGCTTGCAGCAGGTCGTCGCACGCGCGGAGCTTCGCTGCGAAGCGGTAGCAGGCGTACACGCTGGGAGCCTTGCCGCCCAGGGCGGATTGGATCGCGGCATGCTCGCTCACGAGCGCCACGGTGCGCGTCCAAGTGGGGATCGCGTACAGGCTCTTGGTGAGCGCCATGCCGACCATCGCGCGGATCGGGTAGCCCGGGCGTCCCGTCCATCGAGTTGCTTCGAGTTCGACCACCAGTCTCACAATCTCCGGGGAGTCGAGGAGCGAAGCAAGCTCGGAAGCCGCCGAGCGCGGCGGTGATACCTTCGATACGGCCACGGAGTCCAAACCTCTGCGGTCCAGGCCCCCGGAGACGCCAATCTCGCGGGGGCCACCTATTTGTATGACGCTGTAAGGAACCTACATGCGGCGTCGGACGGAAAGACGGACATTGCGACCCGGCGGCGAACCATTCCCGTAGAGTCGGGGTATATACGGAGTGGAGCCGGAGGGATTTGAACCCTCGGGGATGGGTTTTAGAGACACTCCCCGTGACCTACCGGCCCCGTACAACGCGGAGAGGGGGAGCTTTCGCTCCCCCTCTCCCAGCGTTTCTTCTTGACCGTTCGTTAGACCGCTCCTCCGTTAGCAAGCGCCCCGGTGGCGCTCGCTACGTGGAGCCGGATGATCCGCCGCAACTCGGCGGACACCGTTCGGTCCTCCTGGCGAGCAACGCTCTCAAGCGCTTCCGCGAGGTCTGCGGGTACCCGAAACGACAACTGGATCTGGCGACGTTCCTCCCCCGTCGCGCTATTGCGCATGTGATCCCCTTTCGGTGGTGCGGTGGTTGACACCCCCATACGTTTACTCGCGCTGTCGGACAGGAAATTTCCGCCAGATCCCCCTGCGCGTGCCCAGCATGGGGTAGAACCATCTGCAACAGGAGGTACCTATGCGACACCAGCACTACCGATCCCCCACCACCATTGGTCTAGCGAGTTTCGCTAGACCCTCCTAGAGCGCCCGCACGTCGGCGCCCTGCGGCTCAAACGGCACCCGCAGTACCTCAGCCCAACCGTCGATCTCCCCCTGCAGCGCGTCGCGCAGGCCGCCCGTCTGCTCGTAGTGGCTCCATACGAGCACCGTGGGCCCCGCTCCAGAGATCGTGGCTCCGAGGGCACCCAGCTGAGGCGCGCGCTCGACCAGCTCGGCCGAGCGGGGATACAGATGGGCGCGCGCCGGCTGGTGCAGGCGGTCGTGGAGTCCCCGGCCTACTAGCTCCCAGTCGCCGCGCGACAGGCCGAGGGTGAGCATCGCCGCGTGCGCGACGTTGAACACGGCGTCGGGCAGCGGCACGGCGCTCGGGAGCGCCCCGCGGGCCTCGGGCGTGGCCACCGCCTCATCCGGGACGACGAGCAGAGCTTCGAGCCCCGCTGGCGGGTCGAACCGGACGACGCGACCCTCGGCGCAGATCACGAACCCGCCGTGGATGGCTGCGGCGACGTTGTCCGGGTGCCCTTCGAGGCCGGCGGCGAGCCCTTCGACGTCGGCATCGAGCTCGAACAGATGGTCGGCGGCCATCAGGCCGGCGACCACGGCCGCGGCGCTCGAGCCGAGACCTCCGGGGAGCGGGATCGGCGACCGGATTCGGAACGTGAAGTCCTCAGGCGAGTGCAGCTCGGCGAACGCGCGCACACACAGGTTGGTCGCGTCGAGCGGCACCTCGAGGTCGGTCTCCACGGCAAAGGTTCCGGTCTCGACGACCTCGAGCTCAAGGTGGAGCTGAAGAGCGGCCGCGAGCACGTCGAAGCCCGGCCCGAGGTTGGCCGAGGAGGCGGGCACGCGGACGACGCGCCGGCGCTCCATCTATCCGGTGCGTCCCACTAGGAGAGCACCGCGCGCTCAACCGCGGCGAGGTCCGGTTCGCACGGGATGACGGCACGAGCCTGATCGAGGGCGACCTGCGGATCCTTCAGCCCGTGACCCGTGAGCACGCAGACGATCTTCTCCGCGTCGGCCGCACCGTGGGCGAGAAGTCCGGCGACGCTCGCGGCCGAGGCGGGCTCGCAGAACACCCCTTCCCGGGAGGCGAGGAAGTTGTAGGCGTCGAGGATCTGCGCGTCGCTGACGGCCTGCACCCCACCGCGAGAGGAGGTCATCGCCCCCATCGCCTCCTCCCAGCGCGCCGGGTTGCCGATCCTGATGGCGCTGGCCACGGTCTCGGGATCCGCCACGGGCGCGCCCTGCACGAGCGGGGCTGCGCCCTCGGCCTGGAAGCCCAGCATCCGCGGCGTGGTGCCGGCCTCCGAGAACCCCTGCCAGTAAGCGGTCACGTTGCCGGCGTTGCCCACGGGAATGCAAAGCGCGTCGATCTCGCCGATCTCCTCGAGCACCTCGAACGCCGCGGTCTTCTGTCCGGCGAGCCGAAATGGGTTGACGGAGTTCACTAGCGCTATCGGATGGGCGTCGGTCAGCGCGCGCACCAGGCGCAGGGCCTCGTCGAAGTTGCCGCGCAGTGCGACCACGCGCGCGCCGTGCATCAGCGCCTGGGCGAGCTTGCCCGTGGCGATCTTCCCCTCCGGCACGATCACCGCTCCGCGCAGGCCGGCGCGCGCGGCGTAGGCCGCGGCGCTCGCGGCGGTATTGCCGGTCGAGGCGCAGATCACGGCCTCCGCGCCCTCACGCACAGCGGCCGAGACGGCGCAGGTCATCCCCCGGTCCTTGAACGAGCCGGTCGGGTTGGCGCCCTCGAGCTTCAGCCACACCTCCGCGCCGACGCGCTCAGAGACCCGCGGCGCGAGGATCAGCGGTGTCGAACCCTCGTCGAGCGAGACGACGGGATCACCGGGTCCGAAGGGCAGGCGGTCGCGGTAGCGCTCGATCAGGCCGGGCATCAGACGAATTCCTCCTCGATCACCCGGATCGCCCGCGGCCGCGAGCGCACGATGTCGAGGCCGCCGATCAGCTCGCAAGCGGCGAAGAAGCTCGACTCGAGGACGGGATGGACGACCATCACAAGCCGGGCGTTGTCACCGAGGCCCTTCTGGACGACGGACTTGACCGAGATCCCCTGAAGCCCGAGAACCTGCGCGACCTGCGCGAGCACTCCCGGCGAGTCGGCCACTTCGAGATGCAGATAGAAAGCCGAGGTGACGTCGTCGATCAGCTCCAAAGCCTCCGTCGTCTCCGGGGTCGACGCGGGCGGGATCATCGCGCTGATCACGTCGCCGAGCACCGCGCTCGCAGTCTGCGGGCCACCGGCGCCCGGGCCGGACATCGTGATCTCGGTGATGTCCGCCGACTCGACGGTGACAGCGTTGAACGGACCGGCGACCGACGCCAGCGGATGCCCCGGGTAGAGGAACGCCGGGTGTACGCGCACCGACAGCTTCTCGTCGATGCGCTCGGCCGTGCCGATCAGCTTGAGCCCGAGGCCCAGGTCGCGGGCGTACTCGAGGTCGTCGGGCGCGATGTGCTCGATTCCCTCGTAGCGGACCTGATCGAGATGCACCGGCGTGTCGAACGCGAGCCGCGCGAGGATCGCCATCTTCGCCGCCGCGTCGCGGCCGTTGACGTCGTCGCTCGGATCGGCCTCGGCGTAGCCGAGCGTCTGAGCCTGAGCCAGCACGTCCTCGTAAGAAGCACCCGAGCTCGCCATCTCGGTGAGGATGAAGTTGGTCGTCCCGTTGACGATCCCGTGCAGGCGCTCCACCCGCGCCGCGGCGAGCGACTCCTGCAGCACGCGGATCACCGGCACCACGCCGGCGACGGCCGCCTCGAAGCGCAGCTGCACCCCGTGCTCACGCGCCGCCGCCCACAGCTCCTCCCCGTGCTGGGAGAGCAATTGCTTGTTCGCCGTTACCACGTGGCGCCCCGAGGCCATCGCGCGCAGCACGTAGTCGCGCGCGGGCTCGAGGCCGCCCATCAGCTCGACCACGAGGTCGCAGCCGGCGAGAATCTCGTCGAAGTCGCCGCGCGTGCGGGTGAGCACGCCGGTGACCTCCGGCCGCACGCCCGTGACGTGCTCCACGTGTGCCGCGCGCTGTTCGAGGAGCGTCGCGAACGCCGACCCGACCGTCCCGTGGCCGAGCAGCCCGATGCGGAAGGAGCCGCTAGAGGTCACGGGCAGCCAGATCGTCGTAGGTCTCGCGGCGCACCACTTCACGCGCCTCACCGCCGGAGACGAAGATCACCGGCGGTCGCGGGATGCCGTTGTAGTTGTTGGCCAACGCGTGACCGTAGGCACCGGTCGCGGGAGTGACCAGGACGTCGCCGGGGCGGGGGTTCTCGAGCATGGCCTCGGGGATGATCACGTCGCCCGACTCGCAGTGCTTGCCCGCCACCCGGCAGGGCTCGCCCCCCTCCGCCAGCGGCTGGCCGGCCAGGCAGGCCTCGTACGGCGATCCGTAGAGCATCGGGCGCATGTTGTCGGACATGCCACCGTCGACTGCCACCCACGTCGAGACGTTCCGCTTGACCGTCTCCACGGTGTAGAGGGTCACTCCCGCATTGGCCACCAGGGAGCGTCCGGGCTCGATGAGGATGCGCTTCCCGGGGCCGAGCAGATCGTCGGCCGCCGCAAGCTTCGCCGCGACGTAGTCTTCGATGGACGGTGGCTCCTGGTCGCGCGTGTACGCCGCGCCGAGGCCGCCGCCGAGGTTGTACGCGGGGAAGTCGCCGAGCTCGGCGATGGCCGCCACCGCCGCACGGAAGGGATCCAGCGAGAAGAGCTGGGAGCCGATGTGCATGTGCAGGCCGACGAGCCGAAGCGCGGAGGCGCTCTCGAGCCGGGCGATCGCCTTCGCCGAGTCCTCGAGGCCGAAGCCGAACTTCGAGTCGGCCTGGCCGGTCGAGACCTTGGCGTGGGTCTCCCCCGCGACTCCGGGCGTCACGCGGATCAGCACCTGCACCTCGCGCCCGGCCTCGTAAGCGACACGCTCCAAGCGGTCGATGTCATCGAAGGAGTCGAGCACGATGTGACCCACTCCGGACTCGACGGCGAACCCCAGCTCGGGCACGGACTTCGCGTTCCCGTGGAAGTAGATCTTCTGCGGGTCGAATCCGCCGCGCAGCGCGAGGAAGAGCTCCCCTCCCGACGCGACGTCGCAGCCGAGTCCCTCCTCCGCCAGCAGCCGGTAGACCGCGGTGCAGGGCAGGGCCTTGGAGGCGAAGAGCACCTCACCGCCGGCCCCAGCCATGGCTGCGCAGAACGCGCGGGCGCGAAAGCGCAGGTCGTCCTCGGCCAAGACGTAGGCCGGCGTGCCGAAGCGCCGCGCGAGCTCGATGGCGTCGCACCCCCCGATCTCGAGGTGGCCCGCGTCGTTCACACCGCTGTCGAGTGGGAAGACGTGGGAGAGCTTGCGCGCGAGCGTGGCCATCGCGGCGATTATGCCGCGAGCAGCGATAATCGATGCCCGTGGCCGCCTCGCGCCCCTCGCACGAACCGCCGACCGCCATGGACGCGCACGACGGTCTCTCTTACAGCCTCTGGCGGCCCGACGACGAGCCGGTGGGCGGAGTCCTCATCCTGCCGGGCGCCGGCTCGGTCAAGGAGAGCCATCACGACTTCGCCCGTGCGTGCAGGGCCGCAGGCTTTGCGGCGCTCGTCTTCGACCAGCGTGGGCATGGCGAGAGCGACGGCGAGCTCGGCGCGAGTGTGCTCAACGACATGGCGGCCATGGCCGAACTGCTCGACGTGCGCCCGCTGGCCCTACGCGGCTCGAGCATGGGCGGCTACTTCGCGCTCGTCGGAGCAGAGATCGTGCGCGCCGACGCCGTTGTCGCCATCTGCCCAGCTGGGGCCGAGCATCTGCTGCGCGGCCTGCGCGAGGACGAGCTGAACTTCCGCGCGGACCACTTCGAGCTCGAGCGCTTCCTCTCCACTCACGACGCAGGCGAGGCGGTGGAGAACCTGCGGGCGCCCCTCCTGCTCCTTCACGCCGACGGTGACGAGAGCATCCCGATCGAGCATTCGCGCAAGCTGCGCGAGCGGGCCACGCACTCAGCGAGGGCGAAGCTGGTCGAGCTGCCGGGTGGTCACCACCGTTCCGTGCAGCACGACCCAGAACTGCAGGGATACTCGCTGCGGTTCCTCGCGCGCGCGTTTCGAGCGAAGCCGGGCGAGGACTAAGAGGTTGTCTCGAAACCGGTCGCGAGCCGCAGTAGTCGGCATCCGTGGATGCCGGGCGACGCGGCTGACCGGAGTCGATGCATCGCATCGACGAGGATCAGACGTGGCGATCCGGCGAGGGCACCGCCGGCGAAGACGGTGGTCTTGGGTCGGCTAATGCGGCCGCGAACGGGTTCGGAGACGGCCTCTAAGGCTTGGGCAGGACGCGGTCGACGGTGTTACCGACTCCGCGCGTGGTGCCGCTCACTGCGTTGCCGACCCCGCGCCCGGCGCCGCTGACCGCGTCGCCCCCGGCGGGGCTGATGGGCCGTACGACCGAGCCGGCCGTGTTACCGGCGCCGCTCACCGCGCCGCCCAGGCGGCTACCGCCCTGTCGCACGACGCCGCCCAAGCTGCTGCCTGCGGTGCTCTGCCCACCTCCGCCGGGCCCCGGGCCCCGCGTCGAGGGATTCGAACCGCCCGGCGTAGTGCCTGCGGACGCCCTGCCGGATCCCGGCGCCGCACTCACGCCACCGCCACCGCCACCGAGCGCGCCGCCGGGACGCACGGGCCCGCCGGCGCGAACGGCGCCGGCGCCGCGTGCCGCGGCCCGCGCAGATGCGCCACGTGCCCTTGCCGACCGCGCGGCCACACCCGTCCGCCTGAGAACAGGGTTGTCACTGATGACGATCGTGCCCGAGCTGCCCGTGCGGCTCGCGCCGGGCCATCCGTTGAAGCCGATGTAGGCGCTCGCGATGACAAACGCGCAGGCGGCAGCGGCCAGCAACGAGCCGGAAACGCCGAGTCCGGCGAAGAGGGCACCCCTGTCTCTCATAGTTCTATTGAACTCCTTCGGCAACCGAATGGAAAGGCTTGAACCGTTCATGCCGTCGCCGCGACCGAGAGGGGATCGGGCTGCGGGCGTCGCAACCCGCCGTGACGAGCCAGCCAAGCCAGCCAGATGCCGCCCGCGAGCATCAGCCCGATGCTCTCGAGCTGTGGCGAGGTGAGCCCGGCCACCACCTCGGTGTTTCGCCGCACGAACTCGACGAGCAGGCGCTCGGCGCCCGAGAGCACCAGGTAGCTCGCGAAGAGGGCTCCGGGCCGGAACGCGTCGCGCGCGCGCCACAGGGCCCAGGCCGTCAGCCCGGTGGCCAGCGTCTCGTAGATCGGCGTCGGCTGCACCTGAACGCCCGACGGCGTCGGCAGGGTCCCGTGCGGGTAGCCCATCGCCCAGGGCAGGTGCGAGGGCTTGCCGTAGTCGCCGTCGCCCGAGACCTGGCAGCCGATCCGGCCGATCGCGTAACCGAGTGAGAGCGGTGCCGCGGCGAGATCGAGCAGCCCGAGACCGAGGACCCCGCGCCACCGCGCCCACGCGAGCACGCCGATCGCGCCGCCGATGGCGCCGCCGTACCAAACGAGCCCGGAGCCCGAGAACAGGTTGCCGAGCAGGTCGCTCTTCACGTCGTCGTAGTTCTGGACGATGTAGTAGAGCCGCGAGCCGACGAGGCCCCCAACGAGGCCCGCGAAGATCATCTCGTAGGCCCAGTCGGACGAGCGGCCGAGCTCCTTGAAGCGCCGTGCGAGGACGGCCCCCGCTGCGGCGAACCCCAGCGCGAACATGACGCCGAACGTCTTGATCGAAAGGCCGAGGATGTGAACTTCGGGCTTCATGGGGAAGCCAGGCTAGACGAGGTGGCAGTACCTGCGAGGTGGCAGGTGGCAGAACAACAAGGTGGCAGGGCGAGGGCTCGGCCGATCCTGTACCTGCCACCTGCCACCTGCCACCTGCAGTCCGGTAGTTACCCGCCCAGGTAATTCATCGGATCGACGACCGACCCGTTGATGCGCGCCTCGAAATGCAAGTGCGGGCCGGTCGAGTGTCCGGTCGAGCCGACAGCTCCGATGACCTGCCCCTGCGTCACGTGCTGCCCCACGCTGACCCCGATCGACGACTGGTGGCCGTAGCAGCTGGACAGCGATCCCGCGTGCTGAATGCACGTGTAGTTGCCGTATCCCCCTTCGGTCCCGGCGATCGTGACGCTGCCTGCCGCCGCTGCCCGGATCGGAGTTCCCTCGGGCGCCGCGATGTCCATCCCCGGGTGGCACGCCTCGTAGGAGCGCCGTTCGCAGAACTGCGACGTGATCGTGCCGTTGATCGGCCAGATGAAGGTGCCGCCGCCGCGAATCGGCCCCGCCGGTTGCGGAGCAGCGCCGCCGGCCGATGACGGCGCGGGCGCGGCGGCGGCCGCCCGCGCTTGCGCCGCGCGGATCTTGGACTGGACGGCGGCAACGTCACTTTGGAGCACGTCGACGCGCTGACGCAGGCGGCTCTCTCCCGAGCGTACGCTGGCCAGCGTGGCCTGCTTGGCGTCGCGCTGGCGGGCGTACCCGGCGCGGCGCTGCGAGAGCGCGCGATGGACGGCGCCCACCTGGTTGCGCCGAAGGTAGATCGCCACCGTTACGCGCAGCTGCCGGGCCTCGAGGCCGGCAAGGCGCCGGGTGAGCGTCGTGGCCTCGGCCTTGGCGCTCCTGACAGCCAGGACCACGGTACGGTCCTGCGAGCCGATGCGGTGCAGGAAGGCGCCGTTCTCGAGAAGGTCGGCAAATCCGTGAGAGTCGAGGACGACGGTGACAAGATCGGGTTGGCCGGCCTCGTAGAGCTGGACGAGCCGGCGAGCCAGAACGCGTTCGGAGTGCTTGAGGCGCGCCCTCAGGCGCTCGAGATGCCCGCGAGCCGCATTCAGCTCGTCGCGGATGCGCACAAGCTCGGCCCGTTTGGCGTCGAGGTCGGCCTGGAGCGTCGCCTCCTGGCCCTCCAACCGCGTGATCCCGCCCTGGAGGGCATCGATGCGCCGCGTGAAGGCCGTGACGTCGCTGGTCAGGACCACCGCCCGGCCGTGCTTGCGCTGCAGCGCTCCCCGCGCCGACTCGATGCGGCTCTGCAGGGTGGACACGCGCGACTCCTGGCTGGCTCCGCTGGTCAGCGGAAGCGCGGCCCACAGCGCCAGAAGCGCGGCGAGCACGATGAGGAACAGGCGGACGGCACGCATACGGTGCGCGACTCTATGGCGGCTATCACTCAAGATTCAACCAGAGGTTCAGTGTTATGGAGCGCGGAGGGCGCTGGAGGCCGCTACGCAAGGCCGATCGCCGTCGACAACCCGGCTCTCCGGCGCGTCGTTGGCGCTTTGCTTCCCCGCTCGTTTGCAGGGGTTTAGGCGGGCGCCACGCTACCACGGCAATTCCCGGCCTCCTCCCCTTGGGCGGAAAGTTGCAAGCGCGCTGGCTGCACCCCTCCTTTCGCGCGCATGCCCTCGGCCGCTCCGGCGGGTAGGCTCCGGAAAGAAGGTGGGGCATCGGGCCCGCCGCCGGGAGAGGACCACCATGGATCGGGAACAGCGCGGCCCTTCTTACCGGGCCCTCGACGTAGACATCGCGGAGCGCGTTCACGCCATCGTCCTCGCGGCCGAGCGCGAGGCCGACGCCGCGCGGCGCGACATCGCCGCCCACCGCCGGGCGGCTGAGGCCGAGGCACTCGACTACGTCGCCGCCTCGCGCCGCCGGGTCGACGAGACCGCCCTGAGCCGGGCACGAGGCCTCGAGGAGCTTTCGGCCGGAGCGTTGCGCGAGGCCGACTCGCTGCGCGAGCGGGCGGGGAGGCTCGCCGCGAACCTGGACGAGATTGCCCGCGCCCTGCGCGGCTCCGACGTTCCCTCATCCCCGCCCGGTCCGCCGTGGTCGGCTGAGCCCGAACGCTGGCTCGACGCCGTCGAGACCGAGTCCGGGCAGCCCCCCGTGCGCGCCGACGACGAGCTGCCGCCCGAGCTGCGCGCCGGGAGCCGCGCGACCACGCGGGCGAAGCCGGCACCCGACCGCGGCGCCGAGCCCGAGAGCGCGCGCCTCGTCGCGATCGAGATGGCGGTCGGAGGAGCCTCACGAGGCGAGGTCGAACGCCATCTGGAGCGCCAGTTCGGCGAGCAGGCCGAGCCCTCGCTCCTCGACGGCGTATTCGGGCCTGACCGCGCCTCGGCCACGCGCCTGACCTGGGGCCGTCCCTAAGCCGCACACCCGCGGCGTGCTCGGGCGGCCGACCCGGCCGACCGGCGCCTCCGGTCTGCGAGAATCAGGGCATGCCTTCCCGCCGCACATCATTCGGGCGCGACACCGGCCTGCAGCTCCGTATGACGCTCACCTTGTTCCTCCTGGGACTCGTCTACGCGGTGCTGGTCGCCGCCCTGCTCGCCTCGGGCGTGAACGGCGCGCTGATCGCGGTCATCGCGGGCGGCATGTTCCTCTTCCAGCTCTTCGCGTCGGACAAGCTCGCGCTCGCGGCGATGGGAGCACGTGTCGTCACCCCCGCCCAGGCTCCGCAGCTGCACGCGCTCGTCGACCGTCTCTGCGTGCAGGCCGATCTGCCCAAGCCGCGCATCGCCGTCGCCGACACCGAGATGCCCAACGCGTTCGCGATCGGCCGTTCGCCGAAGACGGCGACGGTCTGCGCGACCACCGGCATCATGGAGCTCCTGTCGCCCGCCGAGCTCGAAGGCGTCATGGCTCACGAGCTGACCCACGTGCAGAACCGTGACGTGATGGTCATGACCGTCGCCTCGTTCTTCGCGGTGGTCGCGTCCTACATCGTGCAGTTCGGGTTCTTCTTCGGCGGCGGTTATGGGGGCTACGGCGACGATGACGACGACGGCGGCCCGGGCATCCTCGCGCTCGTGGCCATCTCCGCCGTGGTCTACGCGATCTCCTTCCTCCTGATGCAGGCCCTCTCGCGCTACCGCGAGTTCTCGGCCGACCGCGGCTCGGCCGTCATCACCGGCCGCCCGAGTGCGCTCGCCTCGGCGCTCATCAAGATCAGCGGAGGCATGGCGCGAATCCCACAGCAGGACCTGCGCGCCGCCGGCGAGATGAAGGCCTTCTACATCTTCCCCGCGTCGACGAAGAGCTCTCTCGCGAACCTCTTCGCGACGCACCCGCCGCTCGAGCAGCGCCTCGCCGCCCTGCAGCGCCTCGAGGCGCAGCTGCAGGGCACCGCCTGACGTGGGCCTCTTCGACGTCATCTCCGGGAAGCGGAAGCTGAAGGGCCCGGCACCCGACCGTCTCTTCGCGATGTCGACGGCCTACGTCACGCTCAGCGAGACGCTGGGCCTCCGGACTCGCGGCGTGGCCGGCATCGTCTTTCAGCCGCTGGCCACCGCCGACTTCGAGGGCATCGCCCGCGACATGGAAGAGGTCGTGCGCGGCACCTCGGGCGATTCGGGCACCGTCGTAGAGCTGCGCGACGACGACTACGGCTATCGCTGGATGCTGCTGAAGGACGAGGACTTCGACGATCTCGTCGTCGGTGTCAACGCGGTGAGCGGCGCGCTCGAGACGGGCGGCTACGGAGATCGCATCCTCTGCGCTGTCTTCGCGTTCGAGGACTCTCAGAAGAAGCCGCTGCACTGGATCTACAACTACAAGCGCGGGACCTTCTACCCGTTCGCCCCGGCGGGAGCGGCGCAGACGCGCGACACGGAGCGCGAGCTGCGTATGAAGGCCCAGATCGGGGTCGAGCTGCCGGTCGAGGCCGAGCTCGAGCGCTGGTTTCCGCTGTGGGGCGCGCCGTTGTAACGCGGTTGGTCGTAGGGCCCAGCGTGGCTGCGGGCGCAGCCGGCTACCGCGTTCACGCGAAACCGGCGTTGGAGCGACTCGACGAGGCGCGAACGTTCACGCACCGGTGTCCTGACACCGGTAAATGAACGTTCGCGAACGGAACATCGTGCCGGACGCGCCCGTCGCTACCCCCTTGCGCGAAACGCGGTAACCGGCCGGTCGACAAAAACTGTCCACGACAGCGGAGCTCATGCCAGCTTGGACAGAAGTTCCCGCCTCCCCTTCCTCAGACCCGAAGAAAAAGGGGCGCCGACAAACCCACCTACCCCGGCAGCAGCCCCTCACCACTGAACGGCTCCTGCGCCTCCGCCAGCGTCGTATCCGGCGGCGGAAGGATCACCTCGGACTCCTCGAGCTCGTCCTCGCCCATCAGCTCGCCCTCGGAGCGCACCATGTCGAGCATCTGCCCGAAGAGCTCGTCGAAGCGCTTCTCGTCGCCGGACTCGACGGCCATGACGGCCTCGTTGTCGAGGTCGTTCAGCCGGTTGGTGCAGTCGTCGGAGAGCCGGTACTGGTCTTCGGTCGCGATGCGGACAATCACGACGCAGACTCCTTCGAAGGCGCCTCTTGCCCGGGCTCGAGGGCCGGCGACGATTCCCCGCCGCTCCCAAGCTCCGCCTTCATCTTGTCGAGCTCGGAGTCGACCTGGCTCGAGCTCGACAGCTGTGAGAGCTGGCGGTCGATGTCGTCCTGACCATCGCCGATCTGGGTGAGGTCGGTGAAGGCGCCCGCCTTCTCGAGCTCGTCGACCGCGCCCGCTCGAGCGCGCATGTTCTCCGTCTTGTCGAGCGCGCGCTGCATGGCGAGGCCGACGTCGGCCATCTCCTCGCCCACGCCGCTCGCCGCCTCGCCGATGCGCACCTGGGCCTCGGCGGCGGAGTACTGGGCCTTGATGACTTCCTTCTTGGAGCGGAAGGCCTCGATCTTCGTCCGCATCTTCGCTTCGGAGTCGACCATCTGCTGCTGCTGCTTTTCCAGCTCGGCGACCTGCCCGTCGAGGTTCTGGAGCTCGGACTGGGCTACGGTCTTGCGTTCGAGCGCGGTGCGGGCGAGATCCTCCTGCCCCGCCGCGAGCGCCTGGCGCGCCTGCGTGTCGAGCTTGACCACCTGCTTCTCCAGCTTGTCGGTCTGAAGCTGCAGCCGCTTCTTGGACGTGACCACGTCGGCCAGCCCCTTCTTCACGTTCTGAAGCAGCTCGACCTGCTTCTGGTAGGAATACTCGAGGGTCTCGGACGGATCCTCGTGCTTATCGAGGAGCTTCGAGATCTTCGCCTTCATCGTGGTGGAGATTCGCCCGGAGAGGCCGGCCATGTGAGCTCCTTGGCTTCAAGAGGTGAGGAGCGACTAGCGTACCGACACCATGGAGGGCAGGCAGGCAGCAGACCCCGGCGCGACGCTCGTCAAGTGGATGGGCCTCGCCGACGCCAACTCGGCGGGCTTCGTGCATGGTGGCATCACGCTCGCACGCTCGCATGGAGGTTTCACCGACGAGCTGCGGGCATCGCGGCGATCAAGCAGGGGCGGCCGACCGCGGTCCCGGGGCTGGAGGTGGCCGGTGCCGCTCAGGAGCGGCGCGCGCTCGAGGCTCAGGTGCGTCGCGCCAACCGTTCGGCCGAGCGCGAGCAGATCGTCGAAGCGCGCGTTACCCACCCCTAGCCGGAGCCGTCCGCCACAGACCGGATGCCTGAGGCGGAAGCGGCCGCGTGGCCGCCGCCCGAGACGTACGGGCGCGTGCGAATCCAAGTCTTTTCATCGGCCTGAACGGGTGCGGCTTGAGTTAGGCTCCACCCCATGACCGCTCTGCGCCGCCTCCTCCTGCCGCTCACCCTCGTACTCGCTCTCGTCGCTCTCGTGGGCTGTGGCTCCACGCCGTCGGCCACGGGCGATGCCGACCCCGCCGCCTGGGCTCCCGCAGGCGCGCCCGTGTACATCGAGGCCTCCATCCGGCCGGGCGAGCCTCTGAAGAGCTCGGTCGACTCCGTCATAGGCAAGGTCTCCCTGCGCAAGGACTGGCGCGCGCAGCTGATCGCGAAGATCAACTCCTCGAGCAAGCAAGGCGCCACCTTCGAGAAGGACATCGATCCGTGGCTCGGCAACCGCGTGGGGGTGTTCGTCACCGGTCCGGTGATCGGCCGCAAGCCTCTCTACGCGGTGATCATCGGGGTGCGCGACGAGAAGAAGCTGAAGGACCAGGTCGACTCGAACCGCCTCGGCGGCAAGAGCGGGACACGGTCGGGCTCCTACAAGGACACGAGCTACCGCATCGCCCCCAATGGCACCGCGACGGGGGTGGTCAAGGGCTCGTTGGTGGTGGGCACCGAGCCCGGCCTGCGCAAGGTCATCGACGTGAGCAAGGGCGCGCCGTCGCTCTCCTCGGACCCGGCCTTCGGCAAGGCGAAGTCGCGGGCGGCCGCACAGCGCCTGGCCCTCATGTACTTCGACCCCCGCCGGCTCCTGGACCTGGCACCGCAGGGCGGCACGCGGTCGGCCCAGTTGCAGCAGCTGAAGGCCCTTCCCGGCTTTGCGAACGCCAAGCCGGTCGCGGTCGCTCTCGGCGCCACACCGAACAGCATCACGTTTGAGTCCACCGTCGAGCGCGCCGCAAACGCGGCCAGCTCGGCGAAGCGCACCCCGCTCTTCGACAATCTCCCCGGCGACTCGTGGGCGGCGCTGGGCGTCGGCGGCTTCGGCGATCGGGTAAAGCGCACGCTGTCCACGCTGCTCGGCACCGGCGCACCGGGAGCGTCACTCGCCCAGATCGAGTCGCTCGTACGCGCGCGCACCGGGCTTGAGCTCCAGCGCGACCTGCTCGGCTGGATCGGCGACGTCGCCTTCTTCCTTCGCGGCACGTCGACGTCCAACCTCAGCGGCGCCCTGGTTCTCTCCTCGAAGGATCCGGCCGTCTCGACCGCAGCGGTCGGCCGGATCGGCAAGGCTATCGGCAGGCTCGCGAACCGCCCCACGACGCCGGTTTCGATCGCGGGCGCCCGCGGCTTCTCCGTTCCGACGAAGGGAAGCGGCCAGCCCGTGCTCATGGTCGCGAGGGGCGATCGCGTCGTGATCGCCTACGGCCTGGCGTCCGCCCAGGAGGCCCTCAAGCCCTCCAGGCGTCTCGGTGACTCGGCCGAGCTGCAGAAGGCAAAGAGCGCTCTCGGATCGGGACTCGACCCGACGTTCTACGTGGGCGTCGCCCCGATCCTGAAGCTGGTCGAGTCGGCCGGCTCCTCGCCGAAGTTGCAGCAGGCCCTGCCCTACCTCCGGGCCTACCAGTTCCTCATCGCGGGCGGCCAGCGCAGCGGCAACGTCGGCCACTCGAAGCTGATCATCGGTCTGCGTTAGGCGCTGGCGGTTAGTTCGCCACGGACGCGATCGAGCTCGTCGGGGCGCCGCCGCCGTTCTTCTCGGCCACGTCGGCGATCACCTCGGCCGCCGCGGCGAATTGGCGACGGCGGTCGGCCACCTGCATGCGTGAGATGACGAGCCGCTGGATCTGGGCGGTGCCCTCGAACAGCTGGTAGATCTTCGCGTCGCGGAAGAACTTCTCGAGCGGATGATCGGTGCTTGCCGCCTCGGGCCCGACGAGATCCATGAGGACCGTCGTTGCCCACATGGTCACGTCGCCCGCCTTGAGCTTCGACATCGAGCCCTGCCCGGCGGTCATGGGGATGCCGTTGCGTCCCATCCACGCCGCGCGCTGCACGAGCAGGCGGGAGGCGTCGATCTCGGTGGCCACGTCGGCCAGCACCTGCTGCACGCCCTGCTGCTCCAGCACCAGGCCGTTCTCATCCTTGCGGCCCTCGAGGTAGTCGAGGGTCCACTCGTACGCGGCGCGCGCGATGCCGAGGGCCGAGGCACCCACGAGCGGGCGGGTGATCTCGAACGTCGCCAGGGCGCCGGACGAGCCACCGGTCTGGCCCGAGCGCGCGCGCTCGAGCTTCTTCTCGAGCTTGTCCATCCCACCCAGCAGGTTCTCGAGGGGGATCCGGCAGTCTTCGAGCACCACCTCGGTCGTCTGCGAGGCGCGGATGCCGAGCTTGTCCTCCTTCTTGCCCTGAGAGAGTCCGGGCGTGCCCTTCTGCACGATGAAGGAGGCCTGGCCACGGTGGCCGAGCTCCGGGTCCACGGTGGCCACCAGGACGTTGACGTCGGCAATGCCGCCGTTGGAGATGAAGACCTTCGTCCCGTTTAGCACCCAGTCGTCACCGTCGCGCTTGGCCGTGGTGCGCAGCGACTTGACGTCGGATCCGGCCGAGGGCTCGGTCACCGCGTAGGCGGCGGTGCGGATCTCGTCGCCGACGCCGTAGCACTCGGGCAACCAGTGAGCCATCTGCTCGGGCGTGCCCGACGAGGCGATGCCCGCGGCGGCGAGCGACGAGGCGGAGATCGCCAGCGCGATGCCCGCGCAGCCCCAGTGCAGCTCTTCGGAGTAGATGACACCGTTCATGCCGCCGGGGTCGCTGGCCATCTCCTGAAGCAGGTCGAGCCCGTGCAGCCCCTGAGCACGCGCCTCGCGGATCACATCCCAGGGGACGGACTGCTCGCGGTCATAGAGTGGGGCGGCCGGCCGGATCACGTCGGCGGCAAAACGGTGGCAGCGGTCTTGAAACTCGCGGGCCTGATCGCTCAGCTGAAAGTCCATCGTGGGTAGGGCTCCCTCTTCGCGCCAGCGGCGCCGGGGGGTCGGCGCGCAAAGCGATTGACTGGTCAGTCAACAGTTGCCCATCCTACCGATCGCCGCCGTTCATCTGGGCGCCCGCTACGCTCCCGGACCCATGCGCGCCCCCCGCCGGGCCAGCGTCCGCTGGCTGTTCCTCGCCCTCGCCGTCGCGCTCGCCGGCTGCGGTTCGAGCCAAGCTCCCGCCCCGCTCGACCGCCCCTCCGCGCCGTCACCGGGCGGACCGCCCACGGCGGCGCAGATCGGCTACCCGGGGCTCGCGACGAAGAACACCGCGCGTGTGGCCGGCGCCGACGCCACGAGCATCGCGTCCGCGATCGCCCAGGTCGTCTATCCGGGCCAGGCCACCGGCAACCGTCCACCCGCTGTCGCGCTCACCGACGGCCGCGACTGGCGCACGGCGCTTGCCGCGTCGGTCTTCATGAGCGCACCCCTCAAGGCGCCCCTCATCTATGGGTCGGGCACCGACCTGCCCGCCACCAGCGACCAGGCTCTGCGCGCACTCGCGCCGACGGGTTCATCGGCCGCCAATGGCGCGCAGCTCATTCGCGTCGGCAACGTCGCCAACCCGCGCAACCTTAAGAGCGTCAACGTTCGGGGCGCCCAGCCGTTCGCCATCGCCGCGGAGATCGATCGGTTCCTTGCCGCTGCGGCCGGTGAGACGACCGACTCGGTCCTGGTGGTCTCGGCCGATGATCCCGCCTACGCCGAGCCGGCCGCCGGCTACGCGGCCAAGAGCGGAACGCCGATCCTCTTCGTCAAGCGCGACTCGGTGCCGTCCGAGACCAAGACGGCGATCAACCGCCATCAGAAGCCGCACATCTACGTGCTCGGACCCCCGGAGACCGTGAGCGACAAGACCCTGAAGGAGCTCGGCAAGCTCGGCACCGCGACGCGCGCCTACGACTCCGTCCCGAAGGTCACCGATCCCGTCACGAGCGCCATCGCCTTCACCCGCCTGCACGACGCGAACTTCGGCTGGTTCGTACGCGATGCGGGGCACGGCCTCGTCTTCACGAGCACCGATCGCCCGCTCGATGCGGCGGCAGCCGCTCCTCTCTCCGCGTCGGGCACCTACGGCCCTCTCATTCCCATACCGCGCGGCGGAGCTCTCCCCAAACCGCTCGAGCAGTTCTTGCTCGACATCGAGCCCGGCTACAGCACCGACCCGGTTCGCGGCGTTTACAATCGCGGCTGGTTGATCGGCGATACCGCAACGTTGCCGCTAGCGCTGCAGGCGGGCATCGACCGCCTCATGGAGATCGCCCCCGTGAAGAGCAAGCAGCCGTGAGCCAAGCCGAGCACCCTGACCGCTCCTCGCCGCAGCACGACGTCACGCTCGACGACGTGCGGCAGCTCATGGGCGCGTCGACCCCCCACTTCGCGCTGCAACTGCGCGAGCGCATTCGTCGCCTCATCCGCGGGCTGCCGGCCGACCATCCCGCCCGCGTCGAGGGGGAACTAGAGGTCGCCCGCCTCGATGCCCTCGCCGTCACGGGCGAGGTACGCGGGGTGGGCGCCCAGGACGGCCAGCGCTCGCTGGCCAGCCTCTCCGACGAGGCCTGACCAGGTGAGCGCGCTCGAGCGGGTCGGGGCGCTCCTCGACCCTGGCGCGCGCGCCGCGGGTGGCGATGAGTCCCAGGGCTACCTCGACCTGCTCGGCGGAGAAGAGGCGGCGATCACCGGCCTCACCCAGCGCCTGATGCTCACCGGTGCTGTGCCCTTCGTCTACGAACGGTGGTGGCGCCCGACGCTCGGGCGAGTCGCCAAGGGAGCGCTCGGTCCGGGCATGCAGGAGGAGCACCGCATCGCCCGCTTGATGCTCGGCCTGACGCCGGGCGACGGAGTGCTCGACGTCGCGTGCGGACCGGGCAACTTCACCCGGGGGTTCGCGCGCACCGTCGGAGAGACCGGGCTGTCGGTCGGCATCGACGCGTCGGCCACGATGCTCGCCCGCGCCGTGCGCGACACGCCTGCCGAGTTGGCCGAGACCGCGGCGTTCCTGCGCGGCGACGCGATCGCCCTGCCCTTCCGCGACCACTCCTTCGACGCCGTGTGTTGCTTCGCGGCGCTGCATCTCTTCCCCGACCCGCTGCTCGCCCTCGACCACATGACGCGCGTGCTGACCCCGGGCGGACGGCTCGCGATCCTCACCAGCTGCCGCACCCGCTCGGCGCCGATGCGCACCTGGGACGGCTTCCTCGGCGAGCGGAGCGGCATGAGGATGTTCGAGCGCGACGAGATCGTCGACGCTCTCAAGGAACGTGGCTTTGTCGAGATCCGGCGACGCATCACCGGCCTGGCGCAGTTCGTCGGCGGCCGGCTGGCCGCGGTCTGAACCGACCTACTACGGCAGGGCCGTGTGCAGCACGAACGAGCCCGTTCCGTGGCGCCGCCGGACCTCGATGGTCACGCGGTCCCAGCCGCAGCCCCCCGTGATGTGCACGAGCTCGGCGCGGCCCGAGTGGGCCGACTTCGCGACGAGCCGGTTGTTCGAGTAGACGTACAGGTCGGCGTCCAGGTTGCCGCGCGAGTGCAGAGAGATCGAGTCGGTGCCGTCGAGCGGAGCGCTCAGGTGGTACGAGGCACGCCCGGACCCTCCGGGGCGGAACGACGAGCGCCGATAGGTGTTGTTGGCGCCCCGGTAGGGCCGCAGGATGTCCCGCCGCGCCAGCAGCAGAGCGTGCGAATCGGGAGCGAAAGACCGGTCAATGCGCACCCAGGGGTCTGAGCCACCGTTCAGAACCCGATTCGTCTCGGCCCAAGCTTCCCCCGGGTTGAGGTCGTAGTACCGCCCCTCGTCGCCGGGGACCGCGGTGCCGTCGAGATAGCGCGAGCAGACCCCTTCGTAGGTCGCCCAGCGCTTGGGCCCCCAGTCGCCCGCGTCCCACGGGCGGTTGGAGCGGCGCAGGGCGATGTGATGCCCGTACTCGTGGGCGGCGATCTCGGCGATCGGAGTGCCGTCGGGCGGCGTCTGGCCGATGAGCACGATCTCGTCGTCGGAGGGGCTGAAGCAGGAGTCCGCATCGGCCCCGCACACGTCGCGCATCTCGCTGTAAGGCGCGAGATAGACGGTGACCGACGCCAGCTCGGAGCCGTGCACGAAGGAAGCGAACAGCGTGGCGTAGGAGCGCAGCGTTGCCGAGGTCGCGTGTAGCCGGGGCGAAGCCGAGACGCGCACGAGCTCTCCGTTCGCCGCACGCACGTAGGGGGTCCGTGACGCCTGCATCGCGCGCAGCCGGCGGGGATGCCGAGGGAGCACGCTGTCGTGGATCGACACCGGCATGCGGCCGAGATCATCGTGGCTGACGGGCTCGAGCGGCGGAGCGCCAGCGTTCGCCACAGCCGCCGAGGCGAGCAGAGCGGCGATGGAAGCTAGTAAGAGGCGCACGGCCCTCCTTGTCATCGACCAGCTCACGAGAAAGCGCAGCTTCTCACACCGTCCACTGTCCACTGTCCACTCAACTGATCCCGCCCTCCTCCGCCGTACCATCACTCAGGTGACCTACCCGCGCCAGGCCGCGCTCCCACCAACGGGCATCCCGGGCAGCGAGCTGTCCGGCCCGCACCCCGTGGGCCAGTACGCGGCGCGCCTGCGAGACCGGCTGCGCGAGTTCGCGCGGGTGCAGATCTTCGGGGAGGTCTGGAACCTGCGGCCGAGCCGCGCGAAGGTCTACTTCGAGCTGCGCGACGCCGGCGGCGCGATGCCGTGCTCGATGTGGCGCAACGACTGGGAAGCACTCGGGCTGCCCGAGGGCCTGATCGCCGACGGTGCTCAGGTGGTCGTGGCCGGCGGCTGTGACTTCTACCCGGGATCGTCAACCTCATCGCCGTCGTTCCAGTTCGCGGTGAGCGACCTGCGGCCCGCCGGTGAAGGCGACCTGCTGGCCCAGCTCGCGCGCCTGCGGCGCCTGCTGGACGCCGAGGGCCTGTTCGCGCCGCAGAAGGCGCTCGCGCGGCCCACCCTCCCCCGCTCGATCGGCGTGGTAACGGGCGAGGGCGGCAAGGCGCGCGACGACGTGCTCGCCGGCTTGGAGCGCCAGGGCTGGGCGGGCCGCCTGGTGTGGGCGTTTGCCCCAGTGCAGGACCGGCACGCGGCGCCCCGTATCGGCCGGGCGCTGCGCGACCTCGCCGCCTACGCCGACGTGGATGTGATCGTCGTGGCGCGCGGCGGCGGCTCGCTCGCCGATCTCTTCGCCTTCTGCGACGAGGCTCTGTGCCGCACGGTCGCGCTCCTCCCCGTCCCGGTGATCGCCTCGGTGGGCCACCACACCGACCGCACGCTGCTCGACGATGTCGCCGCCGTGAGCTGCTCGACGCCCACCCACGCGGCGCAGAGCGCCGTGCGGCTCGACTGCGTGGCCGCGCGCGCCGGCCTGCGCGACAACGCGCGCCATCTCGAGCGTCACGGCCGCGCCGCCGTGCTCTCGCGGGCGCGCACCCTCGCCCAGCTCTCGCGCGCGCCCTCGGAGCACATCGCGCGCCACCGCCGGCGCCTGCACCAGCAGCTTCGCGAGCTGCGCGCCAGCGCGCGCCGCCGCGCCGATGAGGAACGGACGATCACCTCGCGCCGCCTGCTCGTGATCGGGCGCAAGGCCGAGGTCGCGCGTTTGCACCGGGCACGGGCCGCGTCGGGCTTGAGCGCGCTCTCGGGTGACCTCGGACGCAAGGGAGCGGCCGCCGGCGCCCAGCGCCGCCGCGACCTCGAGCGGCTGGCCCTGGCCCTCGCCGCCCATGAGCCCGAGCGCACGCTCGAACGCGGCTACGCGCTAGTGGAGGACTCGGGCGGCGAGCCGCTGGGCAGCGCGACGGAAGTGCGCGCCGCCGGCCGTGTCAATCTGAGGCTTCGCGACGGCCGGGTCATGGCCCGGGTGGAGGAGGAGAAGTGACCGAAGAGCAGCCGACCTACGAAGCCGCCTGTGCGCGGCTCGAGGCCATCATCCGCCGCCTCGACTCGAGCGAAGCGGGGTTGCGTGAGACGCTCGACCTCTGCAAGGAGGGCCGCTCGCTCGTCGAGTTCTGCGCGGGCGAGCTCGACGCCGTGGGGCAGGGGCTCGAGGAGCTGAAGCTGGACGAGCTGGTCGCGCGGCTCGAGGCCGGGGCGCGTGCTTCGTCCTCGGTCGAGAGCTGACCAGCGCGTGGAGCCCGAGGGACTCGTTCAACGCGTCAGGCCCGCGTCCGGCGACCCGGCCGGTGCCCTCGTCCTGCTGCACGGCCGCGGCGCCGACGAGCTCGACCTGCAACCGCTGGTGGACGCGCTGGACCCCCAGCGCCGGCTCGTCGGTCTCACCCCGCGCGCGCTTCTCCAACTGCCGCCCGGCGGCAACCACTGGTACGTGGTCCCGCGCGTGGGCTTCCCCGACCCCGACACGTTCCGCGCGAGCCTCGAGCTGCTGAGCACTTGGCTCCAGAAGCTGCCGGAGGAGACGGGCGTCCCGCTCGAGCGAACGGTCATCGGCGGCTTTTCCCAAGGAGCTGTGATGGCCTACGCGCTCGCCCTCGGGCAAGGCCGCCCGGCGCCCGCGGGGCTGCTCGCGCTCAGTGGCTTCATACCGGCCGTCGAGGACTTCGCGCTCGACCTCGAGGACCGCGCCGGCTTTCCCGTCGCCATCGGGCACGGGGCCTATGACCCGGTCATCTCGATCGAGTTCGGCCGCGCCGCGCACGAGCGTCTCGAAGAGGCCGGCGCCGCGGTCCTCTGGCGCGAATCCCCGATCGACCACACGATCGATCCCCGCTTCGTCTCTGATCTCCGAGGATGGCTGAGGAACGTGATCGCATGAGCACCTACGCGAAGTTGGCCGACCTGCCCCTGGCCGTGACTGGCTACGAGCTTGAGGGACTCGCCCGTGAGGTCTCGAGCGGCTTCGAGCGCCTCTCCACGGTCATCCACCTACGCGGAGGTGGCGAGGAGGGCGTCGGCGAGGACGTCGTCTACGACTCAGAGGATCACGTCGTCCTGCAGGAAGCGGGCGCGGTCCAGCCGCTGGCCGGCAGCTACACGCTTGACGAGCTCTGTCAGAAGATCGACGGGCTCGATCTGTTCCCCATCGAGCCGGCCCACGGCGAGGTCTCGCGGCTCTACCGGTGCTGGGCGTTCCATTCGGCCGCGCTCGATCTCGCGCTGCGCCAGGCTGGCCGCGCGCTGCACGACGTGCTCGAGCTCGAGCCCCGTCCGGTCACCTTCGTCGTGTCCTTGCGCCTCGGTGAGCCCGCGACGGTCGAGCCGCTCCTCCGCCGCCTCGAGCGCTACCCGACTCTGCGGTTCAAGCTCGACCCGACGAACTCGTGGACGCCTGAGCTGGTCGCGCAACTCGTGGAGACGGGAGCTGTGGACTCAGTCGACTTCAAGTCCTTCTACACGGGCACGGTCGTCGACGTGAAGACTGACCCCGAGCTCTACCGGCTCGTCGTCGAGTCGTTCCCGGACGCGTGGCTCGAGGATCCCGACCTGAACGCTGAGACCGAGCCGATCCTCGGGCCTCACCACGACCGCATCACCTGGGACGCCCCGATACACGGGATCGGCGACATCGAGTCGCGGCCGTTCCCGCCAAAGATGGTCAATGTGAAGCCCTCGCGCCTAGGCGGCCTGCAAAAGCTGTGCGACGCCTACGACTACCTCGCCGACCACGGGATGCGTGCCTACGGCGGCGGTCAGTTCGAGCTCGGGCCCGGCCGCGGACAGGCGCAGTACCTCGCCTCGCTCTTCCACCCCGAGACGCCGAACGACATCGCCCCCGTCGGCTACAACGAGCCCGATCCTCCGGAAGGGCTGCCGGTGAGCCCGCTGGCGCCGGCGCCTTCTGCCGTGGGCTTCCGCTGGGAGGAGTAGGACCCGGCTCAGCGATGCACGCGGACGACGGTGCGGCCGGGGAGCACGCCCGACGCCGTGGCCACGACGCGCCGCCGCCCGGTTCGCCTCGGGCGAGCCACCACCGTCACCCGTCCGCGCCGATCCGCTCGCAGCCGGCGGCCCGCGAAGAGGATCCGCGCGTGTGGCACTGCGCGCAGCCGACCTTCGAAAGGCACGCGCACGGCGAACGTGAAGCGCGTCAGCTGTCCGAGCCGCGCGCGCGAAGGCCGCGCGCTCACGACGAGACGCTGCTTGCCCAGCGGCCGCGTCGCGCAGCCGCGGCGGTTGGGGTTCGGCGGGTAGGGCAGGTCGGCGACGATCGCCGTCTCGACGTAGTCGTTCTCCAGGGGGGCGCCGGAGCCGTAGTTCAGCTTCCCACCCACGGCGCGCAGGTCGTCGCGCGGCCCGTCGCTGCGCACCCACGGCGCCATCGCGAGGAACTGCGACTTGGGGCCCGCTTCGTCGCGTAGATCCGCTCGGTCCTCGCCCGGCAGGAACTTCGCGTTGCCGATGTAGTGGCAGCCCCGCCCGCGCAAACCGCGCTGGGTGATCGCAGTCTGTCCGTCGAAGGGAAGGTCCGCCAGGTTGCCCACGAGGTGCGGCGTCACGTTGTAGGCGAAGTGCACGCTCTTGTCGGAGCTCGCGCGCCACGTCGAGGTCATCCACGAGAGCGGCTGCCACTTCTCGATGCCGTCACCGTCGGATCCCGTCCAACTGCCCGGGTTGGCCTCGTCCTGCATGACGAGGTTGGTGCCGAGCTTGTCGAGGCAACGCATGTAGTACTTGCTCGTGTCGGAGCACGGATCCACACCCTTGGGCGGGTCGCCGTAGACGAACGCCGGCAGGCTGGTGGCGAAGCCCATCTTGATCCTCGTGCCGGGGAACCGGTAGGGCCGCACGTTGTCGACCGCGGCTTGACCCGTCGCCGGTCCGGGCGCGAACTGGAAGGTGTTCTCGACCGGCGTCAGTGGAACCTTGCGGTTGCGCGCGACGACGTTGCGCAGCGGTGCAGGACCCGTATGGCGGACCTCGCGGGGGCCCCACATGAAGGCTTCGTTGTAGACGTTCGGGTCTGTGGCGACGAACACCGACTTCGGTCGGGGCAGGTCGGGATCGGCGAGCGCGGAGATGTCGGCCGGGTCGGTCGACTCGCGGAACGGCGTCTGGTCGCTCGAGCCGAGGATGTACAGGTGGTAGCGGCGAGCCATGTCGGAGAAGGTCGTCATGAAACCGCGCACAAAGACATCGGTGGCGGCAACGAACACGCCGCTTATGGGCTTCAAGTCCGAACCAAAACGCGCACCGGTGTACGCGAGCTCCTTGCTGTAGCCCGACTGCAGCGCGACAAGGGTGGCCACGAGCGCGCACGGCGCACCCTGACCGGAGCAGTTCGGCCGCGCCGAGCCGTCGAGTATCGCCCGCGCCTTGGCGCCGCGCGATCCGATCCCGATCGTCATCAGCCCGATGTCCTCGTTGAACGCGACGACGTTCGGCCGGTCGTGAGCGAGATGCGGCACGACGTCCTGCCTGATCAAGCACTCGATCTTCGCGCGGAACGAGCCGTAGGAGACAACGTTGCGCGCCTCCTGCTTGAACTGCATCGCAAAGACACGAACGCCACCACCCCGCGCGTCATACGACTGAATCGGAGGCCGCGTCCGATGCGCAGCGAACGCCGCACAGGTCTTGGCACTCGGCGGAGGGGGAGCAGCCGAAGCCGGGGCGGAAGCGCAAGCGAAGAACAGCGCCAGGAAGGAGAGCAGGACGAAGCGCCGAGCGGTCACGACCCGCATATTAAGCCCAACCCGTGGAGCGGGCGCTGGTCCAGCAGCGCCGGGGCGGCTAGTCGAAGACCAGTGAGCAGTCCGTGGACGGTACGTCCGGTAGCCGTGGTCGGTCGCGCGCCGCCCAGGAACTCCGATCACGCGAGGATCGCGTGACCCGGCCTGGGGCGGGCCCACCGACCACGGCCAACCAGCAACGCCAAACGTCAGACGCGCTGAATCAGAGTGCCCGTACCGAGCCCGCCACCGCAGCACATGGTGACCAAGCCCATTTCCTTATCCGAACGCTCGAGCTCATGCAACAGCGTCGTAATCAACCGAGCGCCCGTCGACCCCAGCGGATGGCCCAGCGCCATCGCGCCACCGTTCACGTTGACCGTGTCCATGTCGGGATCGAGCTCGCGCTTCCACGCAGCCACGACCGGCGCGAACGCCTCGTTGATCTCGACGAGGTCGATGTCGCTCATCTTCATCTTGTTGCGCTCGAGCAGCTTCTGCGTCGCCGGGATCGGGCCCGTGAGCATGATCACCGGGTCGACGCCGACGGTCGTCTGATCGACGATCTTCGCGCGCGCCTTCAGGCCCAGCGCGTCGGCCTTCTCCCGGCTCATCAGCAGCACCGCGGCGGCGCCGTCGGAGATCTGCGAGGCGTTGCCCGCGGTGATCTTGCCGTCTTCCTTGAAGGCGGGCTTGAGCGCCGAGAGCGTCTCGAGGGTCGTGCCCGGACGGATGCCCTGATCGGTCACGAACGTGTCGCCGTTGACCTGGAAGGGCACGATCTCGCGCTCGAAACGACCCTCTTCCGTGGCCCTGTGCGCCTTCTCGTGGGAGCGAACGGCGAGCTCGTCGAGCTCGGAGCGGGGGATCTCCCATTTGTCGGCGATCATCTCGGCCGAGAGGCCCTGGGGCACGAGCTGGTAGCGCTCCATCAGCTCCTGCGGCCACGGCGCGCCGACCTGGTCGACCCAGTTGAAGCCGACGCCCATGGGGATGTGACCCATGTGCTCGACGCCGGATCCGATGACCGCGTCATGCACACCGGAGGCGATCAGCGCGGCGCCGAAGTTGACGGCCTGCTGAGCCGAGCCGCACTGGCGGTCGATCGTCGTGGCGGGCGTCTCGACGGGAAGCCCGGCCTGTAGCCAGGCGTTGCGCCCGACGTTGAACATCTGCTCGCCGTACTGCTGCACGCAACCCGTGATGACGTCCTCGACGTCCTCGGCGGGAATGCCGGCCCGCTCGATGGCCTCCGTGTAGCACTTGCCCAGAAGCTCGTTCGGATGAGTGTTCTTGTAGTAGCCCTTCTCCTTGTGCCCACGCCCGATCGGCGTGCGCACTGCTTC
>JBBPXY010000072.1:0-2628 GCA_038200435.1 Solirubrobacterales bacterium
AAGTAGCGGCGCCGCGCGCGGCGCCGGCCCCCGTGCCCGGTGGCGCACGTGAGCCCCCTGCTTCTCGTCGCGGTACTCCTGGTCGTCCTTCTGAACGGCTTTTTCGTCGCGGCGGAGTACTCCCTCGTGCGCTCGCGGCGCGCGCGGCTCGAGGCCGACAGCGAAGGCGGCATGCGCGGCGCCAAGCTGGCGTTGCGCCAGCTCGACGAGATCAACGACTACATCTCCGCCTGTCAGGTCGGCATCACGATGGCCTCCATCGGCATCGGCGCCCTCGGCGAGCCGATCTTCGTCGATCTGCTGAAGCCGGTGCTTCAGGGTCCGATCGGGCACGGGGCCGCGGTGGTGATCTCGGTCATCTTCGCCTACCTCGTGATCACGTCGCTGCACATCATCATCGGCGAGCTGGTCCCCAAGGTGTACGTGATCCACCACGCCGAGGCGGTCATCCGCAGGGTCGCGCGGCCGCTGCAGTTCTCCCGGGTCATCTTCCGCCCGTTCACCTACGTGCTCACGGCCGCCTCCAATGCGATCTTGCGGCTGCTCGGAGTCAATCCCGAAGCCGGCAGCGAGGAGGGAGGGAGCCCCGACGAGCTCAAGCGGCTGATCGCCGAGTCCTACACCGGCGGCAAGCTCGAGGAGAACGAGGCGAGCATGCTCTCCGGGGTCTTTCACCTGCATGAGCAGGAAGCCCGCCAGGTGATGACTCCGATTCCGGCGGTCGTCACGGTCGACGTCACCGAGAAGGTCGAGACTGCGTTGCGGCGCTGCGTCGACTCGGGCCACACGCGCCTGCTGGTCACCGAGGACGAGAACCGCGACCACGTAAAGGGGATAGTCCACGCCAACTCGCTGGCGCAGGTGCTGCTGCGCGATGGCCCCGAGGCCAGCTTCGAAGGCGAGGTGCGCGAGGCGCTGATCGTGCCTGAGACCAAGGCGCTCGACGACCTGCTGGCCGACTTGCAGCGCCAGCGGACGTCGGTGGGAGTGGTCGTCGACGAGTACGGGCGCACGGCCGGCCTCGTAACGATCGAGGACATCATCGAAGAGGTCGTCGGCGAGATCGACGACGAGACCGATCCTGCCGGAGGGGCGGTGCGGCGCTTGGCTAACGGCGACTGGTTCGTACGCGGCCATGTCGCGGTGCGCGACCTGGAGGATCACGGACTCTCGCTGCCGGTGGATACCGACGCCTACAACTCGGTCGGTGGCTTCGTCTTCGCGGAGCTCGGCCGGCTGCCCAAGCGAGGCGACTCCGTCACCGCGGACGGCTACTCGATCCGCGTCGAGTCCGTGCACGAGAACCGCATCGAAGCCGTGCGCATCCGCGAGCGCCGCGCGCAGGCGAACTAGTCGCCCCGGAGCGCTCCGCGGAAAATCTTTGTGCAAATTGCCGCAAGTCTTGTAACCGCGGCTACGTTGTGTGCTCCATCGACCACCGTCGTGGGTTTACACCGGTGGTTGTGGAGGAGAGATGGTGGGCCGGGGGTGGGTCCACCTCTTGTTGGCGGGGGCGGTGCGCTTAGGCGGGCCGCCCTCGTCGCATTTACCGGCCTTAGTACGAGTAGAAGCCGCGCCCCGACTTGCGCCCGAGGGCGCCCTCGGCGACCAGCGTGCGCAGGCGCGGCGGGGCGGGCATGCCGATCGTCTCTCCGATCGCTTCGGCTACATCGAGTCCGACGAAGTCGAGCAGCTGCAGTGGGCCCATGGGGTGGCCTGCCCCGAGTGTGAGGCACGAGTCGACCGCCTCCGGCTCGAGCCCAGCTTCCTCCATCAGCTCGACCGCGCGGAAGAGGAACGGGAAGAGCAGGCGGTTGACGACGAACCCCGGTAGGTCGGGAACCTCGATTGCCGTCTTGCCGAGTTGCTCGCACAAGTCGCGCGCACGGGCGCGCGTGGACTCGCTGGCCTCGGCGCCGAAGGCGAGCTCGACCAGCGCCATCTTCGTCACGGGGTTGAACACGTGGAGGCCCGCGAAGCGGTCGGGCCGCCCGGAGGTGCGGCCGAGCTCGGCGATGGAGAGGGAGGAGGTCGTGGTGGCTAGGACGGTGTCGGGATCCGCCTCCTGTCCGAGCTGCGCCAGGACGGTCCCCTTCGCGGCGAGGTCCTCGGTGACCGCCTCCACGATGAACGTGGTATCCGCGCTCACCTCCGAGAGGTCGAGCACGATGTTCACCCGGGCGGCGTCCTCCTCCGCGCAGGAGCGAGCGATGCGCTGACGGGCGCGCTCTGCCGAGGCAGGCGACCGGGCCCAGATGCGGACCTCGCCGCGTGGGGCGGCCACAGCGGCCAATCCGCACGCGATCGCGCCGCTTCCGGCGATGCCAAGACGCTCCTGCACCCTTCCTCCTCTGGGGATTGACTGGTCAGTCAACGAGTAGAGTAGGCGTCCGATTACTGCCGCGCGGGCCGCCCGCGCGCCCTCCGAAGAACGAGACTGGGAGACGCGACATGAACAATGGCCACGGGCGCGAGGTCGTCATCGTCGAAGCAGTGCGCACGCCGATCGGGCGTGGGCACAAGGAGAAGGGCTACTACAAGAACACTCATCCGAACGAGCTTCTGGGCAAGTGCTACACGGAGGCCATCGAGCGGGCCGGCATTCCCGCCGAGGACGTCGAGGACGTC
>JBBPXY010000073.1:0-9546 GCA_038200435.1 Solirubrobacterales bacterium
CTGGCTGATCACGACGGCTTCGCTGATCGACTTCCCCCAACAAGCCCGGATGCTGCAGGTCTCGGAGACCGCCGGAGGCGGCGCGGTGATCGACACGTGGATGCTCGACCACGTTCCCGACACCCCGCTGTCCGCGACCGCTCGCGAGCTGGCCTACATCGACGCGCAGGGCGGCCGGCCGCGCCACTTCGCCGGAAGCCCGCTCGACCGCAACGTCCGCTTGTTCAAGGCCGTGACGCCCTGAGGCTGTCCCGTGGAACTACCCGGTCCGTCCCTCGCCCTGCCACCCGCCACCTGCCACCTGCCACCTAGCGAGCCAGCGCATCGATCAATCCCGACAGCTGCTCCGGGGGTGCGATCGGAGTCAGCACGAACGTCGTGATGCCCTGCGCCGCGAACTGGTCGAGCCGCGCGCGCTGCTCCGCCGGCGAGCCGAAGATGAAGATCTCGCGGATCAGCTCGTCGGGCGCCTTGGCCAGCGCCCCCTGGCGATCGCCGTCGCGCCACGCCTGCACCATCGGGTCGAGCTGGTCGCCCCAGCCGAGCGAGCGAAAGAAGGCCTCGTAGACCGGGACCGTCGCGTAGGCGGCGAACATGAACCGCGCGAGGCCGATGCCCTCCTCGACCGGCTGAGGGATGAGGAAGAAGCGGCAGACGACATCGGAGGAGGCCGGCTCACGGCCGCCAGCCTCTTCTCCCGCGCGTATCTGCGAGACCACGTGCGGGACGGCCGATACCGGCAGGAAGTTGACGAAGGTGCCGTCGCCGAGCTCGCCGCCGAGCCTCAGCATCCGGTCGCGCAGGGCGGCGATGTAGATCGGCACAGGATGAGCCGGCGCCTGCTCGAGCTTGAAGCCGCCGATACCGCGCTCGCCGGCCAGCACGGGGCGCAGCGCCTCGACGGCCTCGCGCACCTTCGTGAGCGGCTTCTCGAACGGCACTTCGTTCCACCGCTCGACGATCACATTCGACGACGAGCCCAGGCCGAGGCAGAACCGCCCGTTGCTCGCGTCGGCCAGCGCCGCGGCGTGCTGGGCGAGCACCGCCGGCCCGCGCGTGAAGGGGTTGACGATGCCGGTGCCCAGGCGCATGCGCTCGGTCCACGCGGCGGCCAGCACCAGCGGAGTGAAGCCGTCGGGCCCCGAGGTCTCGCCGGTCCACAGGTCGTCGTAGCCCGCGGCCTCGGCCTGGCGCACGAGCGGCTCGTGTTCGCGCAGGGTCAGGCCGGGAAGTGGGAGCGTCAGCCCCCACCGCAAGTCAGGCACGTGCTGCAGCTCCCGCTACCACTTACTCGAACCTACCGTATAGGCTTCGCGCCGATGCACTTCGGGAAGCTGTCGCGGGGAGAGCTGATCGCCATCATCGGCGGCGTGATCCTCGGCATCGGGGTTTTCCTGGCCTGGTACTCCCTGGGCAACAAGTTCGCGCACATCGACAAGTTCAAGGGCTCGGGCAAAGAGGTCTCCGCCTGGGACGGCCTGAAGATGATGCGGTTCATCCTGCTGGCGGCGGCGGTCGCTCCGCTCATCCTCGCCTACATCGTCGTTCGAGATCACGCGCTCTCCTGGCCGCGCGGTGAGCTCACCGCAGTGGTCGGCATCACCGCCCTCACGCTGATCGTCGTGCGCGGGCTGGTCATCAAGCCCGGGTCGCCCGCGGGTGAGATCTCGCTGAGCTACGGCTGGTGGGTCGCTCTCGCCGGCGCCGCCACCGTTTGCATCGGATCGGTCCTGCGCGCCTCCAAGCAGAGCGGGCCGCGCAAGCCGCCCGGCGTCCTCTAGCGGTTTGTCGCAACGCGACGGGACGAGGCCGGATCGCAACCTGGCCCTGGAGCTGGTGCGCGTCACCGAGGCGGCTGCCCTCGCGGCGGCGCGGCTGGTCGGCATGGGCGACAAGGAGGCGGCCGACCAGGCCGCGGTCGACGCCATGCGCTTCGTGCTCGACTCGGTGCCCATGGACGGCCTCGTCGTCATCGGCGAGGGCGAGAAGGACGAGGCGCCCATGCTCTACAACGGCGAGCAGATCGGCGACGGCTCCCCGCCGCGGGTCGATATCGCCGTCGATCCGCTCGAGGGCACCCGACTGACCGCACTGGGAGAGCCGAGCGCCCTCGCGGTGATCGCCCTGTCCGAGCGCGGCACGATGTTCGATCCAGGCCCGTGCGTGTACATGGAGAAGATGGCGAGCGGCGAGGAGCTGGCGGAGGCGCTCTCGCTATCGCGCCCGCTCACGGAGACCCTCCACGCTGTGGCAGAATTAAAGGGAGGAGGCATCGAAGACGTCAACGTGGTCATGCTCGACCGACCCCGGCACGCCGAGGCGATCAAGGAGATCCGTACCGCCGGGGCGCGCATCCGTTTCATCAAGGACGGCGACGTCTCAGCGGCCCTGCTGGCCGTGAGCGACGATGCGCCGGTCGATCTCCTGTGGGGTATCGGCGGCACGCCCGAGGGAGTCATCTCGGCCGCTGCCATCAAGTGCACCGGTGGTCGGTTGCTCGGACGCCTATGGCCCCGCAACGACGAGGAGCGCCAGGCCGCGATCGACGCGGGCTACGACCTCGACCGCGTGCTCGACCAGGACGACCTCGTCACGGGCGACGACGTCTTCTTCTCGGCTACGGGAGTGACGGACGGCGACGTGCTGCAGGGCGTGCACATGCGCGGCCGCGGCGCCACCACCGAATCTCTCGTGATGCGCTCGCGCTCGGGCACCGTCCGCCGCGTCCGCGCCCGGCACGACCGAGCAAAGCTACGGCAGATCACGGGCGCGCGGTACGGCTGAGAATCAGCCGCCTGGCGCCGACGAGCTCGAGTCAGGCTCACGTTCAGGGCGCTCCTGCGCCGGCGACCTCTCCCCGCTCGGCGGCGGGTCCGGCACGTCGTCCATCGCCGGCGCGCTGGCCGGCGTCGCGAAGCGGCCCACCCGCGACTCGGCGAGATCCAGCCGTGCCAGTGAGCGCAGGAACCCGTGCGTGACGATCACGTGGATGCGTGACTGAGTCTCCGTGTAGACCCACCTCCCGATGCTCGACGCGATCGACGGATAGAAGTTCGAGACCTCGACCTCGGCGTGCAGCACCTCGCAGTTCTTCTCGTCGGAGTCCGGCCCGCGGCGCTCGACATCGATCTGCAGGAACCCGTCCCCGCCCCGCCCGCGAGCCGCCACCAGCAGTCCCTTCTCTATCCGCCAGCGCACGACTCCGCGCTTGTCGTCCATCTCGTACTCCGGCTTCTGGAAGGTGAGCAGCGGAAAGGCGCGGAAGAGGACGCAGACCGTGCGCTCGTTGTCGGAGTACTTCACCCGGACGATGCCGAGGGTCGCGCGCGTGAGGAACCGCCAGTACGTGCGCGCGAGCCGTTCGAGACTCATCGGTGACCACAGCTTCTCGAGCTCGTTCGAGGGCATGATCAGGTTGGCCGCCTGCACCGAGCGCACCGCGCCGTTCTCGTCGATCAACGTCGACTGGTCGGGATCGTCGAGCACCGCACGGGCGATCGAAGGTCCTCGGCCTCTCCGCAGGAAGAAGGCGACCAGCGCTCCGAGAAGCGCCGTGGTTGCGGCCGTCAGCCTGACGAGGAGGTCTCTTTCTCTTTCAGGGCCGCGCGCACTCCGGCTTCGAACCCGAGCGGGGAGTCGTTTATTCCGCACGGGGGTGGAGTCTGCACGATCATCTCCGAACGTAGCCCGTCGACCAGGGGGCGGGCCAGGCCGGTCTCCACCGGTGTGACCAGGTCCACCCAGTGGGAGGAGAGGGAGGGCGAGAGCACCGGCGTCTTCCAGATCGCGGGTGGCCGGCGATCCATCACTTGGGCGAAGCGCCGCATCATCTCCCGGTAGGTGAGCACGTCGGCGCCGCCCAGGTGCGCCTCCCGGACGTACTCGTCACGCTCGGCGAGTGCCGCGAGGGCCTGGATCACGTCTTCGATCGAGATGGGCTGGGAGCGGATATCGACCCATCTCGGGGTGATCATCACCGGCAGGCGCGTGACGAGGGCGTGCAGCATCTCGAACGATGCGCTCTCGCCACCCAGCACCATCGCCGCGCGGGCGTAGACGAGCTCGGGTACGAAGTCGCGCAGGATCTCGGCGGTCTCGTCGCGCGAGTCGAGGTGGTGGGAGGAATCGCCGTTGCTGGAGGGCAGGCCGCCGAGGTAGACGATGCGACGCACGCCGGCGCGCTTGGCGGCACGGCCGAAGTTCCGGGCGGCCTCGCGATCGCGCGCGGCGAAGTCCGCGCCCTTGTCCGCGCCGCGCCCCATGGAGTGGATGAGGTAGAACGCGACCTCGACGCCATCGAGCGCTTCGTCAAGCCCGTCGCCCGAGACGGCGTCGCCCTTGACTGCCTCGGCGCCGTCGGGGATCTTGCCGGGGTCGGGGTTGCGCATGAGGCAGCGCAGCGCGTGCCCGCGCGCGAGCAGCACCGGCGCGAGGCGACCTCCGACGTAGCCCGAGGCGCCGGTGAGGAGATAGGGAGGGTGGGTGTCCACGCGCCTAATACGGCAGCACCCGGCCGCCGGATGACCTCACCGCCGGGGGCGCCCGTAGCCAAAGAGCTCCGCACGGGTCGGAGGACACGTTTAACAAGATGTCGAATTAGGGTTACCCATATGGAACGGTTGGCTATCAAGGAGCTCGCGGAACGGACCGGGCTCGCGTCGGGAACGATTCGTATGTGGGAGCAGCGCTTCGGCTTCCCGTCTCCGACTCGCACCGAGGGCGGCTACCGCCAGTACACGAGCGAGGACGTCGAGACCCTGCGCCGTGCGGTCGCCTTCCGCGAGCGCGGCCTCTCGGTGCCAGCTGCTCTCGAGCGCGCTCAGGCCGTGGCCGGCAGTCCCAGCGATCGGCCCTCGATCTACTCCGCCGTCGCCTCCGCCGAAGGCATCCGGCCCCGCCTGCTGCGCAAGAAGACGCTGCTTGCCTTGAGCCGGGCAATCGAGGACGAGACCCTCGCCCGGGCCGCCCGGCCCGTCTGCTTCGGCGCCTTCCAGGAGGAGCGGTTCTACCGCGAGGTCGAGCACCGTTACCGGCGCATCGCGGAGAACGCCGACGCCACGGCGGTCTTCGCCGACTTCGCCGAGCTGCGGCATGTCGAGGGCGGCCCGAGCGAGCTTCCGATCGCACCCGACGACGCCCTCGGAAACGAATGGTCGGTGGTCGTCGACGCGCCGGGTTACTCCGCGTGCCTGCTCGCGTGGGAGCAGGCCGAGTCGGAGACCCGCGGCGGGCAGTCCGACGGCAGCCGGCGCTTTGAGGCGATCTGGACGATGGAGCCCAAGGTGGTGCGTGAGGCGGCGACCGTGGCCGCGCGTCTCGCCGGCCGGGTCGACGCCGACTATGGCCGCAAGCTCGAGGAGATGCTGGTCGACCGGCCCCTCGCGGTCGAGAGCCCTGCGCCGGGCCTCACAGCGCTGGCCAACCGGGCGATCTCCTACCTCGAGGACTAGTCGCCGAGAGCGAGCACCTCGACAGCCTCACCGGCGGCGAGGCTCCCCTCCCCTGAGGGTATGAGGGCAAGGCCGTCCGCCTCGGCGAGGGCCTTCAGCTGGTGTGAGCCCTGAGCGGCGGCTGGCACGGCGCGCAGCTTGCCTTCGCGCGCCTCGAGCCGCACCCGCACGGCCTGCTCGCGCGGCTCCCGCGCGATCGGCTCCGAGAGCAGCGCGCTCGTCTTCCCCGGTTCGGGCTGCGCGCCCTGCATCGCGCGCAGGGCGGGCGCGACGAAGAGCCTGAACGTGACGAGCGCGGAGACGGGGTTTCCGGGAAGACCGAATACGAGCGCGCCGCTGGGGGCGATCCCGAACCAAGTGGGCTTGCCGGGCCGTAGGCTCACTCCCCAGAACCTCTCCTCGACGCCGAGCGCGGCGAGCGCGGGCTTGACGTGATCGTGGGGCCCGACCGAGACGCCGCCCGAGACGACTACGACGTCTGCCTCGGCGAGCGCACCGCGCAACGCGGTTTCGGTAGCCGCTCGCCCGTCGGGCACGCTCCCGGCTGCTTGAACGAGCGCTCCCGCGCTCGCCGCCATCGCCGCCAGGCCGACGGCGTTGGAGTTGTGGATCTCGCCGGGGCCGAGTGCGGCGCCGGGTTCGCGCAGCTCGTCCCCGGTGCACAGGATCCTCACGCGCGGGCGCGGCGCGCACGGCAGCTCGGCGGCGCCCGCGGCGACGGCGAGCGCGAGCGCGGCCGCCCGCAGCTCGGTGCCGGCCGGGAGCGCGTTCTCACCCGCCCGCATGTCCTCGCCCGCTGCCCTGACGTTCTGCCCCGGCCGCGTGGCGGCATGCAGGATGACCTCGCCGCGCTCCTCGAGCGTGTCCTCCTGCCGGATCACCGCCTCGGCGCCCGGAGGTAACGCGGCGCCGGTCGAGATGCGTATGGCCTCGCCCTCACGCAGCCCGTCTTTGGCCGGTCGCCCAGCGCGTGACTCACCGGCGATGAGAAGGCGGCGCCCTGGCTCTCCGGCCATGACCGCGTAACCGTCCATGGCCGAGTTCGGGAAGGGGGGAACGTCGCTCGCCGTTGGCAGGTCAAGAGCGAGCACCCGGCCGGCCGCCTGGCCGAGGGGTACGGGCTCCGCGTCGCGGCCCGGCGTGGGCACGGCAGCCAGTACCCGCGCGCGGGCTTCGGCGACGGAGATGAGCTCGCTCATAGCGGCCATTCTCCCGCTTGCCGTCGAGTCGCGCTGGTATGAACGCACGGTGAGTCTTCCTCCCCTCTCGGCGCGCCCGCGCCCGCTGGCCGACGCACCGGTCGACGCGCTCCTCGCGCGGGCGCCCGAGCTGGCCCGTGACTGGCTCCTCACCACGCTGGCCGATGCCCCGGTCGAACTGCTCTCAATCCTGCCCGCGGCCGAGTTCGCCCGGCGCGCGCCGGAGCTGTGCGGCGCGCTCTGCCGCGCTCTGAGCTCCGACACGGAACTCGCTCGACTGGGTGTGAGCGGAGACCTCCGGCCACTGGCCGCGGAGGTGCTGCCGGTCGCCGGAGCCTTGGATGCGGCCGCGTGCGTGGCGGCGGTCGAACGCCTGCGCCGCGTCCTGCTTCGCGGGGCTCTTGATGAGCTCCGCGCGAACGCTGAGACGGACCTCGTGCTGGGGCTTGCCGACCGTTTGGCCTACGCGTGCTCGCTCGTCGCTGGGGCCGGGCTGGAGGGCACCGTCGCCGTGCCCGTTGCCGCTGCCCCGGAGGAGGGCGAAGCCCCGGCCAACCCGCTCGAGGTGCTCGACGCGTGGCTCACCGACCGAGACCGTGCCGGCCGGCCGCTTGCGCTGCTGCTGGCCGAGCTCGACGATCGTGGGCGCCTTGATCTGATCGAGGGCTCGGCGGCACCCGGAGGAGGTCTCTCGCGGCAGCTCCTCGATGCCGCGCGCACGGTGTTGCGCGATGCCGACGCCGCACTGCCCGACGAGGAGGGCCGCGTGTGGCTGATCGCCGACGGTGTCACGCGCGCGGGTGCCGAAGCGATCGCCCGGCGGCTGGAGGGGGCGGTGCGCGCTCTCGGGAGCTGGCGCGGCGCTCCCTTGACCGCGGCCGTGGGAGTGGCTCTACATCCGGCCGACGGCGACGACGCTGCTGCGTTGGCCGCTACGGCCGAGGAGGGCGTCTTCGCGGCAGCCGCCGCAGGCACGGGCGGCGGGCTCGTCCCGCCGCGGTTCCTCTAGCGGCTCTAGCGCAGGATGCCGATGGTCGCCGTGCTGCTCATGTGCAGTCGGCTGGCGGTCGCGCTCGTGAGGTCCCAGTTGGCGTTGTTCGCGTAGGGCCCGCGATCGATCACGGGAACCGTGATGGTGCGGCCCCCGTAGTAGAGCGAGACACGGGTGCCGCAGGGCAGCGTGCGATGGGCGACGCCGAGCGTCGAGCGCGAAAGCCTGATGCCGCAGGCGGTGCGATTGCCGTAGAAGCCGGGGCCGTAGTAGGTGGCGCGCTCGGGCTTGTAGACGTTGACGCGAACGCGCGGCGTGGTCCGGCTTCCGCTGGATCCGCGGGTGGAGGCTCCGCCCAGGCGAGCGCGCAACTGCAGGTGCCCGGTGCGGTCGGTCTTCCATGTCGTGGCGAATGTGCCGTCGCCGCGGGTGGTTGCCCGCGCGAGGATGACCCATTTGCCGTGAGCGTCGAGGCGCTCGACGGCCACGGGTCGCCCGCGTCCCGTGCGGGCGCGGCCGCTCAGAGCGAGCGTGCGGCGCAGCAGGGTGGACTGCGAGGCGCTCAAGGTGATGAGGGCGGGCGCCGGGGCCGACGTCGGCTCGGGGCCGGCGGAGGCTCCTCCGTCGGACGCGGCGGCGGCGGCGGCGGGCAGGGTCGCGGAAGCACCCATGGCGAGCATGGCGCAGAGCTTCGCGAACGCGGGGCGTCGTGACTGGGTCATAAGCGCGGCTGGCGCCTACGGGGTGAGCTGACGGGCTCGCAACGCTCTTCGCGCCGCTACGGCCGACTGTGCGACCGATTCGCCCCCGTGGAGTTACGCACCTCGCGCATCCACTTTGGTTCCCCCGCCGGCCGGGCGCATGGCGTCCAACCGTTCGGCGGCGCGAAGTATAGAGGCCGCCCGGACGGGAACAAACGGGTGGGCGAGATCGCCCGGCCGGCGGGGCGATGGCGCCCCTAGGGACGGGGAAGGCGCGAGAGAACGCCCTTGATCGCCTGCGTGCCCACGGTGAGCCCGATCTGGGCGAGCTCGCCAGCCGCCTGCGCGGCGGTGACCACGGGGGAGGGGCCCTTCGTCTCTTCGGGCTCGCGCGGCGCTCGCGGGGCTGGCTGCTTCGGCACGTTGCGGGGCTGGGAAGGCTGGCGGATGGTTCCGCGCTTGTTCCCGGGGGCGGAGTCGATGCCCGCAGGGGAGGGCACGGCCTTGGGCTTCGCGCGTGCGGGCGGCTTTGGTTTTGCCTTGGGCCTCGATGCCGCCGGCGCGGGCTTGGAGCGGGTTCGCGACTTGGACGATGCCTTCGGCTGCTTCGTGGCCGGCTTGGCCTTCGCCGTAACCTTGGTCTTCGCTTTCGCCGGAGTCGGCTTCGCGGCGGTGGCCGAGGCTGCTGCGGCTCCTGCGGGCCGGCGTCCGCTGCGACGCTGAGGGCGCGTGCGCGACAGGCCGCCGAGAACTCCCGGGTCGCGCTCTTCGTCGCGCTCGCTCATGCCCTCATGATGGCGCAACGGTCGCGACCACGCATCTCGTGCTGAAGAAGTGCGCAAGTCCGGCCGATTTCTCGCGTTGAAAGGTCACGCTGAGTCCCAGGAGAACGCCGGGGTGTCGCTAGACTCGCCAGCGGTCGCTGACTGGTGGTAGCGCGTTCCGGTCACGTCTCTTGGACGAGGCGCGGAGCGGGACTTTGCCGGCCGGGGAGCACGACTTACAGAGGGATTGAATGACGGTAGCCGAGCTGCAGGAGCTGGAGGAGATCAAGGCCCTGATGACCAAGGGCCAACAGGTCGGCGTGCTCACTTACGGTGAGATTGCGACCGCCGTCAAGGAGATCGACCTCGACGAGTCCGACGTCGAGGAGCTGCACGGCTTCTTCGAGAAGGCCGAGGTAGAGCTGGTTGAGGAGGTCGATC
>JBBPXY010000074.1:0-14734 GCA_038200435.1 Solirubrobacterales bacterium
GGTTGGCCCCGGCGGCCACGTTCTTCAGGCCTTCACGCACGATCGCCTGAGCGAGCACCGTGGCGGTCGTCGTACCGTCGCCGGCCACGTCGTTGGTCGCCGTGGCGACCTCGCGCACGAGCTGGGCGCCCTGATTCTGGAAGACGTCCTCGACCTCGATCTCACGAGCGATGGTCACACCGTCGTTCGTGATCGTCGGGGCGCCGAACTTCTTGTCGAGGACCACGTAGCGGCCCTTGGGCCCGAGCGTGACCTTCACGGCGTTGGCGACGGCGTCGACGCCGGCCTCGAGGGCCTGGCGCGCGTCCGCGTTGTACTTCAGTTCTTTATGAGCCATCTTTTCTCAGTTCTCCTAGAGGCTTTAGCTACGAAGTGACTTTGGCGAGCACGTCGGACTCGCGGAGGACCAGGAGGTCCTCGCCGTCGACCTTGATCTCGGTGCCGCCGTACTTGCTGTAGAGGACCTCGTCGCCTTCGGCGACGTCGAGGGGGATGCGCTTATCGCCATCATCGTCGTACTTGCCGTCGCCGACGGCGATGACCTTGCCCTTCTGGGGCTTCTCCTTGGCCGTCTCGGGGAGCACGATGCCGCTGGCAGTCGTCTCTTCCTCCTCGATGGCCCGCACGATCAAACGATCGCCGAGGGGCTTCAGATTCATAGGTGTGGGACCTCCCGTGGTGGATCTGGCCGTATTGGCACTCGAACGTGCAGAGTGCCAGGCCGCTTCCGAGCCACTATAGGCGGCCGGGCTGCGCGAGGCAAGAGAGATGTTGGCACTCGCCCCCGGAGAGTGCCAAACTTACCTCGATTTCCGCGACCTGCCCTGGGTTCAAGTCGCCGGCCGAGCCCGCCTAGGCCTACAGCTAGCGGACGAGCAGGCGCACGTGAACGCTTCCGCCCGGCACCGAAACGACCACGGCGTAGCGTCCCCGGCGCAGCCCGTGAAGGTGCAAGCGCCTTGTGAGCGAGATCAGGTTGCGTCCTCGATGGCCCCCGAAGCGGGCGCGGCGAAGGGTGTGCCCAGCGCGCTGGAGGCGCACGGTGACCCTCGCGGCACGAGCAAGCACGAAGCGCGCGCGGATCCGCCGCAGATGCCGTGCCGACGCACGAACGCTCTTCGGGTCAAGGCGCAGCGTCCGCACGGCCGGTGCGATCGGGCCCGGGGATATCCGGCCTACCCGCGAGCCTCCGAGCTCGGTGAACCAGAGATTGCCGTCAGGTCCCGACGCGATCCCGGTCGGTGCGGAGCCGGGAGAGATCCCGGTCGAGAAACGGGTGATGCGGCCGTGCGGCGTGATCCGCCCGATGGAGTCCTGCCCGCGGATCGAGAACCAGAGGTTGCCGTCGGGGCCTGCCGTGATGCCGTCGGGATCCGGATTGGACCCGCCCACCGCGAACTCGGTCACCTTGCCCTTGGGGGTGATGCGTCCCACCTCGCCGGACCCCTCCTGCGTGAACCAGACGTTGCCATCGGCACCGGTGACGATGAACGCGGGCATGCTCCGTGGCGTCACCCCGGCCGAGAACTCGGTCACCCGTCCCTGCGTCGTGATCCGCCCGATGCGGCTGCCCATGAACTCGCCGAACCAGAGTGCGCCGTCCGGTCCGCGAGTGATGAGGGCGGGCCCGGAGCCCTTCGTGATCCCGCTCGAGTACTCCGTGACCTTCCCAGCAGGCGTGATTCGGCCGATGCGGTCGTTCTGCGCCTCGGTGAACCAGAGGTTGCCGTCCGGCCCGGTCGTGATGCCCGATGGGAGCCCGGCGGGAGTGATTCCCGCGCTGAACTCGGTGATCTTCCCGGCCGGTGTGATGCGACCGACGCGACCCCCCGCCGCTTCGGTGAACCACAGGTTGCGGTCGGGCCCCCGGGTGATCCCGAAGCCGGGCGCCGATGCGGGGGAGAGCCCGGCCGAGAACTCGGAGACCACACCGTGGGTGGTGATCCGCCCGATCCGGTCGCCGTTGAACTCCACGAACCACAGCGCCCGGTCGGGGCCGGCCGTGATGCCGTAGGGGCCGCTGCCGGGGCTGACGCCGGCCGAGAACTCGGTGACCGTTCCCAGCCGCGACGCCGCCGGGGCCGGGGAGGCGGGGCCCCCGGTGAGGAGAAGCGCTCCGCCTACGGCCAGGAGCGCGCGGCGCCGGCCGGCCCGCACTAGTTCCGCGCGCCGCCGAGACCGTGCATACGGTCCCGCAGCTCAGACGGGTTGTCGATGATCTGCGAGAAGCGCACGACGGTGACGACGTCGTCGAGGTCCACCTCGCGACCGTAGATCTGCTCGAGGAAGTGGACGAGCTCCTCCGTGCGGCGGAACTCGGGGTTGTCGTGCTCGATGTCGCGCGGCGAGAGGTCGCGGATCGCCTTTACCTCGACCTGGTCGATCACCGCTTCGAAGATCTTCTCCCGCGGGGAATGCTGGTAGCCGATCGTCACGAGCACGCACTCGTTCTTGTGGTACTTGTGCGACTTGTCGCCGAGCCGGATGGTCGCGCTCTTGCGCCCGCGGCGCAGCTGATCGGCGAAGACGGCCGAGTAGAAGTTGAGGACCCGCACGCCTCCGAGCCTACCCGTCGGAGGCCAGGCGGCTCCGGGCTTGCTCAATCATCTCCCGCTCGCCCTTGTAGGACAGCTCGCGCTCGGCCCGTTCGAGCGAGATCCAGCGCGCCTCGTCGACTTCGTCGTCGTGATCCTCGACCGAACCGGAGCGGTACTCGAAGAGGTAGAAGGAGACGACCTTGAGGATCCGCTTGCCGCCCCGCTGGTACCAGTAACGGACGTCATCGAGCTTGCCTTGAAGCTCGGCTTCGACACCGGCCTCCTCGCGCACCTCGCGCGCCGCCGCCTGCTCGGGCGTCTCGCCGGGATCGACGTGCCCCTTGGGAAGGGCCAGCACCGTTTGGCCGGATTGGCCGCGGCGCCGCGGGACGATCACGACGACGTCGTCGCCGCGCACCACCACGCCGCCGGCGGAGAACTCGGTCGGGCGCGGCCTCGAGCTAGAAGACATAGCGGCGCAGCGCCTCCGGGTCGGTGACGACGATCCTTCCCCGGCCCTGCTCGAGCACTCCTGCGCGCTCGAGCACGGCGAGGAACCGGCTGGCCGACTCCCGCGAGGAGCCGGCGAGCTGGGCCACGTCGGCCTGCGTCACGGTCACGAGCACGCCGGGCCCTTCGGCCCCCTCGGCCTGCGCTTCGACGACGAGCTGGGCGAGCACAGTTGCCACGCGGCTCTGCACGGTCTGGAACGACTGGCGGATGAGGCGTTCGTTGGTCTCGCGCAGGCGCCGCCCGAGTGAGATCACGAGCTTCAGCGAGATGTCGGAGTGATCGCGCAAGATCCGCCTCATGTCGGCCCCCAGGATCGCGATGGCCTCGAGATCGTCGATCGCCTCGACCGTGGCCGAGCGCCGCTCGTCGTCGAACATCGCGAGCTCGCCGAAGATGTCGCCGGGGCCGAAGTTGGCAAGCGTGATGGTGCGGCCGTCGGGGTGGGCGCGAATCGCGCGCGCGTGACCTACGCGTACGACGTAACACGTACTGCTCCCGTCGCCTTCCCGGAACACCACCTCTCCGGCCGTGAAGGCGCGGGGCACCGTCGCTTCGGCGACCTGTTCGAGATCGGCCGAGGCGAGAGTCTCGAAGACGGGTACGTGGGTGAGCAGCGCGACCGTCTCTGCGGTGCTCGTGCTCATACCTGCAGGCCTAGCGCCGAACGGCCTCGTAGTGGACGTGAGCGTCGTCGTCCTTCTGCGTGACGCGGAAGGCGGTCTGGCGGCCCTTTGAGTCGATCGCCAGGCATCTGAAGGTGACGCCGGCCTTCTGCTTGACGTCGTTGGGGCACGCGACGATCAGCAGCTGGCGGCTCTGTTGGGCGATGGAGAACTCGATCCCCTTCTCCACCGGAGCGGGGTCGAGCTTCTTCGTGCTTCCTCCGCAGCCGGCCAGAGCGGGGACGAGGATGAGAGCGACTGCTCCCGGCGAAACCCAGCGACCCCTCATCTCCAAAGCCTCCCCTCGCGTTCGCGCGTCCCCTGCGGCCACCGTGGCGGTGGCGCGCATCCCCCAATTTATCTGGCGCCGCCGTTCGGCGCGTAGGGCTTAGGTTGCGCCGAGTGCCGCTTCGCGCCGGCGGCGGCGCACCGCCCGGGTGCCGGCCACCGCCAGGCCTCCGGCCAGAGCGAAGGGGAGTGCGATCGCGAGAGCGATCAGCAGGACGCTGAGCGCGACCGAGAGGATCCTTCCCGCCGTGTGCAGTGCCCCGCCGGGAGTGAGGCCGCTCCGGTTGCCGACGACGGCCCCGTGGGCCTCCGGCACGATCGTCAAGGAGACGCTCGTGAGGTCGGCGCGCCGGCGCAGCGAGCGGATGTCGCGCTCGGCTCCGGCGATCTGCCCCTCCACGAGTTGCAGCCGGGCGCGGACCGAGGCCGTCTGGTTGGGCGTGGACGCGCGGCCGAGGGCGCGGAGCAGCCCGCGGCGCTCGGCGTTCGCATCGGCCAGGCGCCGGTCGGCGGAGACGAACGCACTCGAGATGTCCTGGGTCGTGTCGGTCTGCGAGCGCACGTGACCGAGCTGGGCGAGCCGCCCCTCGGCCTCACTGACACCGGCGCTCGGGATCTTGAGCTGGAAGCTGCCCCCGCCGGTGGCTCCGTCGCCTGAGGCGATCGAGGAGGAGAGGACGTAGCCGTGGAAGAGCCGCGTCGTGATGTCGAAGACTTGGCGGGAGGCGTCCTGGAGCTTGGCGGGGGGGACTCCGAGGGTGACGGATGAGGTGCGCTCGACCTGGCGAGTGGCGGTGGTGCCGACGGGGGCGGCCGGGCTGACCGCGGACCGGATCGAGAGGTTCTCGGCGCTGTCCGCGTCGCGGCCGCTCGGCTGGGCTCTCCGTGTCGGGCTAGGTGCTCCTGAGGAAGCGCCCGATGCGGCGGCCGGCGACTTGACGACCTGGGCGGAAGTGGTCGGGTGCTGCTCCCGCGTCAGCATTCCCGTCACGAGGACGACCGCGGCCAGCAGGCATGCCGCGAGCGCGAGGGCCGGCCGCAGCCCGGGCCGCCATCCGCCCCGCGGGCGAGCCAGCCGTCGGGCAAAGTCTCGCGCCGCCCGGGCATCGAGCTTCGCACCGAACTCAGGGCGCGGCTGCGGCCGCTCGACCTGAAGCAGCAGCGCGAGCTCCGCCGTGTCGGCCCACTCGGGGTCGACGGCCTCGCCGCGCAGCGTGGCTTCGATCGCCTCGATCTCGCGGAGGATCTCCGGGCTCGTTGATGTGTCCTCACGACGCGACATAACAGGCCTCTCTGAGCTTCTCCATCGTTCGGTGCACCAAGGTGCCGGCGTTGGAAGGGCTGACGCCGAGCACTTCGGCGAGCTCGGCCTGCGACAGGCCGGCGTGGACCTTGAGGGCGACGATCTCGCGCTCGCGCGGCGTCAGGCCGGCGATCGCGGTGCGCACGGTGGTGCGGCGCAGGATGTGCTCCGGATCCTCCGCGGCCGCCGCGTCGAGATCCTCCGGGTCGGCCGCGAGCGTGGCCTGGCGGCTGCGGCGGCGCAGCTCGTCGAGCGCGGCGTTACGGGCGATGCCGAAGAGCCAGCCCCGCGGACTCCCGCGGCGGGGGTTGAACGAGCGCTGTCGCCGGAAGGCCCGTTCGAAGGCGGTGGCGGTGACGTCCTCGGCGGCCGCTGGGTCACGCAGCAGCGTCGCAACGTAGGCGTAGACGTCGTCGCGGCTCGAGCGATAGAGCGCTTCGAGCGTCGCTCCCGCGGGCTCGCTGCGGGGTAGCGCCATGGCCAGAGTCTCGGTCACATAGGTACTACGCGCCAGCCGGCGATCCATCACGCGCTGTTTCGAAAAGCCGCGGGTCGTTGGTGATCACCCCGTCCGCGCCAAGGCGCTCGAGCGCGGCGATTCGGTCGGCGTCGTCGACCGTCCAGACATACAGCTCACCCCTCGCCGCGGCTACCGCTTGCACGAGCGCGGGCGTCACGAACCGGAAGTGGGACATGATCGCGTCGCAGCGGCCGGAACGCAGCTCGGCGGCCGCCAGTCGCGGGAACGCGCGCCGGTAGGCGACAAGCCATCCGTAGACGGGAGCCGAGCGCACCCGCGGCCCCTGCGTCGGGTCGCTGCGCACGCGCGGCACCGACCATCCGGTGCGCACGCGGGGCTCAGCTACGCGCAGCGCGCGCAGGCTCTGGCGGTACATCGTGGAGACGAGAGCGCGATCGATCAGGCCGCGCTCGCGCAGCGCCTGCACGACGCGAGCCTCGTACCCGGGAAGCTTGAGATCGACGTCGAGCTCGATCCCCTCGAACGCCGGCGAGGCGAAGTGGTCCAGCCCTTCTTCGAGGGTCTGCGCCGGCCCCCGTTCGAGCACCGAGTAGTCGTGGGCGAGTACGAGCGGGCCGGCGGTGTCGCCCGCTCGCTCGGGCAGCACGTCGAACTCGATCATGTCGACACCCACCTCGAGCGCGGCGTCGAAGCTCGCGAGCGTGTTGCCGCGCACGATCGCGTCGGCGCCCTTGTGCCCCACGCGCTTCATCGCTGGCACTCCGCGCACCAGTAGGTCATCCGATTGTCGTCTCCCTGTCCACGCGAACGAATCTTCGCGCCGCAGCGCCGGCAGGGCATTCCCGCCCGTCCGTAGGTGTTCTTGAAGCGCGTTTGATTGCCGTCGACGGCCGAGCGCTGCATGCGCGGCCGGGTGAGGTCGACCAGCCGCAGAGCCTCTTCGTCGCTGATCGTACTGACCGGGCGCCACGGGTCGATCTCTGCCGCCCAGCATGCCTCGACCTTCCAGAGGTTGCCGATACCGGCGAGGTTGCGCTGATCGAGCAGCGCGTCGCCGATACCGCGAGTGGGATCGTCCCCGCGCAGCCGTCGCAGGTAGCTCGCGGAGTCGAACTCGGGAGCGAGGATGTCCGGGCCCAGGGCCGAGAGGCGCTGGTCGAAACGCGTGCGCGACTCGGTCAGCAGCTCCAGTACCGGGCCGCCGAACTCCACCACCTCGTGGCCGCGAGCGCGCAGCACAAGCCACGCCCGGCGCGGCGAGCGGCGCCAGCGCTGTCCCGCGCGGTAGACGCCCCACGACCCCGTCATCCGCAGGTGCGAGTGGAGCGTGAGGTCGCCTTCGAAGCGCAGGAACAGATGCTTGCCGTGCGCGTCGACCGACGTGACGGCGCGACCGGCGAGGCGTTCGGGCCAGCGGTCGTGGGTGAAGCGCCGATGCGGGGTCTCGATCTCTTCGGGCGCGTGACCGAGCAACACCGGTCGGATGCGGTTGGCCGCGTAGTGGATCGTGTCGCCCTCAGGCATCGCCCAAGGGTACGAGCGTGCCGGCGCGGCGGCCTTCGTCAGCCGGTGAAGCGGGGGCTCTGGTGCGCCGCGGGCAGGCGATGGCGCCGGTGGCGCGCCGTCTTCGCCGGGACGCACGGCTGGCGAGTGACGACGGTCTCCACGGTTCCGTCGGCGTAGTAGAGGGTCACGGGTGTGCGCCAAAGGCGTGAGCGCGGGCAGGTCTTCGGCGTTGTCAGGTAGTTGCGACGGTGCGCGCCGTGGCCGGTGCTGATGGCCCGGGTCGTGAGCGACTGCGACAGCAGCGCGGACTCGTCGGTCGGGCACCCGTCGGGCGGGCTGCCACCGGTGATGCACGTCGGGACCGGTCCGTCGACGGTGCCGTCGCTGCGAAAGAACGTTCGCGCGACCGCGAACGTCATGCCACCGGACTGCACGATCTCGGCCTGCGCGCGAGGTGCGTTGAAGATCGTCGTGTCGAATCTCGACGTGAAGAGCCCAAGCGTCTTCAGGTTCGCGAACCCGCTTCCGATGTTGCTCGCGGACGGGCAGGCTGCCTTTCCCTTGTTCTTGAACTCCGAGTCGGTGGCATGGCACTCGGGGCGCACCGTGGTGTCGATCCTGAGGCCCTTGTTCGCTCGTATTACGAGCCGCCGGAGGGACGGCGGATCGCCCTGCGGATTGTTGGCAGCGTGATAGGTGGCCGCGTAGGTGAGGGCCGTCGACGTGTTGGTGCGCTTGGTCGAGAGCCTGATGTCGACGGTCTCGTGCGGTCCCGAGCCCGGCAGCGCGCTCGCCGCGGCCGGACACAACAGCGCTATCACGAGACCCGCTCCGAACACCTGCCGCATCTGTAACTCCGCCTTTGAACCGAGAAAACCGAGGCATGGATCGAATCAGCGCTCGGCGCCGCGCGCAACCTGGTGCCGCAGGACGAGCTATCCGAAAGCGCGGCTACGGCGCAGCGCGAGGACGGCGAGACCGCCGGCGAGGAGCGCCAGCAGGGCCGAGACAGAGAAGCCTAGCCCCGCGAAGACCCCAGCGGCTGACGCCACGGCGGCCGTCGTCGCGGTCAGGAGCGCCGTGCGGTCGCGCCGCCCGCTGAAGTGCTCGCGGAGGGCAGTCTCGACGCCCGCCAGACAGCCGAGCGCCAGCGCCACGCCAATCAGCAGCGCGCCGTCGCGTGTGCCCCACTGCGCGAATCCCGCGACACCGGCCACGAGGGCGAGCAGCACGGCGGCCGCGCTCATCCGCCGATTGGTGCTCGTGGGTTGGAGCCCCAGAAGAGCTGCGTGCCGAGCATGCCGATGAGGTGGATGAGGACGAGGTTCAGCACCATCGACTTGGCGGTAGCGGTGCCCACTCCCACGGGTCCACCCCCGGCGTTGTAGCCGTAGTAACAGCCGACGAGCACGATGGCGGTCGCCATGGCCATGCCCTTGATCACGCTGTAGAGCAGGTCGGGTGGGTTCTGGAACATCCAGAAGATGAGGAAGAACCCTCCGCTGGAGACGTCGCCGATCTGCTGCACGACCGCCAGGTAGGAGGCGAAGAAACCCGCCCCGATCGAGGCCACGTAGACGAATGGGAGGACCATCCAGGCCGCGAGCAGACGCGTTCCGCACAGGAAGACCATCGAGTCGATGCCCATGACCTCGAGTGCGTCGATCTCGTCGGAGATGCGCATCGAGCCGAGCTCGGCGACGATGCCGGTGCCGACCTTCGCGGCCATCATGTACCCGAAGGAGTATGGGACGAGCTCCCGCAGGTCACACCAGGCGGAGAAGACTCCCGCGTAGGCGGGAGTGCCCTGCGCCCGCGTGAAGTAGGCGCCCTCGATGCCGCACTCGAGGCCGATGATGAAGACAGCCCGCAGATCACCAGCATCGAAGAGAGGATCAGGATTCCCGACTGGCGCAGCGCCTCTCCGAAGAACCTGAGCACCCGTCCGCCGTACACCGCTCCGAGCGCCCGCGCGGAGAACCGCACGAGCTCTCCGAAGGCCTCCACCCAGCTCCGCGATTGCGCAAACACATACGGGATCGTATCCGGATACGTTCATGTATGTCAACGGCCTATGGGGCATGCGGCGAGAAGAGCAGGTCGTAGAGCTCGGGCCAGGCCTCGAGCGGAACGGCTTCGGGATCCACGTAGCGCTGGATGCTCAAGCCGACATCGAGGGCGATCATCGCGGTCGCAATCAGCTTCGGATCGGCCGGAGGCTCCTTCTCCGACTTGGCGAAAGCCCTGCGGGCGACTTCCGCCGTCAGGTCGCGGTTGCCGCTCCAGAACGTGGCGGCGAGCGACCGCATCTCGTCGCTGCGTCCGGCCCGCGCGAGCACCTCGAAGAACAGACGGAAGATCAAGCCAGCTTCCGGTTCCGTCTGGTGCCTTGCCAACTCCTCTCCCGTCTCGCGAATAGTCGGCAGGTGCTCGATGTCGGCCAGGCGCCGTTCGGCCATGCGGCGGTAGTAGGAGTAGATGCGGTCCTGCAGCAGCTCGACGAACAGCTGCTCCTTGGAGTCGAAGTTCGAGTAGAACGCACCGCGCGTGTAGCCGGCTTCGGCGGTGATGCTCTCGACGCTCGCGCCGTCAAAGCCGTCGCGCAGGAACACCATCTGGGCGGCGTCGATGAGCGCGCTGCGGGTCTGCGCCTGCTTCTCGGCGCGCGTCATGCGCTTGGTCATGCGCTGAGCGAGAGCTTCCGCGGCCCAGGCGAGAAGCCCGCGGCCACCAGTCGCTCCTCCCACGGCGATCCGACAACGGGCTCGCCGTCCACCTTCTCGAGGGATAAGCGCTTGATGCGGCCGGCGCGGACGTGCTCGGCCAGGGCCCCGATGGCGGGCTCGATGCGCGAGTCATCAGCGCCGGCAGCCAGCACCTGGAGCGCCCGCCCGCCGCGCTCTACGTAGAGCACGGGCTCGGCGTCGACGAGCACGACGTGGGCGCCCGCGGTGCGCGCCGGCTTGCGGGAGCCTTCTCTCTTGGGCCAGGGCAGCGCCCCGCCGTAGGATTGGGCCGGGTCGCTCGCCGCGAGCACGAGCGTCTCGTTCTCGGTGTCGTCGCGCTGCGCACGCAGGCGCTCGACCGCTCCGGGCAGGGCGAACTGGGCCCCGCCCAGGCCTTCGACGAAGTATCCGCGACGCGCAACGCCGAGCGTCTCGAGTTGCGCGAGATCGTTGTAGACGGCGGAGAAACCGCCCGGGATGCCCTCGGCCAGCACCTGCTCGCGCGTGACGATGCCGTAGCGCTCGAGCAGCAGCTCGGCCTGAGCGCGGCGGCGCTGGGCAACGTCCGGGCACACGCCGCCGGAGGCGGTGGGTCGGTCTGCGCGGAAGAGCGGCGCGCTCAGCGACCAGCGGCCCTGCACCTGCGCCTGGGTGCCGGAGCGGCGCGAGCCGAACCGCCGCGCGGCACCACGCCGGCTGCTCCGGTCGGCTTGGGCGCGCGCGAGCGTCAGACGGGGGGCGCGCAGCGGCGCGAAGGCATCGTTGGTGATCTCTCCCGCCCAGGCCAGATCCCATAACGCCTCTTGCAGCTCCTCGGGCACAAGCTCGACATCGGCGAGCAGGTCGGTGAAGAAGCAGGCGCCCTGCCCGAGGCGTGCACGAACCTTCTCGTGCGCCGGTTCGGCGGGTGGTTCGCCGCGGGCCGGAGGGGGACCGATCAGGTCCACGTCCTCGCGGAAGTAGAGCGCGACCCGCCCCGAGTTGCGCCCGAGCGACCCGGCGCCCAGCCACACGAGCTCGCCGCTGGCGCACAGCTGATCCATCCAGCTTGGGGAGTAGGCCCCGCACCGGCGCGGCAGCATCTCGCGCTCCCACAGCTCGGCCGGCAGGGGAAGGCCCTGGAACGGCACGAGCACCTCGCGCAGGCGATCGACGCCGGCGCCCGCTGACGGATGGCGGTCGACCCCTTGCCAGCTGGGCGCGAAGCGCGCGAGTGCGCGCTGGTCGGCCGGTTCGATCTCCTTGCGCAGAACGGCCAGGGAGGCGCGGCGGAGGCGGCGCAGGACGCCGGAATCACACCATTCCCGCTCGGTGCCCCCAGGACGAAGCTCGCCCCGCACCAGCTCACTTTCGCGCTCGAGCTGCGTGAGCGCCGCGGCGAAGTCGACGCCGTAGCGCTGCCTGGGCTCGGCGGAGGTAAACGGCCCGCGTGTGGCCGCGTAGCGCCGCACGAGGCGCCCCAGCGGATCCTCGACGTCGGCGATGAACGCCTCAGGAAGACCCCCCGGAGGCACGGCACCGAGCGCGTCGCGGAAGAGGCCTGCGTCCTCCGCCGCCACCCAGCGTTCTTCGCCGGCGAGGCGAAGACGGATCGCCCGCCGCTCGCGCTCGAGGTGACCGAGCATCGCGGCGGCCTCGAGTCCTTCGATCACCCGCAGCCCCACCTCGACGGCGGTCAGGTCGCCGACGCGCCGGAGCACGTCGTGCAGCGCATCATGACTCTCTGCGCGGGAGCGCTCGGAAGTGCGTTGAAGGTCGGCCTCGACTTGGTCGAGCGCGCCCGGGTCGATCAGCTCGCGCAGCTCATCCTGGCCCAGCAGCTCGCGCAGGAGGTCGCGGTCAAGCGAGAGTGCGGCGGCGCGGCGCTCGGCGTTGGGCGTGTCGCCCTCGTACATGTAGGACGCGACGTAGTCGAAGAGCAGCGATGAGGCGAACGGCGAGGCCGTAGGCGTCTCCACCTCGACAAGGGTCAGCTCGCGCCGGTGGAGCTTCGAGAGCAGGTCCTGCAAGCCGGGGACGTCGAGCACGTCGCGCAGGCATTCGCGGTAGGTCTCGAGGACGATCGGGAAGTCGCCGTAGCGCTTTGCCACCTCGAGCAGCGACTGCGCCTTCAGGCGCTGCTGCCAGAGCGGAGTGCGCCTGCCGGGATACGCGCGCGGGATGAGCAGCGCCCGGCCGGCGTTCTCGCGGAAGCGCGCGCCGAAGAGGGCAGACCCGCCGAGCTCGCCCACCACCGCGTCCTCGAGCTCGTCGGGTTCGACCATGACGAGCTCCGCGCCCGGTGGTTCGTCCGCGTCGGGCAGGTGCACGATTATCCCGTCGTCTGACCAGATCGCGTCGGATTCGAGGCCGTACTGGTCGCGGATGCGCGCCGAGAGCGCGAGCCCCCACGCGGCGTGCACTCGTCCGCCATACGGGGAGAGGATGCAGAGCCGCCAGTCTCCGATCTCGTCGCGGAAGCGCTCGACGACGATCGAGCGGTCGCTCGGCACGACGCGCGTGGCCTCCTGCTGCTCGCGCAGGAACGCCAGCAGGTTGCGCGCGGCCAGCGGGTCGAGGTCGTACTCGGCTTCAAGCTTCGCCTCGGTCTGGTCGACCGCCCAGCGGGAGAACGCGCCGATCGCTTCGCCGAGCTCCTTCGGACGCCCCATCGAGTCGCCCTTCCAGAACGGCACGGCGCCTGGAACACCCGGGGCGGGCGTGACGATCACGCGGTCACGGCCGATCTCCTCGATCCGCCAGCTCGAGGCGCCGAGCAGGAACGTCTGGCCGGGCCGCGCCTCGTAGACCATCTCCTCGTCGAGCTCGCCCACGCGCCGGCCGTCGGGCAGCACGACCGCGAAGAGGCCCCGATCGGGGATCGTCCCTGCGTTGGTCACCGCGAGCTGCCGCGAGCCCTTGCGAGGGCGGATCGTGCCGGCCACCCGATCCCAGACGATGCGCGGGCGCAGCTCGGCGAAGTCGGAGGACGGGTAGCGGCCGTCGAGCATGTCGAGCACGCTCTCGAACACGGGTCGCGCCAGCTCGGCGTAGGAGTGCGTGCGGGTGACGAGCGCGAAGAGGTCGTCGACGTTCAGCGGCTCCTCCACGGCGCTCATCGCGACGATGTGCTGCGCAAGCACGTCGAGAGCGTTGCGGGGGACGACGGTCGATTCGATCGCGGCGTCGCGCATGCGCCGCGCGACCACCGCGCACTCGAGCAGGTCACCGCGGAACTTGGGGAAGATCCGCCCCTTCGAGACATCCCCGACCGAATGCCCCGCCCGGCCGATGCGCTGAAGCCCGCGCGCGACCGACTTGGGCGACTCGACCTGGAGCACGAGGTCAACCGCCCCCATGTCGATGCCGAGCTCGAGCGAGCTCGTGGCCACGAGGCACGGGAGGTTGCCGCTCTTCAGCTGCTCCTCGATCACGAGCCGTTCTTCCCGCGCGAGCGAACCGTGGTGGGCGCGGGCGATCTCGGCCGGCACGTGGTCGGCGCCTTCGCCGGTCCCGGCCAGCTCGTTCAGCCGCAGCGCGAGGCGCTCGGCCGCGCGACGGTTGTTGACGAAGATGATCGTCGAGCGGTGCTCCTTCACCAGCTTGAGCAGCTCGGGGTAGATCGCGGGCCAGATCGAGCGCCGGGTGGCCTCGCCACCCGCAATCGGATCGAGGGGGTCGCTCTCGGCCGGCGCGTCAGGCTCCACCATCGACTCGACCGGCACGTGGATCTTCAGGTCGAGCTCCTTGCGCACGCCCGTGTCGACGATGCGGCACGTGCGCTGGGGGCCGACCATGAAGCGGCCCACTTCCTCGAGTGGGTTCTGTGTGGCCGAGAGGCCGATGCGCTGCACAGTGTGGCCCGCGCCCGACTCGAGGCGCTCGAGCGTCAGTGCGAGGTGCGAGCCGCGCTTGGTCGCGGCCACCGCGTGGATCTCGTCGACGATGCACCACTGCACCTCGGTGAGGATCTCCCGCGCCTGAGAGGTGAGCATGAGGTACAGCGACTCTGGGGTAGTGATGAGGATGTCGGGTGCGTTCTTCAGCATCGCCGCCCGCTCCTTCTGCGGCGTGTCGCCGGTGCGGATGCCGACCTTCAGGTCGCCTCCGATGCCGCGCAACGGTGCGCGCAGGTTGCGCGCGATGTCGTAGGAGAGCGCCTTGAGGGGAGAGACGTAGACGAGCCGCGTCTTGCGCTCTCCGTCGGGTAGCGGTTCGGCGGCGAGACGGTCGAGGCCCCAGAGGAAGGCCGCGAGAGTCTTGCCCGATCCGGTCGGCGCCGAGATCAGCACGTGCTCGCCGGTGGCGATCGCGGGCCACGCCTGGACCTGCGCGGCGGTGGGCTCGGCGAAGGCGCCAGTGAACCAGTCGCGGACGCGCGGGGTGAAGGCGGAGAGGGGCATGGCGTTCTCTCCAGGGTACGGCTCGCCGAGGAGCCCAGCTCTGGGAGGGCGCTCGGCGGTTGCGTGCAGCATTGTGTGGGCCATAGGCCATGAAAGGCTGCGCGGAACGCGTACGGGCTCAGGCCGCCGCGAGTTCGCGCGCCCGCCGCAGCACCTCGTCGGTCATCGGCTCGGTGAGCTTTCGGGTGAACGTGTTCTGCTGGCTCGGGTGGAAGCAGCCGAGCACGGTGATCTCACCTGCTCGGGCTTCGGCGCCGTGCCCGAACTTCGGCCGGGGGCGCCGCGCCGGATCCACCAGGCGCCACGCCGCATCCCAGCCGAAGCCACCGAGGCAGA
>JBBPXY010000075.1:0-7843 GCA_038200435.1 Solirubrobacterales bacterium
CGACGCGGCGGTCGAGCCGCTGCTGGATTCGCGGGTCGGCCGCGCGGCGCACGGCGTGGTCAGCGCCGTCGGGACCGCCGGGGAGTGGACCGACCGGCGGGTGGGGCGCGGGCGGGGTTAGCGCGCTTAGGCTAGGGCGCCAGCCGCCCGGTCGACCGAATCTGTGAAGGAGTGTGGCCTGAAGGTGACGGTTTCTGTCCACAGCCGCCGTCGTGATCGCTCCGTGGACAGGAACATTCGCTATGCGACGGTTTCTGTCCACGCCCGGATCAGCCCTGCTCGAGAGGAGCCATTGTCAGCCCCGCATCTCGCAGCTGCTCCCAGTAGAGCTCTGCGATCTCCTTCTCACCCGTCCAGACGATGGCCTGGCCGGAGTTGTGGATCGCGTCAGCGAAGGCATAGCCGCGATCAACGCTGACGCCGGGGATGTACCGCGACAGCGCATGGGCGACTCCGTCGAACGTGTTGTGATCATCGTTGCGGACGATCACCCGCCAGGCGCTCCCCAACCCTCCACCGGGGCCCGCGACCCGCTCGCGCTCGATTGTCTCCGGCATCGGCCCGAGAATAGCCCGAAAGAGCCTACGGACCCAGAGCTTCGAGGAACGCCGTGACCTCGGCGGCGCAGCGCTCGGGCTCGTCTTCCCAGACGAAGTGTCCCGCGTCGATGACGGCTACCCGAGCGCCCGGCAGCTCGCGTGCGAAGCGGTAGGCGCCCGCCACAGAAGCGAAGGGATCGTGCTCGCCCCACAGGATCAGCGCCGGCAGGTCGAGCGCGGTGAGCTGGCCGGAGTAGGCCTCGAGCTTCTCGAAATCGCCCGAGCGGTAGAGCTCGAGCTGCCCGCGGCGGCGTTCGGGGCTCGAGTAGGCCTTCCAGTACTCCCCGAGCGCCTCGTCGGGCATCCGCGGGCTCGCGCCGCGCAGCAGGTTGCGGAAGCCCTCCTCGTCGAAGGAGTCGATCAGCTTCTCCCCCTGCTCGGGCGTGCGCATCGCCTCGGCGAGGCCGTGCCACTTCCCGTCGGGGAAGAAGCCCGTGCAGGAGACGATCAGGCCGCGCGCGACGCCCGGGTGATCGCACGCCCAGCGCAGGCCGATGAGGCCTCCCCAGTCGTGCACGCCGAGCACGACCTGGTCGAGCCCGAGCTCGGAGCGGAAGCGCTCGAGTGCCTCGACGTGGCGCTCCCAGGTGCCCGGAGGGCCGGCGGGCGAGTCGCCGTAGCCGGCCAGGTCGGGTGCCACCGCGCGCCATCCTGCCGCCGCTGCGGCGGGCAGAACGTCGCGCCACATGTAGGAGGACTCGGGGTAGCCGTGCACGAGGAGCAGAATCGGGGCGCCCGGATCGCCGCTCTCCCGGTAGGCCAGTCCGGCCGCGTTCTTCACCCAGCGGCCTCGCGCTCGGCCCGCTTACGCCAGTAGCGCGCCAGGCCGGCGTAGAGCTGGTCGGGGGGCGCCGCCTGTGCGTAGGCACCAGCTGTGTCGAGGTCGGCCGCGCGCTCGATCTCGTCCTCGACGGCGGCGATGAAGGTGGCCTCGTCGTTGTCACGCGCGACGGCGGCCCAGGAATCGAGCCGGCGCCCGACCTCCGACAGGTGTGCCGGCACGTCGTCCTCGATCGAGCCGAAATGCGTCAAGCACAGCCGGCTCGGCTCCCAGGCCGCCAGCGTGTCGAGGGAGGAGTGCCACAGCTCGACATCGATGTCGGGCGGCGGTGTGGGAGCCAAGGCGATCTCACCCGTCGGGATGTGCACCCCCGCGACGTCGCCGGTGAACGCGGTCTTCGACTCGCCGTGCAGGTAGGTCACATGGTGCGAGGCGTGGCCCGGGCTGTAGACCACCTCGATCCCGCCCTCGAGCGTCTCGCCGCCGCTCAGGATCCGCAGGTTCTCCTCGGGCACCGGAACCATCTCACCCCACAGCCGGTCCATCTCGTCGCCGTAGAGCTGCGTCGCGCTCTTCATGAGCTTCTCGGGGTCGATCAGGTGCGGAGCGCCGCGCTCGTGCACGTACACCTCGAGGTCGGGCCAGCGGCGCACCAGGGCACCTGTCGCGCCGGCGTGATCGAGGTGGATGTGGGTGAGGAGCAGCGCCCGCGGACGCTCGCCGTGGAGAGCGCCGAGAAGTGTCCGCATGGTGGACTCCGGGCCGGGATCGACGAGCATGTCGTCCACACGCCAGCAGCAGATCACGCGGGGGCGGTCCAGGTGGAGCACGTCGATGGGCTCGATCTGTGCGCTCACAGCGCAGGACCATACAATTGACGACGATGAGCGACCGCCCCGAAGCCCGCCTGCCCGAGCCCGACCGGCCGTGGATGATGCGCACCTACGCCGGGCACTCGACGGCGAAGAAGTCGAACGAGCTCTACCGCGGCAACCTGTCGAAGGGCCAAACGGGCCTGTCGATCGCCTTCGACCTGCCCACGCAGACGGGTTACGACTCCGACCACGAGCTCGCCCGCGGCGAGGTCGGCAAGGTCGGTGTGCCCGTCGCCCACCGCAGCGACATGCGTGCCCTGCTCGAAGGCATCCCGCTCGACCAGATGAACACGTCGATGACGATCAACGCGACCGCAGCGTGGATGCTCGCCCTTTACATCGTCGCGGCCGAGGAGCAGGGCGTCGACCAAACGCTTCTTCAGGGCACCACTCAGAACGACATCATCAAGGAGTACCTGTCGCGCGGCACCTACGCGTTCCCGCCCGGCCCCTCGATGCGGCTGATCGCCGACATGGTCGCCTACACGGTCGAGCAGGTGCCGAAGTGGAACCCGATCAACATCTGCTCCTACCATCTGCAGGAGGCCGGAGCCACGCCCGTGCAGGAGATCGCCTACGCGATGAGCAACGCGATCGCCGTGCTCGACGCCGTCCAGGCGCGCGTGCCGCAAGAGCTGATGGGTCGCGTGTTCGGTCGCATCTCGTTCTTCGTCAACGCGGGGGTGCGCTTCGTCGAGGAGCACGCGAAGCTGCGGGCGATGTCGGTGCTGTGGGAGGAGCTCGGCCGGGAGCGCTACGGAGTGAAGGACGAGAAGCACCGCCGCTTCCGCTACGGCGTGCAGGTGAACTCGCTGGGCCTCACCGAGGCCCAGCCCGAGAACAACGTGCAGCGCATCGTGCTCGAGGCGCTGGCGGTGACGCTCGGGCGCAACGCGCGGGCCCGAGCGATCCAGCTTCCCGCCTGGAACGAAGCCCTCGGCCTCCCCCGCCCCTGGGACCAGCAGTGGTCGCTGCGCATCCAGCAGGTGCTGGCCTACGAGACCGACCTGCTCGAGTACCCCGACCTCTTCGAGGGCTCGCACGTCATGGAGGGCCTGGTCGGTGAGCTCGTCGAGGGCGCCCGCGCGGAGATGGCCGTAGTCGCCGAGCACGGCGGTGCCGTCGAGGCGGTCGACTACATGAAGGCCGCGCTCGTCGAGTCCCACCGCGAGCGCCTGCGCAAGATCGAAGCGGGCGAGATGACCGTGGTCGGTCAGAACCGCTTTGCCGAGAGCGAGGTCTCCCCCCTTACCGCCGACGCCGAGGGAGGCATCCTCGTGGTGGATCCCGGCGTCGAAGCCGAGCAGCGCGAGGCACTCGGGGTTTGGCGGGCCGAGCGCGATCAGAGCGCGGTCGACGCGGCGCTGGCCGAGCTCGCGCGCATCGGTCAAGACCCGGCTGAGAACATCATGCCGGCCACAATCGCCGCGGCCCGCGCGGGTGCGACGACGGGCGAGTGGGCGCAGACGCTCCGTAACTCGTTCGGCTCCTACCGTGCGCCCACCGGCGTCGGTGAGGCGACTCACGGGGGCACGGAGCGGATGGACGAGGTGCGCGAGGAGGTCGATCGCGTCAGCGACGCGATAGGGCGGCGCATCAAGATCCTCGTCGGCAAGCCCGGGCTCGACGGTCACTCCAACGGCGCGGAGCAGATCGCCGTGCGCGCCCGCGACGTGGGCATGGACGTGGTGTACGAAGGCATCCGCCTGACGCCCTCCCAGATCGCCGCCTCCGCCGTCCAGGAGGGCGTGCACGTCGTCGGGCTCTCGATCCTCTCCGGCTCCCACCGCGAGCTGATCCCGACCGTGCTCGATGAGCTGAAGCTCGCGGGTGGCGAGGAGATCCCGGTCGTGGTCGGAGGCATCATCCCCGAGAGCGACGCCGCCGCTCTGCGCGAGCTCGGCGTCGCCGCCGTCTACACGCCGAAGGACTTCGACATCACCCAGATCATGGGCGACATCGTCGGGTTGGTCGCCGAGCGCAACCCGGCCAGCGCCGCCGCGTGAGTCCGTCGGCGACCAAGAAGATGGCCGAGCGGCAGGGCGTCGGAGCTCGGGCATAGCCGGCGCTGCGCTGGGCGCCCGCCTCCGCGACCGCGACCTCTCCGCGGCCCCGGCCGCGCTCAACCTGCTGGAGAGCCGCGCTCCCGGCGACCGCGATGAGATCGAGGCGCTGCTCTCCGAGGTCTCACCCGACGCGCTCGGTGGCGAAGCACCGGGGCACGTCATCGGCGTGACCGGGCCCCCCGGTGCCGGCAAGTCAACGCTGCTGTCCGTACTGGTCGCAGGCTGGCGGGAGCGCGGCCGCTCGGTGGCGCTGCTCGCGGTCGACCCTTCCTCGCGCCGGTCAGGCGGCGCACTGCTGGGCGACCGCGCCCGGATCGACTTCGACCCACGTGACCGCGGGGTCTTCATCCGCTCAACAGCGGCGGGCACGCAGCTCGGCGGTCTGGCGCCGGCCACGCGAGCCGGCGCGCAAGCCCTCGCCGCGGCCTTCGACATCGTGGTGATCGAGACGGTCGGGGTCGGGCAGTCTGAGACCGACGTGGCCGAGGTCGCCGACTCGGTGGCCGTCGTGGTGCAGCCCGGCTCGGGCGACGTGCTCCAGTTCCTGAAAAGCGGGATCATGGAGATCCCCGACGTGCTGGTGGTGGCGAAGGCCGACCTCGGGCGCATCGCCACCCGGGCGCTGCGTGACCTGCGCGCGGCCTTGCGCTCACTCGGTGCGCGCGAGACGGAGGTGGTGTCGGTCTCGGCAATTCCTCCCCCGACCGGTATCGAGGAGCTGCTCGACGCGCTCGATGCGCACCGGGCCCGCGCCGACATACCGGGGCGGCGAGCGCGCGCGCGGCGGCGCCACGCTCTGTCCGACTTCGCGGCCGAGCACGGCGAACGCGGGCTCCGTGCCCTCGGGGGCCGCCGCACTGCCGAGCAGTGGCTGGACTCACAGCCGGCCGGTGAAGCCGTTGGCGCACTACGCGAGGGGCTCGAGCACGAGGCGGGTATCACATGAAGGGCCGTCTGGGCGACCTCGCGATCATGATCGCGGCGTTCGTATTCGCCAGCGCGATTGCCGGCCTGGCGGGCTCGCCCGACCTTGGCACGGCGCTCGCGTTCGGGCAGATAGGGTTCGCCCTGGCGCTGGTCTTCGTGCTGCTGAAGCGCTAGCTCGGCAGAGCTAGACAGCCTCAGGCGCGGGCCGCACCGGCGCCGCGACGGGATCCTCGGCCCAGTGCTGGCGCAGAGCGCTCGATGCGAGGCTCCAGGCGATCAAGGCTCCAGCGCCGGCGAGCACGAACATCCAGCGCGGCCCGACGGCCGCCACCAGCGCGCCGCCACCCAGGAAGGCCGCCATCAGCGCCCACGAGGCCAGCGACTTGGTCATCCCGAAGGCCTTGCCGAGCTGCGAGTCGGCTACCACCGTTTGAATGAGGACCCGTTGGTTCACCAGGCCGAGGCCGTTGCCGACACCGATTACCGCGAATGCGGGCATCGCCGCCCAAACGCTCGGCACGGATCCTGATAGCACGAGCGCTACACCGCACATGAGGAGCCCCGTCAGGTAGCGCCGCTTCAACGTCGACGGTGAGCCGCTACGCGATCCGAGCAGCGACCCAACGACGATCCCGGCGGCCATGGCGGCAACCAGAAGGGAGAACTGTGAGTCGCTTGCGCCCAGCGAACGCGCGAGCAGCAGCTCGCCGACGTTCACCATGCCCAGGCACACGACGAACGCCGCGGAGCTCGCGAGCAGTGTGCGCAGGGGGCCTGGCGCAGTGAAGAGACCCATTCCCGCGCGGGTCTCGGCGAGCAGCCCAGGCGTCACGGCGGCCGGATCGCGTTCGGGCCGCTCGCCGAAGCGCAAAACGACCAATACGACAGCTGAGACCGCGAACGACGCTCCGTTGACGAGAAGCAGGCCGTCAGACGACGAGGATACGGCGAAGGCAAGCGCCCCGAGAGCCGGGCCCAGCGTGTAGCCGAGCTCTTCGAGCGCGTCGTAGAGCGACGTCGCGGCCTGTAGCCGTCCCTTGGAGACGAGCGAGGGCAGGGCCGCCATGACCGCGGGCGCGAAGAGCGCGTTGCCCAGCCCAGCGAGCAGCGCGAGCGCGAGTGTCGCTTCGATCGACGTGCAGAAGGGCAGGGCAAGGAAGGCACCGGCGCGCGCGAGGTCGGCGAGCACGAGGCAACGCTTGCGAGGCCAGCGGTCGGCCAGCGCGCCCATGAGCGGCGCGAGGAGCGCCGCCGGGAGGAACTCGGCGAGCAGCACCAGCGTGAGTGCCCAGGCGGAATGAAAGCGCGCGTAGGCGAGCACGAGGAGGGCGACGTAACCCGCTCCCGTGCCGAAGGAGGACTGGGCGTGAGCGGCGAAGAAGACCCGAGCGCGGGGCTCGTGGCGAAGGAGCTGAGGGATCGAGCGCATGATCTTCGAACGGCAGTGCGGCGCGGCGCCTCAGCACTCAGGTGGCGGAGTCGCGTCCCTCGGCTCTCGGCCGAGGGACGCGCCCTCGGCCTCTAGGACCAGCGAGTGCGCTTGCGCATGCGAGCTCTTCCCCTGTCTTACGGAAGAGGCGGCACTCCTGGCTCCCCAGCTAGAAGATCCCGCCGATTTCCTGGGTTATTGGGTATGCCCCGCGGAACCTAGTCTCAGGCGTAACCCGTGTAAAGCGGGAAGCGCTAGTACATTCGTCCAGATACGTTTAGGAAATCGGCCGACTTGTCGAAGATAAAGGCCTAGCTCCCCAGCTAGAAGGTTCTCGCTGGAGCCCTCGAGAGAGGTCCTGCGAGATGCGGCGCCGCCCCTCGGGGCGGCGTTCGCTGTTTGTCGGGCGCCTAGGGCGTGCCGCGAGGCTGCGCTCCCGCGCCGACGTAGGCCGCGAGGTGCTCCCCGGTGAGGGTGGAGCGCGCGGCAACGAGGTCGGCGGGTGTGCCATCGAAGACGATCCGGCCGCCCTCGTGGCCCGCGCCGGGGCCGAGGTCGACGATCCAGTCGGCGTGGGCCATGACAGCCTGGTGGTGCGCGATGACGATGACCGACTTGCCGGAGTCGACGAGCCGGTCGAGCAGGCCAAGCAGCTGCTCGACGTCGGCGAGGTGAAGGCCGGTGGTCGGCTCGTCGAGGACGTAGACGTCGCCCTTCTCGGCCAGATGGGTGGCCAGCTTGAGCCGCTGCCTCTCGCCGCCGGAAAGCGTGGTGAGCGGCTGGCCGAGGCTGAGGTATCCGAGCCCCACGTCGGCGAGCCGGGTCAGCACCTTTTGGGCTGCCGGCGTGCGCGCCTCGCCGGCGCCGAAGAACTCCTCGGCCTCGGTCACCGGCATCGTGAGCACCTCGCTGATGTCCTTCCCCCCGAACTTGTACTCGAGCACCTCGGCTTGGAACCGCTTTCCCTCGCATACCTCGCAGGTGGTGGCGACGCCGGCCATCATCGCCAGGTCGGTGTAGATGACGCCCGCGCCGTTGCAGTTGACGCAGGCCCCCTCAGAGGAGGCGCTGAACAGCGCCGGCTTCACCCCGTTGGCCTTCGCGAACGCCTTGCGGATCGGGTCGAGCAGTCCGGTGTACGTCGCCGGGTTGCTCCGCCGCGAACC